>NZ_JBEZEL010000010.1:0-40860 GCF_040648855.1 Streptosporangium sp. NPDC049078
GGACTGATCTTGGACACTGATCAGAGGAGTCTCCCTACTTCCCCCTCTCCGGGGGAGACCCCCACTTGCGCAGAGCGACTTCGTGTCGCACCGAAGGAGGCGAAGTACCGGCCCGCCGCATCCTTGATCACCGTCACCGATGATGGTTCCGATGGCAAAGAACGCGACCAGGTAACCGGCACATCGCCGATCTTCGGCAGTCGTAGCTTCCCGCCCGCCGTGATGGCGAATCGGGCGTTCTTGGTGAAGCGGATCGCCTGGCGGTTGTCCTTGCGGGACCGGTACCGGGGCGGGCCGATCCTCGGCCCTTGGCGCCGACCAGACAGGGAGGCGAAGAAGTTGCGGTAGGCGGTGTTCAGATCGGTCAGCGCCTGCTGAAGAACCACGCTGGACACCTCGCCCAACCACGCCCGCTGCGGTGTCGCTTTTGCTGCGGTCAGACGCTTGGACAGCTCCGTATCGGAGACGTAGGCCAGACCCGCCTCACGGGCATCCTGGCGTGCGCGCAGCCCGTCGTTGAACACCACGCGGGCGCATCCAAACGCTCGAGCCAGCGTGATCTGCTGGTCCGGTGTCGGGGAGAGGCGGAAGTTGTAACGAAGCTGCACGGCACCAAAGGTGCCACAGGTTCATGGCAGAGCGTATGAGTGTTCGACAACTCCGAGGCAACCTGTGCCGCCGGATCGACACTGCGCACTTCACCGGCGAACCCACGATCGTGGAGCGGCCCGGGCAACCCCGCCCCGTCTGGTGTCCTGCGCCTTTGGTCACGTGATCACGACTCCAGTGGAGGGAGGAGATACGCTCCATCGTTTAAGGACGATATTTATCTATAAATCATGCCTGTTCGCATCGTCTTTCACAGGTGACCAAGGTGACCATCACTTCGGGGCGGTGACGGACCCTGTCGCCGAACCCGCTGGAGTGTGAAGATGACCTTCGAGGACCTCGACCCCCGCACGCCGGTGCTCGTGGGCGTCGGGCAGTCGTCGGAGCGGATCGGCGAGCGCGACTACCGGCGCCTGTCACCCGTCGAGCTCGCGGCGGCCGCCGTCCGCGAGGCCCTCGCCGACACCCGCGCGAACCCCGCGGACGTCGCCGCCGCCGTCGACACCGTGGCGGGGGTGCGCCAGTTCGAGATCTCCGCGCCCGGCGCCCTCGCACCGCTGGGCAGATCCACCAACTACCCTCGCTCCGTCGCGAACCGGGTGGGTGCGAACCCCGGCCGGGCGATCCTGGAGGTGGCCGGCGGGCAGGCGCCCCAGCGCCTGGTCAACGAGCTCGCCGCGACGATCGCGGCCGGTTCCTCGCGGGTGGCCCTCATCGTCGGATCCGAGGCGATCTCGACGGTCCTGCACCTGGCGGGGGCCGAGGACAGGCCCGATTTCGGCGAGACCGTCGAAGGTGATCTGGAGGACCGCGGCTACGGGCTCAAGGGACTCGTCTCCCGGTTCCTGGCCGCGCACGGGCTGGCGGGCGCGCCGAGTCAGTACGCGCTGTTCGACAACGCGCGCCGGGCCCGCCTCGGGCAGACGAGGCGGGAGTACGCGGCCGGGATGGGGGCGCTGTTCGCCCCGTTCACCAGGGTCGCCGCCGCCAACCCGCACGCCGCCGCGCCCGTCGAACGCGACGCCGGGGAACTGGTCACCCCGACCGAGGACAACCGGCTCATCGCCGAGCCCTACACCCGCTACCTCGTCGCGCGCGAGAAGGTCAACCAGGGGGCGGCCGTCCTGCTGATGTCCGTGGCCGACGCGAGACGTCTCGGCGTCCCCGCGCAGAGGTGGGTCTTCCTGCACGGCCACGCCGATCTGCGCGAGCGCGACCTGCTGGACCGGGCCGACCTCGGTGCGGGACCGGCCTCCGTGACGGCCGCCCGGCACGCCCTGGACCTGGCGGGCATCGGGGTGGACGACCTGCACGCCATCGACCTGTACAGCTGCTTTCCCATCGCCGTCTCCAACATCTGCGACGGCCTCGGCCTGGCCGCCGACGACCCGCGCGGGCTGACGGTCACCGGAGGACTCCCCTTCTTCGGCGGGGCGGGCAACAACTACTCGACGCACGCGATAGCCGAGATCGTCCAGAGGCTCCGCGCCAGGCCCGGCTCGTACGGCATGGTGGGGGCGAACGGCGGGATGCTGAGCAAGTACTCGGTCGGCGTCTACTCGACCGCTCCCACCGGGTGGCGCCAGGATCGCAGCGCCGAGCTTCAGGCCGAGATCGACGCCTGGCCCGCCGTCCCGCAGGCCGTCCGGGCCGACGGGCGGGGCACGATCGAGACCTACACCGTGAGGCACCGGCGTGACGGCACCCGCGTCGGCATCGTGATCGGGAGACTCGAGGCCGACGGCCGCCGCTTCCTGGCGAAGACCGCCGACGGTGACGAGAAGACGCTCGCCCTGCTCGGCGACGGCGAGCCCGTCGGGAGGCGTGTCCACGTCCGCTCCTTCGACGCGGGCAACCGGGTGAGCACGGATGCCGCCGTACTGGACCGGCTCATGACCGGTGGTGACGTCACGGCTCCGCGCGCCGGTCTTGGTGGCGCGACCGCGGAACGGGCGTGAGAAGCGCGATACCGCAGGGCAGCGGGCTCCGCACGCCACGAGATCCCGCCTCGCCCGCCCGGCGGTGTCGCGGCTCCCTCTCCGTGATTTTCCGCGACACAGGCCTCGGGGAGCGGCCGTACGGATGATCGCGGGGCGGCCGCGCTAGGCTGGGCACGAGGAGCCCGCCGATATCCGGCGGGCCTCGCGGCGGTGGGGCCCGCCGCTCCCAACCGCGGCACCCGCCGCCAACGGTCCCTACCCGTGACAGGCGGTGCCCGCGATGCCGGGCATCCCCCCGCGTGTAGGGAGAGGCATGCGTCCGGACCAGGTGAAATTCACGGTGGCGACCGAGCCCGTCGACCCCGGCATCGATCCCGACCTCGATCCACCCGGTGCGCGCGGGGGCGGCGAGTCGCGTCGCTCCCATCACGCCGTCCTGGCGGTGATCGCCGCCGGTGGCGCGATCGGCGCGGGTGCCCGCTACGGAGCCGCCCTGCTGTGGCCGGCCGCGGCCGGTTCCTTCCCCTGGACGACGCTCGGGGTCAACGCCGCCGGTTGCCTGCTGATCGGTGTTCTCATGGTCGTGCTCACCGAGGCGTGGACGGCGCCCACCTGGGCGCGGCCGTTCCTGGCCACCGGGGTGCTGGGCGGCTTCACCACCTTCTCCACCTACTGCCTGGACATCGAGCGCCTGGTCTCCGCCGGCCGGGTCGGCCCGGCGCTCGGCTACCTGGCGGCGACGGTCATCGCGGCCCTGGTCGCGGTGACGGCCGGCGCGTGGACCACCCGCGGGCTCCTGGCGAGGACGGCGAGAGCGACGAGGGCGAGGAGGGGAACGCGATGATTCCAGCCGGCCGGGCACTGAGGTTGACGATCTTCGTCGACGACACGGACACCTGGCGCCACCGACCCCTGTACACCGAGATCGTGCACCGGGCCCACGCCGCCGGGCTGGCGGGGGCGTCCGTCTTCCGCGGCATCGAGGGCTTCGGCGCCACCTCGATGGTGCACACCACCCGGCTGCTGTCGATGGCAGACCACCTGCCGGTGATCGTCACGATCGTCGACACCGAGGAACGGATCCGGGCCTTCCTGCCGAGGCTGGACGACCTCCTCACCGAAGGGCTGGCCACCCTGGACGAGGTCGAGGTCGTCCGCCCCGGGACCGGGGCGACGACGTGAGCGGGCCGCAGAACTGGCTCGCGGTGCTGCTCGGCGGTGCCGTCGGGGCGCCGCTGCGCTACCTGACGGACCGGGCCGTGCAGGCCCGCCACGACACGCTCTTCCCCTGGGGCACCTTCACCGTCAACGTGGTCGGCTCGCTGATCCTGGGAGCCCTGACCGGGGCCGCGCTGTCCGGCGCGGTGGGCCCCGGCGTGCAACTGCTGCTCGGCACCGGTTTCTGCGGGGCGCTGACCACGTACTCGACGTTCTCCTACGAGACGCTGCGGCTCGCCGAGACCGGCGCGGTCCTCTTCGCCGTGGTCAACGTCGTCGCCTCGGTCGCCGCCGGTCTCGGCGCGGTGTTCCTCGGTCTCACCCTCGCCCAGGCGATCGTCGCGTGACCCCGTTCCACGAGACACGGGAGACGCCCGGCCCTGGAATTCACCGTAAGGGGCAGGGGCCGCCGTTCAGCCTTTCAGGCGCCGGACCTTGAGGACGTTGTCCGTGCGGGTGGTGGGCTGTCCTTCGGGGTCGTTCTGGATCCGCTCGTGTTCCTCGCAGAGCAGCACCTCCCACTCTCCTTCCGGGAGCTCCAGGCTTTCCAGTACCTCCTGCGGGGTGGGGAGGTGCACGTCGGGATGGGGGTTGTGCTCCCAGGCGGGGAATCCCGCGTGCCCGACGATGAGGAGCGTCCCGCCGGGCGCGACCGCCGAGGCGGCGGTCCGCAGGATCCTTTCTCGCGGCATGTCGCCGGGGGAGTGCAGGAAGTGGGCGGAGACGAGATCGAAGACGCCCTGCGGGAAGGAGACCCCCAGGTCGTGCCGCTGCCAGTCGACAAGGCCGGTGACGTCCGCCGACGCGGCGTGCCGGGCGGCGCGCTCCAGTGCGACACCGGAGATGTCGGTGGCGGTGACGCGCCATCCTCGCCGCGCGAGCCAGATCGCGTCGGCGCCCTCGCCGCATCCCAGGTCCAGGGCACTGCCCGGCTCCACACCGGTGATCTCGCGGACCAGGACGACGTTGGGGTTCCCGCTCCAGATCCGGTCGCTCTCGCGGTAGCGGAGGTCCCAGAACTCCTCCTCGGGGACGGCACCCTCCCGCGTGTGCTCGTGCCGGCCGGAGTCGCGGCGGGCGGCGACGGCCCGGCGGGTCTCCTCGGCGATCAGGTCGGCGTTGATCGCGGCGGCGGCACGCCCGCCCGCCGCGGCGGCGCCGATCACCTGCTCGGTGAGCGCGGTGACGTTTCCCGCCACCCACACCCCGGGCAGTGCCGTCGCCCCGGACGGGTCGGCGGCGACGTAGCTGCCGAACACGTGCCCGCCCATCTCCTGGTCGGTCGTCTCCAGGCCCAGGCCGGTGAGAAGACCGGAGCGGGCGGTGAAGCGCGGGGTCACCACGAGAGCTTGAACGGGGACCACCCGGCCGTCGGCCAGGCGTACGCCGCTGAGCCGGTCGTCCGCCACCTCCAGCGCCGTCACCGGCCCGTCGACCACGGCGATGTCGCGGGCGGCGAGCTGCTCGTACTCCTCGGCGCCGAACTCGGGCGCGGTGTGCGAGAAGAAGGTCACGTCCCTGCTCCACTGCCGCCACAGCAGGGCCTGGTGAACCGCGAACGGCCCGGTGGCGAGGACGCCGATCGCCTGGTCGCGCACCTCCCAGCCGTGGCAGTACGGGCAGTGCAGGACCTCGCGCCCCCAGCGTTCCCGCAGGCCCGGCACCTCGGGCAGTTCGTCGACGAGGCCGGTGGTCACGAGCAGCCGGTCCGCCGCGACCGAGATCCCGCCGTCGACGGCGACGCGGAAACCTCCGGTGTCCAGGCGCTCGGCTGCCACGACGTCACCTTGCATGATCTCGCCGCCGTAGCGGGTCACCTCCGCGCGTCCCGCGGCCACCAGCTCCGAGGGGGGCATGCCGTCGCGCGTCAGGTAGGAGTGGACGTGGGAGGCCGGAGCGTTGCGCGGCCGGCCCGCGTCGATCACCAGCACCGAGCGCCGCGCACGGGCCAGGGTCAGCGCCCCGCTCAGCCCGGCGGCGCCACCGCCGACGACCACGACGTCGTAGCGCCGCTCCTCACCCGCGGGGGTGGACGTCACGGCCTGTTCCGCTTGTACGGTCATGTGTGTAGTACCTCCGTTCGCCGTGAATACTCCGCCTCCACCCCCGAATCCGGCAAACTTAGTTGCCGAACCGGCAAACAGAGGGGGCGGGCCCGAGGACGGCCGGACACGGGCGCACGACGCGTCCTCAGGCGCGTGACCCGCGCACCGGCCGACGGCGAACGTCACCGGTACGCGGGCGGCGGGGTGCTACGCGCCGAGGATCGGGAGCAGCTGCTCCTCCTCGTAGGCCAGGTGCCTTTCCAGCTCGTCCGTGAGCCGCTCGACCTCGGGGAGCACCGGCAGCGGATCCGCGCCCTCGGCGGAGATGACGTCCCGCAACTCCTCCACGAGAGCCGCGATCTTCTCGTGTTCCCGGCTCAGCCGCTCCAGGGTCGGGGCGAGCTCGGGGTGGCTCCCGGCGAGGAAGGGGAACAGTGCGATGTCCTCACCGGTGTGGTGGTTGTGCAGCCCCTGGCAGAGGGTGAGGCAGTTCACCCGCAGCTGGGCGCCGAGTCCGGGACCCGACTCGGTGACCTCCTTGCGGATCAGGGCGAGCTCTCGCCGGAACGCTTCGTGGACCATTCTGAGGGTCGCGCCCGCCGACGCCCCCTTCGGCGGCCCGCCGCCGACCTGCTGGAGGGCGACCACCGGGATGACACGCGTCGTCTTGGCCTGGTAGTCGGCCCATCCGGGATCGGCCTCGGCCGCGCGGGCGAAGACGCGGTCGCGTTCGGCGCCCTCCAGGACGACGGCCCGCGCCTGGTAGGTGAAGATGCCGTCCTCGACCGTGACGAGAGGGTCGGCCACCAGGTTGTGGAACCAGGCGGGGTGGTTCGGCGCGCCCCCGGCCGAGGCGATGACCAGGACCCGGGCGCCACCGTCGGGAAGGTAGCCGAGCGGGGTCGTGTGCCGGGCGCCGGACCGCGCCCCGACGGTGGTGAGCAGGAGCAGCCGGGCCCCCTCGAAGGGGCCGCCGACCCGCCCGCCGTTGGCGCGGAACTCCTCGATGATCTGCTGGTTGAATTCGTTGGGCATTCTTTGTTTTCTTCTCCGGAATCGATGGTCCCGCGACTGTTCGCGGGCATGACGAAGGACCGTCCGATGGGCAGGACGAAATCACCACGGGGCGACCGCGACCGTGGTGCGGGAAATCAGGAAGGCGCGCCGTGTGCCCGGCCCGGTCGGCGATTCATCGCCGGGGCCGGTTCACGAACGGCGCGAAACCCGCGGTGACCGGTGCCGCGAGAGCAGGTGGGCGTCACGCGGGACGTGGAAGCCACCGGACCATGGAAAACCGGTGGGAATCACACGCGCGGGCTACATGAGACGTGGAGACCGCGAAGGAGGGATCCAGGTCGCGTCCACGGAGAAACGTCGCGCTGAGAGCGCGGGAGGAAAAGGGGAGGGCCTCTGGCCCGCCCGGGGCTCACGCCTCGGCCGGGTGCCCTACTCGCTGTTGGCCCAAGGCCGACCCGGCAGTCACAAGGTCAACCGTAATGCCACAAACGCATCGGAGCAACGCCGCGTTTCCCGGTCACCGCGAGCGAGAACTCCCCGCGGGTACGGGAGGCCACCGGGAAACGCGGCGTGTACCTTCCGTGACCGGGTGCGCCTTCCGCGACCGGGGGCCGAGCACGCGCACGCCTTCCGCGTGACGCCGCAGGACCCGCCGACATGACGACCGGCGTCGCGGATTCACCTGTTACCGAGGTCTGTTCCAACGACGCCGGCGCTCGTCTTCCCCGGCGCAAGACGATCGGCCTTTGTCTATTCGCTCAGTGTATGTATTGAATGTATAGTCCCGATCATGTCTACAGGACACGTGATGCTCGGGCTGCTCGCGGAGCGGCCCAAGCACGGGTACGAACTCAAACGCGAGCACGACCAGCGCCTGCCGGGCGCCAGGCCGCTCGCGTACGGGCAGGTCTACGCGACATTGCAGCGCCTGCAGAGGGACGGCTTCGCCGAGGTGGCGGAGACCGTGCGGGAGAGCGGTCCCGAGCGCACGGTGTACGCGCTCACCGAGGAGGGGCTGGCAGAGCTGACCCGGTGGCTGGAGCAGGTGGAGACACCCGCGCCGCACGTTTCCAGCACGCTCGTCTCGCGCGTGGTGGTGGCGATCGTGGCCGGAGGCGCCGCCGACGGCTACCTGGTCAGGCAGCGCGCGGCCCACCTGGCGCGGATGCGCGAACTCACCGCGGAGCGGACCTCTGGGTCCCCCGCGCAGGCGCTCGCCGCCGACTACGCCCTTCAGCACCTCGACGCCGACCTGCGCTGGATCGAGACGGCCATGGAACGACTCGCGGATCTCAAGGAGGAGATCGATGCTTGAGGCACGTGCGTTACGCAAGACCTTCGGCAGGACCGTCGCACTGGACGGCGTGTCCCTGGAGATCGGCGACGGGGAGATCGTCGCGATCACCGGCCCGAGTGGCTCCGGCAAGTCGACCCTGCTGCACTGCCTGGCCGGGATCATCCGTCCCGAGTCGGGGGAGGTCCATTTCGACGGGCGGCGCGTCGACACCCTCGACGACGCCGACCGGACGACGCTGCGCAGGCAGAGCTTCGGTGTCGTCTTCCAGTCAGGCGGGCTCGTCCCCGAGCTGACCGCCGAGGAGAACGTGGCGCTGCCGCTGCTGTTCAACCGGCACGGACGCCAGGAGTCGCTGCTGGCCGCCCGGTCGCGGCTGGAGCGGCTGGAGGTGGCCGACTGCGCGGCTCGGCGCCCCGGCGAGCTGTCCGGCGGACAGCTGCAGCGGGTCGCCGTGGCCCGCGCCCTGGTCACCGGTCCACGGGTGGTCTTCGCCGACGAGCCGACCGGCGCGCTCGACTCGCTGGCCGGTGAACGGGTGATGGACGAGCTCGTCGGCACGGCACGCGCGGACGGCACCACCCTGGTGATCGTCACCCACGACAACCGGGTGGCCGCCTACGCCGACCGGGAGATCGTGCTGCGCGACGGCAGGACGGCCGGGGTGACCGTGTGATCACCGTGATGCGGATGCTCGCCAGGGGCGGGTCGCGGCGCGAGCGGGTGCGGGGGCGTCTCATGGTCGCGGGGGCGGCGCTCGCGACCTTCCTGCTGTGCGTGGCGGCGAACCTGCTGGCGTTCGGACTCGGCTTCTCGCGCCACCCCGAGGGGTTTCTCGTCGAGAGGCGGATCGAGTATCTCGGCTTCTTCTCCGGCAGGGAGGCGCGGCTCGTCACCGCGCTGACGCTGGCCCTGCTGGTCGTGCCCACCATGGCCTTCGTCCATCAGGTGAGCCGGCTGGCCACCGCGACGAGGGAGCGCAGGCTCGCCGCGCTCCGGCTGGCCGGGGCCACGCCGCGCGAGGTGCGCCTGCTCGGGGCGTACGAGAGCGGGTGGCGGACCCTGCTGGGCGGGGTGTCCGGCGTCGCGCTGTACCTGGTGGCGCACCTGGTGTCGGCGTGGTCACTGGAGGGTGCGGTGCCCCGTGTCCCACCGGCGCAGATCCTGGCGATCCTCGCGGTGGTGCTGCTCGCCGGGACGCTGTCCGGGCTGAGGGCGGGACGGCACGTGGTGACCTCCCCGCTGGGCGTGGTCCGGCGGACGCCCCCGGCCGGTCCCAGGGCGTCCGACCTGGCGCTGGCCGCGGCGGGTGCCGCGATGTTCGTCGCCGGACTCAAGAACAAGATCCCCTTCGTGCCGTACGGGGCGGCGCTGTCCATGGCCGCCGGCATGGTGCTCCTGCTGTTCGGCCTGGTCCTCGCCGCCTCGTGGTTGATCAGGGCCGCCGCCCGGCGGATCGGCGACCGCACCGGGTCGGCCGAGACCCTGCTGGCCGCCCGGATTGTCGGGGCCGACCCCCGGGGGTGGGCCCGCGCGCTGGCGGTGGTGGGGCTGACCGTGTTCTTCGGTTCCGCGGTCGGTGCCCAGCAGGGGCAGATCCTTCTCCGGGGCGGCATCAATCACTCCTGGGGTGTGGCCTATCTGCTCGTCGACCTCGCCCTGCTGATCGCGCTGGTCACCTCGGCCGCCGCCCTCGTGGTGCACCAGGCGGAGGACCTGCTGGATCACCGGCGCTCGTTCGCCGCCCTGGCCGCCTCGGGCGCGCCCGGCTTCGCGCTGGGCCGGGTCCTCACCCGGCAGGCGCTCATCGCGGCGCTGCCGGTGTGCGTCGTGGCCGCCGTCGCGGGGGTGGCAGTGGTCGTCCTGCCGCTGGCGGACATCTACCTGCCGGCGGCGCTCTCCGTCGCCGCCGCCCGGGCGATGCTCATGGTGGGGATCGGCGTGCTGGCCGCGGTGCTGGTGGCGCGGGCCGCCCGGCCGATCCTGCGCCGGACGCTGCGGCCGGAGGGGCTGCGGGAGGAATGAGAAGGGCCGCCGTCCCGGACTCGTCGCCAAGGCCGGTCAGTTCTTTTTCTCGCGGCCTGGCCTTGGCGCCGGACGGCGGCCTGTTCCGCGAGACGTCCGCTGCTCAGCGGGTCGCGGACTCCGAGCTCTCGGCGCGGAGAGATCGCGCGGTCCGGGTGGGGCGGGTCAGGGTGGTGTCGGCCGACCTGGCCGCCCAGAGCGCGATGGCGATGTACACGACCTGTTGCGGGACCCTGAGCCACAGGGGCGTCGCCTCGTCGCCGTTGAAGGGGACGTCGGCGACGGCCGCGTAGACGTTGGCGGGAAGCAGCAGCACGTAGAGAGCGGCCAGGCCGATCCCGGCGGCCCGGCGTGTCGCGGCGACCACGAGTCCTGCGGCGCCGAGGAGTTCCAGTACGCCGGTCGCGTAGACCACGGCGCCGGGGAACGGCACGACGGGCGGCACCATGCGCACCAGGTCGGCGTGGTTGGGCATGAAGGTCACCTCGGCCGGGACGAAGTGCGCGGTGGCGGTGACGACGAGCATGGCGGCCATCCCGTGTGCCGCGCTCACCGGCCAGGTGGCGAAGCGGCGGGCGCCGAGCGCGCCCAGCGCTCGGAAGCCGAGGGTGGCGGCCACGAGAACGATTTCAACCACGAATGCGGACATCGACGCACCTCTTACTCGGATAGTTGAACTATCCAATAGTAGATACTATCGCTATCCAGTAATGCAACCTGGTCGCACGCCGGGGGAGCCACCCGGGCCTTGCGGACGGGTCCCGGGGGCGGGCTCCAGCAGGGACCGGCTCCGCTCGTCTCCCCAGACCGAGAACGAATCCACGTGCGGCCGCAGCAGAGCGGTGAGCTCCGCGTCACCCCGGCCGTTGAGCTCGCCCGACGCTGTCTTCCGCGCCGTTCCGGTACCTCGCCGGCCTGTTCTTCTCGCGGAGCAGAAGATCGGCCTTGTATTCCACCGCTGGAGAGGGCGCCATTTTTTGTATCTCCCGAATGCGGCCGGCCGCCGACTCGACGTCCAGGCACAGGCCGGCGTGCGTGAAAACATCGGTGTTCTCCCCGATGAGATTCTCACCCTCCGGACCGGACTCGTCACAGGCGATTTCCGGGGGTTGGCCGGCCGACATGGATTCGGCCCGCATAATGTCCCCGCGATAATCGGTCGCCGCCCGGTTCCATTATGAATGGATGATCCTTTAGAATACGTCGACCTGATGTGAGCGCAATGGGTTTTTCCTGCTCGTACTCATGGCGACACGACGTGCGGTGACCTTCGGTCGGGAGGGGAACGGCGCGGCCGCTAGCATTGGGTTGATCTTCGTCCCTTCCGGTGTCGGACATCACCGGAAGGCGGCGCCACGTCGTTCGCGGCGAAGAACATCCGACCATCGATCCCGGAAGGCCCTGACCCCGACCATGGCCACCGTCACCGTCGTGATCCCGACGTTCAACGAGGCGGACAACCTTCCGTCGATCGCGGAGGCCCTGCTCGCGTTGCCGCTCGACGGCCTGCGAATCCTGGTGGTCGACGACGACTCCCCGGACGGTACGGGCCAGGTGGCCGACCGACTGGCCGCCGCGCACCCCGGCCGGGTCGACGTGGTGCACCGGCAGGTCAGGGAAGGGCTCGGGCGCGCCTACGTCGACGGCATGGAGACCGCGCTCTCTGCGGGGGCGGAGTTCGTGGTGCAGATGGACGCCGACTTCTCGCACCCCGTCGACGCCGTTCCGCGTCTGCTGGAGACCGCGCGGGCGACGGGGGCGGCGTGCGTGATCGGCAGCCGGTACGTGCCGGGCGGGACGCTGGCCGCCGAGTGGAGCCTGTGGCGGCGGGCCCTGTCGAGGTGGGCGAACTTCTACGTCCGCACCATCCTGCGCCTCGGGCTGCGGGACGTGACCGCCGGGTTCAAGATCTGGCGGGCGGAAAGCCTCACCGCCCTGGACCTCGGCACGATCTCCTCGGGGGGTTACAGCTTCCAGGTGGAGATGCACTATCGGGCGATCAGGGCCGGAATGACGATCGTCGAGATCCCCATCCATTTCTCCGACCGCCGGGCGGGTGACTCGAAGATGAGCCTCCGGGTGCAGTGGGAATCGGCCCTGATGCCGTGGCGGCTTGTCTTCAGGCGCTAAGGGATCCGCACGACACGAGAGTTCCCCGGACATGGGGATCGATTCTCCTCCGCAGGGCAGCGCTCCGGGAGACGGGATGCCCCGTTCGCCGTCGGCTCACCCCCGGTGAGCCTTTGTCGATAATCGACGAATTCGATCCGCCGCTGTCCATCGGCATGTCATATGGCGAGCGTCGTCGCCGACCTGTGATGCCGGAAGGCGCGGTGCGTCACCTCCCGACGCGTTCGAACGGCACAACGCCGAGGAAAAGAACGACGCCCTCCGAGCGTGGCGTTCCGGTGGACCTTCCCCGTCAGCGCAGGCTCGCGAACCACCTTCCGGCCTCCTTCCACGAGTCCACCCGGGAGAAACCGTTACGCCCGGCGAGGGTTCCCAGGTCGGAGACGGACACGGTGGCCCAGCCGAACCACGGGCCGGCGAGCTCGCGGCCGCGCAGCCGCAGATGCTCGACGCGGCCCGATGCGCTCGGTGGCTGCACCTCGGCGATGACCTCGCCCCCGGGCCGTACCAGCTCGCGGACCCTGCGCAGCAGGGCGTCCGGGGCGCCGCCGATCCCGATGTTGCCGTCGGCGAGCAGCACGGTGGCCCAGCGGCCGTGGCCGGGCAGGTGGTCGAAGACGTCGCGGCAGATCGCCCGGCCTCCCGCGCGCCGGGTGAGCCGGACGGCGTAGGGGGCGATGTCGACGCCCAGGGCGGGAACGCCTCGCCGCGCGAGTGCGACGGTGAGGCGGCCGGGACCGGACCCGACGTCCAGGGTGGGGGCCGCGCACCGCGACAGCATGGCCTCGTCCCCGTCGATCGGGGCGAGCCAGCGGGCCGCGTCGAGGGGCGCGGTCCTGCCGTCGGCGTACTCCATCTCGACGGTGGCGCCCGCCAGGGACTTCTCGTAGAGCTGCCCGATCACCGGATCACCCGTGCCCTCCGGGCGGCGGGCGGCGCGTCGTACGGTCGCCCGGTCACCGGATCGCCCTCGTCCCGAGCGCGGCGAGGACGGTCGCGAAGCAGGACGCGGGCGCCTGGGCCGCGACCGCCGCGGCGTCGTCGGCGGTGTCCACGTCCCGCAGGAGGGGCAGCATGCCCACCGACAGGCCCGCCGCACGCAGCCGCAGCAGCTGGGCGGCGCCGGTCGTGGGCCGCGACATCGGCACCCCGAGCAGGAGCGCGGGGTCGGGCCGGCGCAGGCCGAGCAGCCAGAAGCCGCCGTCGGCGGCGGGGCCGAACACCGCGTCGCGGGTGGCGAGCCCGGCCATCGCGTCGGTCAGGAGCGCCGGGGTGACCTGCGGGGTGTCCATGCCGATCAGAACCATGGGCAGGGGGCGGGAGTGGTACGCGTCCTCGAAGGCGGCGGCGAGCCGCTCGTCCAGCCCGGCACCCCGCTGCGGCAGGACGGTGAAACCCGGCGGCAGCCAGGGGCCGATGTCGCCGCGCAGCGCCAGCACCCGGTGGCGTGCCGGAGCGTCGGCCACCGCGCTCAGGGTGTCGGCCAGTGCGGCGGTGGCCAGGGTCGCGGCCTCCTCGGGGCTGAACGGCGGGGTGAGCCTGGTCTTGACCTCGCCCGCCACCGGCTCCTTGGCGATGACGACGATCTGGCCGTCGCCCGCCTGGACGGCCTGACCTCCGCCTGCTCGGCCGCCCTGCCCGGCGCCGACCACGTCACGCCGCTCGCCGTCCCGGGGGCTGGCGGTTCGCCGTGTCGTGTTCGGGACGCCGTCCTTGAAGGGCGCGCTCTGTCGCGTCGTGTTCCGGGCGTCGCGGGTGTGCGGGTCCCGCCGCGGCGCGTTCCGGTCGCCGGTCATCGCGCGCCGCCCGGTTCGCTCATGACCTTGCGCATGTCACCGATCGCGCGCAGCGTGCCGCGTACGGTGCCGGTGACCTTGGACCGCCCGGCGCGAGGCAGGTAGTCCACCCCGGTCTCGGCGATCCGCCAGCCCTGGTCGGCCGCGCGCAGCACCATCTCCAACGGGTAGCCGAAACGCCGGTCGGTCAGGTTCAGGGCGAGGAGGTCCGCGCGGCGGCAGGCGCGCATCGGGCCGATGTCGCGGAGCCTGGTGCCGGTACGCCCGGCCAGCCGCCGGCCGAGAAAGGCGTTGCCCAGCCGCGCGTGCAGCGGCCAGGCCGCTCCCGGCACGGGAACCCGCCTGCCGAGCATCAGGTCGGCGCGACCTGAGACGACCGGCTCGGTCACCCGAGGGAGCTGGCCCGGGTCCAGGGACGCGTCGGCGTCCATGAAGCACACCACCTCGCCGGTCGAGGCGAGCAGTCCCGCGTGACAGGCGGCACCGAACCCGCGTCTGGGCTCACTCACCACCAGCGCTCCCAGCTCGGCCGCGATCCGCGCCGATCCGTCCGTGGAACCGTTGTCCACCACGATCGGCCGGTAACCGTCGGGCATGCGCTCCAGCACCCACGGCAGAGCCGTCTCCTCGTCCAGGCACGGGAGCACAACATCGATCTTCATGTTTGAGAACGCTAAGGTCGACAAGGCCCGTCAACTCTTACGGAGTAGTGACGTGTCAGGGAAAGAAAGCGGCCCGTACCTAGTGTGGGAGGGTGATCAAACTCTCCCGCAGGCAGGTCGAGGGTCCGCGTGCGGCCGTTGCTCCCTCCGCTCCCGATGACCCCGGCGGCCGCCGGAGCGGGCGGGCGCTCGCCGTCTGGGTCTCGCTCGTCGTCGCGGCGTTCGCCGCCGGGGCCGTCCTGCACGCGCTGGGCATGCTGCCCATCGATCACCTGCCACCCTTGCACGGACACTTCCGCACGCCGTCGGTCTCGCTTCTGCCGCCTCTGCTCCTCGGCGCCCTCGCGGTCGCCGTACTGCCCGTCCTGACCGCGCGGTCGCGCTTCGGCGCCGCCCTGCTCCTCGCCTACGGCACGGCCCTGGCCTGGACGGTGCTGCTCGCCGTCTCCGGCGAGGGACTGGCCAGGCCGTTCACCGGCCCTCACGAGTATCCGGCCGTGCTGCCCGCGGTGGGAGACGACCCGCTGGGCTGGCTGGGCTCCTTCACCGAGCGGCTTCCCGGCTATCCCACCCATGTGCGAGGACATCCGCCGTTGCCCGTGCTGGTGCTCTGGGCCCTGGCGAGGGTGGGACTGCCCGGTCCGTTCTGGGCGGCGGTACTGGTCGTGCTGGTCGGCTGCTCGACGGTCGTGGCGGTCGCGGTCGCCGTCCGGAGCGTCGCGGGGGAGGAGGCGGCCAGGCGCGCGCTGCCGTACCTCGCGCTGAGCCCCGCCGCGGTCTGGATCGCCACGAGCATGGACGCCTTCTTCGCGGGGGTGGGCGCCTGGGGGGTGGCACTGCTGGTGTCCGGGGGCGCGGGCAGGACGCGCCTCCTTTCCGGGGTGGCGGCCGGAGTACTGCTGGGGGCGTTGCCGTACCTCAGCTACGGTCTCGTGCCCTACCTGCTGATCCCGGTGGTCGCCGCCGTCGTCGCCCGGATCTCCCGCGCGAGCGCGGTCGCCTGCCTGGCGGGGGTGGCGGCGGTTACGGCCGCCTTCGCCGCGGGAGGCTTCCTCTGGCCGGCCGGAGTGCTCGCCACCCACGCGGAGTGGACCGCCGACCCCGGCGCGGCGCGGCCCTACCTCTACTTCCTCGTCGCCAACCTGGCCGTGCTCGCCCTGCTGACCGGCCCGGCGACCGCCGCGGGCCTGGCGCGGATGGCGCCAGGCGGCGCGCGTGCCCCGCTGGGGACGGTGCCCCGCGGCGTGCCCGCTCTGCTGCGGGCGGTGTCCGGTGACGCGCGTGCCCTGGTCGCGGCGGCGATCGTGGCCGTGCTCGCCCTCGACGTCAGCGGGGTGACCAGGGGAGAGGTCGAGCGCATCTGGGTGCCCTACGCCACCTGGATCGTCCTGGCGGCGGCCTGGTCCCCGAGCCGCCGCTGGCTCGCCGCCCAGGCCCTGACGGGGCTCCTGCTGCAGGGACTCGTCATCTCCCCCTGGTGACCGGTCCGCCTTCGGGGCTCGACATCGGTCCAGCCGCAGAAAGCGCTCACTCACCGGCGGCTGTCAGGCGTCGAGTCCGCCCGATCAGCCGACCCGGTGACTCCCGTCAGCCGAGCGGGGCGCCGGCGAACTCCTTCATCCCGTCCGCGAACGGGATGGTGGCGCGAAAGCCCAGCTCGGCCCGCGCGCGTTCCGGGCTGGCGACGATGTGCCGTACGTCGCCCAGCCGGTACTCGCCGGTGGTCACGGGCACCGGGCCGCCGCGCTCGTCCGCGAGCGCCGCGGCCATCTCCCCGACCGTGTGCGGCTCCCCGCTCGCGATGTTGTAGGCGGTGAGCGTTCCCCCGGCCGACGAGCCGAGCGCGCAGAGCGCCGCGAGGTTGGCCGCCGCCACATCGCGCACATGCACGAAGTCCCGGAGCTGGCGGCCGTCCTCGAACACGCGAGGGGCCCGGCCCGCCTCCAGCGCCGACCGGAAGATCGCCGCCACCCCCGCGTACGGGGTGTCGCGCGGCATCCGGGGCCCGTACACGTTGTGGTAGCGCAACGCGACGGCGGCGCCGCGCGTCTCGCGCGCCCAGTTCGCCGCCAGATGCTCCTGGGCGAGCTTGGTCGTGGCGTAGGCGTTGCGCGGGTCGGCCGGGGCGTCCTCACCGATGACGGCGCACGTCACGGAGAGTCCGCAGCTCGGGCACCGGGGTTCGAACTCCCCCCGGACGAGGTCGTCGCGGGTCCTGGGGCCGGGCCGTACCCTGCCGTGGGTCGCGCAGTCGTAGGCGCCCTCGCCGTACACCACCATCGACGAGGCCAGCACCAGCCGCTCGACGCCGTGCCGCGCCATCGCGGCCAGCAGCGTGGCGGTGCCCAGCACGTTCACCGAGGCGTAGTCCGGCAGGTCGGACACATCCACTCCGAGCCCCACCTTCGCCGCCTGGTGCACCACGGCGTCGACACCGCCCAGCACGCGGTCCAGCGCCGCGTCGTCGCGCACATCCCCGCCACCGGCCCGTATGTCGAGACCGACGACCTCGTGCCCGGCCTCCTCAAGGGCCTCGATCACATGACTTCCGATGAACCCGGCGGAACCGGTGACAAGTGTCCTCATGCGGCGACGCTATCCCCGCCCCGGCTCGTGGGAGGGGGACACCGCGACGACGTTCGCATCTCGTAAGGACGGGCCCAGTGCTTGGTGAAGGTGGCGGACGAGGCCGATCTCGGAGACGTTCTTGGTCAGCTCGACGGTGACCCAGCCCGCTATGTCGACCAGCCGCTGATCCTGCCCCCACGGCAGTCCGGCGGTCCTGTCGGACGAGTCGAGGTCGGCGTCGGTGAGCGGCAGCAGCGCCGCCCGCCAGTCGTCCTTCAGAGCGCGCAGCCAGTCGGCCGCGGCCGTGGCGGTGCCCGGCCAGGTGATCTCCTCGCGCTCGGGCGCCCCGGATCCGAAACAGTGCCCGAGGGTGGTCGTCCACCAGAAACCGATGTGCCAGGTCAGCCACCCGATCGAGACGACCGGCGCTGGATCGGGCTCGGGCACCTCCCAGTCGGCCGTCCAGCGGGCCCGGTCGTCGGGCCGGACGGTCCAGCAGCCGGGCGCGGGTTCCCAGAGGCAGGCCGGGTCGTCGAGGTCCTTCAGGTGATACTCGAACAGCGCCCATGCGATGTCGAGTTGCCGGATGAGCAGATCAACGCGAGGTACGGTCATCCGGGAACCCTGGCACCGCTCCCCGCCGCCCCGCCACAGGTTTTCACCTACCTGGCCCACACCGGCGGCGACGCGGTCCTGCTCGCTCTGCCCTTACCACCGCGACCGCGGTGGTAAGGGTTCCACGCGCGCCGACGGCCGGGTTTCTGTGGCGGATTCTCAGCTCGACGGCACCCTCCCGTAGGCGCCGAGCACCTGGAGGGCACGCAGGGTCTCCACCCCCCGGTACTCCAGGGTGGCGGCCGCGCCGGGAGGCTCCCAGGTGATGGCCCACCCTCCGTCGGGCCGCTGGTCGGCGGCGAGCCGGTCGAGGTGGCCTTCGATCACGTCGTTGGAGAACAACCGGCGCCAGCGGCTGTCAGGGTGGGGAGCCAGATGCAGAGGGCTGACCCCGTACTCCGGGTCGGCGGGGTCGCTCCGATACCACTTCAGCTGCGGGAGCCACTCGCCCACCCGCTCGGCGAGGCGTTCGGCCCGGTCGCGGTCCGGAACGTGTTCGAGGAACACGAGCGTCTCGGACATGGCGTGCGCGTCGTCGGGAAATCCCTTCTCCAGCGCCGACCAGCACCAGTCGGTGGCCCGGGTGAGCCACGGGTGCTCCACGCCCATCCCGTGCAGCAGCCCGGCCAGCCCGGCGGTGGGGTTCAGCCCCGGCGCGTAGGTCCAGTCCGACCAGTGCGCGGCCCTGGGGTAGGCCTCCATGACCGGCAGGGAGAGGGGGACCGCTCCATCGGGTGCGGCGACCGTCGCGAGCCAGTCGCACGCGTGCGACACCATCGGGTCGGTCCCGGGCACACCGGCCGTCGACAACGTCTGGAACGCGACCTCCACGTCGATGGGCAGGCTCTCGGGGCAGCGCTTGTCGGGTTCGAGGCCGTGACCGAAGCCGCCGTCCTCGTTCCGGTAGCCGCGCAGGGCGTCCACCACTCCGGTGACGGGCGCCGCCTGGAAAAGTGTGGCGAACAGGCGGCGTTCGAGCAGGCGTCCCTCGCGGAGGATGAAGGCCGAAGCGGTGTCAAGGATGCTGTCACTCATGCCATCCGATGATGGCGGGTATTCGCCGGGGCTGTCTTGTACGAATCGGACGCGGCCCCGCCTGGGCGAGGCCGGTGGCATGTTCGCCGACGACTTCGACCGCTTCCCGGCCCGTCATCGTGCGCGGCGGCCGCGGTCCGGCTGCCAGAGGGGTTCGCCGGACTCCCGGACCTCCCCGTCGGCGCCGAAGATCAGAAAGCGGTCGAAGTCGTCGGCGAACCATCGGTCGTGGGTGACGGCGAGCACGGTGCCGGAGAAGGAGGCGAGGCCGTCCTGGAGTGCCTGCGCGCCGGCCAGGTCGAGGTTGTCGGTCGGCTCGTCGAGCAGCAGCAGGGTGGCTCCCGACAGTTCGAGCAGCAGGATCTGCAGGCGCGCCTGCTGCCCGCCGGAGAGGGTCTCGAAGAGCTGCCGACCGGCGGGGGCGAGCTCGTAGCGGGCGAGGGAGGCCATGGCGTCGTTGAGTGTGAGCGACCCGGCGGCCGTGACGATGTCGGCGGGAGTCCTTCCGGCCAGGTCGGGGCGGGCGTGCGTCTGGACGAAGTAGCCGGGTACGACCCTGGCCCCGAGTTCCACGACGCCCCGGTGGCGTACCGGGTCCGGCGGCGTGGACGCGGGGGAGAGCGCGCCACCTCCCGATTCGGCGAGCAGCCGCAGGAAGTGGGACTTGCCGGAGCCGTTCGGGCCGAGGATCGCGACCCGCTCTCCGTAGTGGATCTCGACGTCGAACGGCTCGGTCAGGCCGGTGAGCTCCAGGCGGGTGCAGGTGAGCGCGCGCTTGCCGGTACGGCCCCCGCTCAGGCGCATCCGGACGTTCTGCTCCTTGGGCGCGCTCTCGGGCGGGCCCGCCTCCTCGAACCTGCCCAGCCGGGTCTGGGCGGCCCGGTAGGCGGAGGCGACGGCGTCGTTGTTGGCCGCCTTCTGGCGCAGGGTGTGGACCAGTTTCCTGAGGCGGGCGTGCTCCTCGTCCCAGCGGCGGCGGCGTTCGTGCAGGCGCCCGTTGCGGTCGAGGCGGGCCTGGGCGTAGGTGGCGAAGCCGCCGCCGTGGGTCCACACCCCGCGTGACTCCACGGTGATGACGCGGGTCGCGGTGTTGGCGATCAGCCTGCGGTCGTGGGAGACGAGCAGGACGGTTTTCCTGGTGGCCCCCAGCTGCTCCTCCAGCCACTGCTTGCCGGAGACGTCCAGGTAGTTGTCCGGCTCGTCGAGCAGCAGGACCTGGTCGGGGCCGCGCAGGAGAGCCTCCAGCGCGAGCCTTTTCTGCTCCCCGCCCGACAGTGTGCCGACGTCGCGGTCCGCGACGTGCTCGTAGTCGGCACCCATCGCCGAGGTGGTGCAGGCGCTCCAGGTGACCTCGATGTCGTAGCCGCCGGCGTCGGCGTAGTCGCCGAGGGCGCGGGCGTAGGCGAGCTGGGTCTCCTCCAGGTCGCGCTCGCCCATCGCGCGCTCGGCCCGCTCCAACTCGGCGGTCGCGGCGCGCACGCGCTGCGGGGCCACCGACAGCAGCAGCTCGCGTACCGTCCGACCTCCGCGGATGCCCCCGATGAACTGGCGCATCACACCGAGCCCGCCGGAGGCGATGATCCGCCCGGAAGAGGGGTGGAGGTCGCCGGCGATCAGTCGTATCAGGGTGGTCTTTCCCGCTCCGTTGGGGCCGATCAGTGCCGCGGTGACGCCGTCGCCCACGCGAAAGGACACCTCGTTGAGCAGCAGCCGTCCGTCCGGCAGCACGTAGGTGAGCTCGTCGGCCTCGACATGTCCCACGGTGGCGTCTCCTCGAAGGTGGCGGTTCTCGGCGCGTTGTACGGGCGAAACCGCAGTTAGAACATTGGTCATACACTATGAACATTGATCGGGCCGCTTCTCAAGCCATTAAGATCCTCAGAGTGGGAGAGTCGGGGAGCGGAGGGTCGTGAGCGCTACGCCGGGCAGGAGAACGCGGCGCCGGAGCGGTGAGGCGGCGCCCGGGGTGTGGCTGCGCCCCCCGCGCGCGGGCAGGGCCGAGCCGGTCGTCACCCTCGGGCGGATCGTGGGGGCGGCAGTGGAGCTGCTGGACGAGGAGGGGGCCGATCGGCTGACCATGCGCCGCCTCGCCGAGCGGCTGGGGACCGCCGCCACCACGCTCTACCTTCATGTGGAGACCAAGGACGACGTGCTGGACCTCGCACTCGACGCCGTGTTCGGCGAGGTGCCCGTCCCGTCGGCGTCGCGGGGGGCGTGGCGCGACGACGTCACCGCTCTGATCACCGAGTGGCGCGCCACGATGCTGCGCCACCCGTGGTCGGTGGCGGTGCTCGACCGTCCTCTGCTGGGCCCCAATGTGCTGGCCCGCACCGAATACCTGCACGCCGCGCTCGCGGGGGCGGGTTTCACCGGTCCCGGCCTCACCGCCGCCGCCTACGCCCTGGCCAACTACGTCATCGGTTCCGCGACGATGCAGGTCGCCGGTGCCGCGTACGGCGAGGCCGGGTGGAGGCGGGCCGCCGAGCTGCGGGTGCGGGCCGGCGGGGAGCTGTATCCGACTCTCGCCGCGCACGGGGCCCCGATCGGCAATGACTGGGACCAGGTGTTCGGCACCGGGCTGGACTACCTGCTGGACGGCGTCGAGTCGCGGATCCGGTGAGTCGGCGGCCTCGACGCGAGAAACTCTCCGTCGCGAGGACCGACGGTTGTTGATCTACAATGTAAAGGCGCCCGTGCGGAGTCGTGAACAGACGAAAATCAAGATCACCTTCCTTCCCTGGCGATCTTGGTCCACCTGACGATCGACCCGCGGCGCGCGGCCGATACGCTCGCGCCCGGGAAGGGCCGTAAGGGAGCGGGAAGGGAGGCCGATGCTTTTCGCCGTCGCGACCGTGTTCGGGCTCACCTGGTGGCTCGGGTGTTACGTGATCGCCAGGGACCCCCGCGAGCGCGGACCGAGGCGGGCCGGCCTGGGACTGCTGGCCTACGCCGCCGCGCTGGCGATCGCCCAGGTGCTCACCGCCGTACCGGACAACGCGGTGAAGGTGCTGGGCGCGGTCGAGACCACGCTGGTCTGCCTGCCGGCGCTGCTCTGGACGGGCGCCGTGCTGACCCTCGTTCCCGGTGGTGAGCGGCTGGACCGGGTCTGGTCCAGAGGGCTCGTCCCGCTCACGCTCGTGGTGTTCGCGTGGCTGCTGGTGGCCGGCCTGGGGGAGGGGGTGAGCCTCGCGGCGCGGGTGGTGGCCGGGGTGCTGCTGCTGGGACCGCTGGCCGGGGTGCTGGTGCTGCTCGTGCGGGCCAGGCCGCCGCGGGCCGGGTGGCTGGTGGTGGTCGCCACGCTCTTCTTCTGGCTGGGGGCGGCGCTGCTCGTGTTCCCGCTGTTCGGCCCGCCCGGTCTGCTCTCCATCGTCGCCATCGACGTGGACATGGTCCTGCTGGGCGTGGCCATCGCGATGTCCAGCGCGTTCCAGGCGGGGGAGGCGCTCTGGCGCGACATGCTGCGGTCCCTGCTGGGGGCGACGGCCGTGGCCGTCGCCTCCGGCGGCCAGGTCGCCCTGGCCGTCGCGCTCGGTGAGTCCACGCCCGCCCTCTCGGCGCTGTTGTTCGGCGTGATCGCGGTGGCCGTCGCCGCACAGACGCTGGCCGTTCCTGTGCATCGGGCGCTGGACCGGATCGCCTTTCCCGGCGACCCGGAGATCCGCCGCGAGCGGGCCGAACTGCGCGAGACGTCCGAGGCGCTGCCGCGCCGCGAGCAGGGTCCGCCGCCGCCGGACGAGACCGAGTTCGTCCGGCTGACGCGGCGCGCCCTGGCCAACTACGGCGATCTGGGCAAACTCGCCAGCAGCCCGCTCGCGAACCTGCCGGTGATCGACGCGCGGATCACCGGTGACATTCCCCTGGAGCGGGCGGCCGAGTTGAAGCACCTGCTGCTGGAGAGCATTCAGCGGCTCAAGCCCCGCGACGGCGAGTTCGGCACCAGTGAGGAGTGGCGCTTCTACAACGTGCTGTACTTCCCGTACGTTCGAGGGTTGCGTCCCTACCGGCGCGGGGCCGATCGAGGTGGGCTCGCCGCCGCCGAGCGGCAGGCGTTCGACTGGTTCGTCCGCGAGGTTCCCGAACGTACGCTCTACAACTGGCAGAACGCGGCGGCCAAGCTCGTCGCTGATGATCTTCGTCGTGAGAATCGGCAGTGAATGGCAGTGCCGTGTCTGCAGATGGCAGCGGGTGGGGCGGTGTGCTGGGCGTGTCGAAACCCGACACCCTCAGCGAAGGAGACATCGATGACCACGACCGCCCCCACCGCTCGCCGCACCTCCCTGCTGACCCGCGTGCTGAGGACGGACGCCGTCCTCACCGGAGGGTTCGCGCTCCTGCTGGCCGTCGCGGCGACCCCGCTCGCCGGTCTGCTCGCCCTCCCCGAGCCGTTGATCCGCTGGGCCGGGATCGGGCTGCTGCCGTTCACGGCGTTCGTCGCTTATCTGGCCACCCGCCCGGTTCCGCCCAGGGCGGGCGTCTGGACGCTGATCGTCGTCAACGTGCTGTGGGCCGTGGACAGTGTCCTGTTGCTGTTCACGGGCTGGGTGGACCCGAACCCGCTGGGTGTCGCCTTCGTCGTCGCCCAGGCTCTGCTGGTCGGCGCCTTCGCCGAACTCCAGTACGTCGGGTTGCGCCGCGCCTGACCCCGGGCCGCCGAGAGGCCCCGTCGCGCCCGGCATGGGCGGCGGGACCTTCGGCGATCCTGGAGGTGTCGACCTCCGGCAGGGGCTCGGGCCCTGGGGGCGGTGGTGTTGTGGCCGAAGGCGGGTGAGTCCCGCCGCCCATATAGCAGTGTTGACTTATATAAGTGAATGCTGAAACAATGTGTCCTGTGCAGGCCTTCGATGTTCTCGGTGATCCGGTCCGGCGCCGGATCCTGGAGTTGCTCGCCGACGGTGAGCGGAGCTCCGGTGCGATCACCGCGGTCATCCGGGAGGAGTTCGAACTCTCCCCCTCGGCGGTTTCGCAGCATCTGCGGGTGCTGAGGGAGAACGGGTTCGCGAAAGTCCGGGCCGAAGGCGTCCGCCGCCTGTACGCCATGGACTCCGCCCCCCTTCGGGAGATCGACCTGTGGCTGGAACGCTTCCGCCGGTTCTGGAGTCGGCACCTGGACGTGCTGGCCACCGAACTCACCCGCGGCGAACGCCACCCGACCGACGATCCGGGCGCGGCGGCCGACGGTCGCCCCCCTGCCAAGGAGAAGAAAAATCCATGATCGACATCATCGCCCAGATCAACGCCATCAACCGTGAGGTCGGCAACCGGTCGACCGCCGACGGCGAGGCCGTCGGCGTCCTGCTGCGACGCCGCTACGAGGCGCCGATCCATGACGTGTGGGAGGCGCTGACCGACCCCGACCGGATGAAGCGCTGGTTCCTGCCGATCAGCGGTGATCTGCGGGTCGGCGGCGACTTCCAGTTGGAGGGCAACGCGGGCGGCCGGATCCTGCGCTGCGAGCCTCCCAGCCTGCTGAAGGTGACGTTCGGCGGCGAGAGCAGCCTGGTCGAGTTGCGCCTGTCCCCCGACGGGGAGGAGGCGACCACCCTCGAACTCGAGCACACCGTCCCCCTGGAGATGGCCGGCAGCGGCGCGGGCGCGCTCTATGTCGGGCCAGGATGGGACGGCGCCCTCATGGCGCTGGGCCTGTTCGTCGCAGGGGAGGTGAGTGACGACCCGGTCGCGGCGGCGAACTCGCCGGAGGGCCAGGAGTTCTGCCGGCAGTCGGTCCACGCGTGGGTCGCGGCGATCGAGGCCTCGGGCACCGCCGACCCCGCCGAGATCGCCGCCGCGACCGAGGTCTCGCTGGCGCAGTTCGCCCCGGACGTCGGCTCCCCCGTGGAGAAGGGGAACGCCTGATCGAACGGCGATCGGCCGCACGCGCACCGCGACGGGTGCCCGCGGTGGATCAGGCGATGCCTGCCGCGGGCACCGGAGCACGGGCCGGGCACCTTACGGGGAGCCGTCGGTCAAGGTTCGTGTCGGCGCGCGCGGCCTGCCGAACCGTCCCGGGGTTGGTGTCCCAGTACCCCGGTCCCGTCACGGCCCGGTAGGGCGCCCCGCCTCGGCCGTGCGACCAGGACGCGTCGTCTTTTCCTGCTCGTCCGCGCGGCGGGTCCTCTCCGGCGGGAAAACCGTTTGCCGCCGGCGCCGCGCCTATGAAGGATGGGGGTTCTCATGAGCCGTCCCGTCATCTCCGAGATCCCGACCGGCCCCGTCACCGTGCCCGGCGTCGTCACGGCGCTCGCCGCCGGTGACACCGTCACCCCGGTGTGGCGCAACGAGCTCGGCGGGCTGACGTTCCGCCTCGAAGACGGACGCGGCGGCATCAGATACGCCAAGTGGGTCGCCGCCGGCACCCCGGAGATCGACCTTCAGGCGGAGGCGGAGCGCCTGATCTGGGCACGGAGATGGGTGACCGTCCCGCGGGTCCTCGAGCACGGTACGGACGCCGACGGCGCGTGGCTGGTCACGGTGGCGGTTCCGGGCCTCTCGGCGGTGGATCCCCGCTGGAGCGACGCCCCGGCGACCGCGGCGGCCGCGATCGGCCGGGGACTGCGCCTGCTCCACGACACCCTGCCCGTGGAGCGGTGCCCGTACGAATGGAGTGTCGAGCGGCGGCTCGCGCGTGCCGACGAACGCGTCGCCGACGGCGAGGGACCCGCAGACTGGTTCCCCGAGCACCGGCACCTGGGAATCGCGGAGGCACGGGCCCGCATCGGGAATCCCCCCGCCGTCGATCGCCTCGTCGTCTGCCACGGGGACGCGTGTGCCCCCAACACCCTGCTGCACGAGGACGGCACGTTCGCCGCGCACGTCGACCTGGGCTCGCTCGGGGTGGCCGACCGGTGGGCGGACCTCGCGGTCGCGGCGTGGAGCATGGACTGGAACCACGGCCCCGGCTACGACGGCGTCGTGTACGAGGCGTACGGAATCGTCCCCGACCCCGAGCGCCTCGCCTACTACCGCCTGCTGTGGGACCTGGCCTGACCGGCCGCGGCCGCCTGCCCGGCGAGAACCCGTAAACAATCCGTAAACGGGTTCCGCCACGCTGAAGGCACATCGAAAACAGCGGGCCGGAAGGCCGGCCACCCTTGAGGAGCAGGACATGAGCAAGGTCGTCGCAGTCATCTACATCTCGATGGACGGCGTCGTGGAGGAGCCCGCCTGGACCGGCCCGTACTGGAACGACGAGCACGCCAGGTTCCAGAGCGGCCAGCTGCACGCCAGCCGGGCGCTGCTGCTGGGACGCAAGACCTACGACGGCATGTCGCAGGCCTGGCCGAAGATGGAGGGCACGCCGGGGGCGGAGCAGATGAACGGCCTGCCGAAGTACGTCGCCTCGACCACCCTGCGGGATCCGGAGTGGAACGCCACCGTGATCAAGGGGGACGTCGCCGAGGAGGTCGCGAGGCTCAGGGCCGAGAAGGGCCAGGACCTGCTGATCTACGGCAGCGGCGAGCTGGTCGCCTACCTGATCGAGCACGGGCTCGTCGACGAGCTCAAGCTCTTCCTCCACCCGGTCGTGGTCGGCTCCGGCAAGCGCCTGTTCCCCGACGGTGTCGCCACCTCCTCCTGGAGGCTGGCCGGCACCGCGACCTTCAGCTCCGGTGCCATCGTGCTGGACTACCGTCCGGCCGCCGAGTAGCGTCGGCCCGCCGCCGAAGCCGCCGTGCGGGCCCACCTCCCGGGCGTGGCGGCTTCGGTGTCAGGTTGTGTCGCCGGACGATCCGGTCGGTGTGGCGCCCTCGACCGGCCGGCCGCCGCCGACGTATGCCGGCCATCGTTCGATCCACTGGACCTGGGGTGATCACCCGCCGTACCGGACCGGACGGAGCCGCCGGCCCGCGACGAACGGTCCGGCGGACGGAGCGCCGTCGCTCAGCGCGGTGGGATCCTGCCGAGGCCGGCGACGACCTCGAAGGCGTGCTCGGGGTAGGGATCGCCGTCGGCGGGGCGCCAGTCCGCAGCCAGGACGAGTCCGGGGTCGAGGAGTTCGAACCCCTCGAACAGTTCGCCGACCTCGCGCATGGTGCGAAGGTGTACCGGGTTGCGGGTCTGCCCGTACACCGCGAGCCCTGCGGACGCCTCGTCCTCCGGCATCGTGTCGGAGCAGGCGTGGGTCAGCCCCAGGTAGCTGCCCGGCGCGAGGGCGTCACGCAACTGTGCCATGAGGTCGTGCGCGGTGTCCCCGACGACGAAGTGCCACACCGCGACCGTGAACACGCCGATCGGCCTGGTGAAGTCGAGCGTGGCCCGCACCCGGGGATGGTCGAGGATCTCCTGTGGCCGGCGCAGGTCGCCGTGAATCGTCAGCACGCCGGAGTGGTCCACCGTCGACTGGTTGTGCGTGACGACCGTCAGGTCGTTGTCGACGTACACGACGCGGGCGTCCGGGTGGATCCCGCGCACGACCTGGTGGAGATTCGGGGGAGTGGGCAGGCCGCAGCCGATGTCCAGGAACTGGTCGACGCCGGCTTCCGCCATCGCCCTGGCGGATCGCAGCAGGAAGCCGCGGTTGGCCCGGCAGGCGTCGGGGACCGTCGGGAAATGAGCCACCAGCATTCTGACGGCCTCCCGATCCGCCGCGAAGTTCTCCTCGCCGCCGAGCATGACATCGTACATACGGGCCGCACTCGCCTGCGACGCGTCACTGGGATGGGTCACCTGATGCCTTTCCGAGAGGGGAACGGTCGTCCATTACGTGAATGCGGTCACAGATCCTCATGAGGAGCGCCGTCGTGTCGCCACGGTCGCGGGCCGCGAGCGAGAGCCGGTCGAAGGTGACGGCGTGCTCCTCCCGGAGGGACCGCTCGGCGACCTCGTCCCGCTGGCCGTGCATCGCGATCATCTGGGGCCGGCCGTGACCACTGCGAAAGATGGTGAAAGGCCCGTATCCGGGGATGAAGCGTGAGCCCATCGGATTCACCTGGATGCTGATGCCCTTCATCTGGGCGGAGGCGGTCAGCGCGATGAGCTGGCGGATGTGCGCGTCGATCCCCGCGATCGGCCGCCACAGCACGGGCTCTTCGATCACGGCCCACAGCACGGGCCGATCGTCGCCCGCGAGCACCTTCTGGCGGCGCAGCAGCTGTTCCACGTTCCTCTCGACGCGCGGGGCCGGGTCCGGGTATCGGCTCATCCGGTGGACCGCCGCCGCGTATTCCGGGGTCTGCAGGAGCGGTGGGACGACGAACGGCTGGTAGGTGCGGATGAGGTCCGAGGTCTGTTCCAGGCGCATCACCACCGCCGTGTCCAGCGGGAGTTCCTTGCTGTCCCACCAGCCGGGTTTGCGCTCGCCGAACGCCACCGACAGCAGCATCTCCTGCTGGTACGGGTCGACGACCCCGTACAGGGTGAACAGGTCACGCAGGTCGTCGCGGCGGAAGCCTCGCTGCCCGGTCTCCATACGGCTGATCTTCGACTCGCTGGCGCGGATGGCCTTGCCGGCTTCGGCGGCGGTCAGGTTGCACTGGAGCCGTAGCTGCCGGAGCCGGGCGCCGACGATCTGGCGCGCTATGTCGCCTGCGTCTGTGTGAGCGTTCACATCACCTCCGAGCGTCTCCGCCTGCCGGACCTGGACCGTCAGTGGGAACCAATGTCTTTTCCGTGAACTGCCATGTTTCTTGACTTGCCATGGCAAGATCGTCCAGAAGGCGAAATTGAGGCTATTGCTTATTTTCTCTCACTGCCTATGGATTTCAGGTAGTGTTCCATGAAATTTCAAGATCACAAAACTTGCGGAAGGCGCGTCCGGTCAAGGGCCACCCCGCAGGACGGCCCTTCTTCCTGAGCACGTCCGCGACGGCCAGGCCCGCCGATGAGCGCCCCCGTCCCCCGTCTGGGCCGCCCACCTGCCCGGAAGACGTCGTTCGACGGCGGGCGAGACCGGCGCGCGGGACGGAAGTCCCGGCCGGACGGGCCGTTCGGCCGCTGTGCGAACACCGCTGTGGCGATGGGATGGAGACACCCCCCGAGGAGGTCGACATGGCTGCGTATGTGGTGGTGAGTACGGTCTCGGCCCTCGCCGACAGGGCTCTCGCCGACAGAGTTGTCGGCGTCGTCGGCGTCGTCGGCGAGGTGTGGCGCGGCCTGAGGATCGTCGGCGTGCGCGAGCCGCGGACCCACGACATCCCGGCGCGCGTCCCGCCGTCCGGGTCTCGCCGGGGCGACTGAGGAGGGGGCGCCGTGCCGTTCTCATCGTTCGCCTCTTTCGACGTCTCCGCCGGGGAGAGGCCGTCACACCAGGACGGGTGGTCGTCGGCGAGGAGGGAGATCGTCGTCGGGTTCGACGGATCGCCGCAGAGCCGCGCCGCCGTCGAGTGGGCGGCGCGCGAGTGCCGCACACGGTGGATGGAGCTGACCGTCTGCCACGTCTGGGACGGCCCCCACGCCGAACGTGAGGCCGCCGTCACCGGACAGCGCCGCGCGTTCGCGGGCGGCATCCTGACCGACGGCGTGGAGCTGGCCGAACGGCTGCTGCCAGGCCGAACCGTGCGGTCGATCCTGGCGCGCGGCGCCGCCGGGCCGGAACTGGTCTCACTCGGCCGGACGGCGCGGATGCTCGTGGTCGGACGCCGGGGACTCGGCGGGGTCTCCGGCGTGCTGCTCGGTTCGGTGAGTGCCCATGTCGCCGCGTACGCGCCCTGTCCCGTGCTCGCCGTCCAGCGGCCGGACGTGACACCGCGGCCGGGTTCGGGGCAGGGACCCGTCGTGGTGGGGGTGGACGGATCCGCCTGCTCGCTCGCGGCCCTGGGGTTCGCCCTCTCCCACGGCCGGGCTCACCGGCTGCCGGTGCACGTGATCCACGCGTGCGCGGACACCCCGCACCGGACGGGGAGATTCGCGCGCTCAGCGGCCGGAGAGGACGTTCGGCGATGGGTGGAGGAGGTGGCGAGCGCGTTGGAAGGCGATCGCCGCGGCATGGTCGTCACCGCCACCGTCTCCGGTGAACCGCCGCTCGCGGCACTGCTGTCGCACGGCCATCGGGCGTCACTGCTGGTCGTCGGCTCTCGCGGGCTGGGGCCCCTCAGAGCGCGGCTCCTCGGGTCGGTGAGCCGAGGACTGCTGCACCACGCGTCCTGGCCGGTGGCCGTGGTGAGGTCCCACGGCCCGCACGGCCGTGGCCGGGAGCTCTCCTTCAGGGAACTTTGAGCCTGTCCGGCCTCTCCTGATCGGGGACCTTCGCCACGGGACCTGGAGCCCGGCCGGTTCGCGCGGGCTCGCGCGTCACCGCCTCCTCGCCGCCCTGGCACGCGCACGCACGATGGAGCGCACCGTCAGCAGGGCGGCGACGAGGACGATCTGACCGCCGAGGATGATGCGGTTGACGTCCACCGCGGGTTGCCAGCGGACCTCGGAGTCCTTGACGACGAACACCCCGGCGGCGGTGACGTCGAAACCGAACCCGCCCCCCGACCCTTCCGCGGCCTGCTCGCCCCCTTCCTTTCCGCCGCCCCCACCACCGCCACCGATCACCCTGGCCACGGGAATGATCGTCACACCGTCCTGGACGATGGGCTCGCCGAAGACCCGCCTGATCGAGACGGTGTCCTTCGCCTGTTCGAGAATCTCCGTGATTTTCATGGTGCCTTTTCCTTTCGACGGCCGATGTCCCCTCCATGATCGTGCGGAACACGGTGCCGGGGAAAGGGGCGAAGGTCCGCCCCCGAGGGGAGGCCGCTCCCCGGGGAGGGCGAAGGCCCCGGTCCTCGGGGAGGGCGAAGGCCCTGGTCCTCGGGGAGGACAAAAGCCCTGGTCCTCGGAGAGGACAAAAGCCCTGGTCCTCGGAGAGGACAAAAGACTCTGTCCACGCGCACCGAAGTCGGGACCTGTGGCCCTGGGGCCGGGCCGCCCGGCGCGGCTCTGATGGGAGGGAAGGGAGAACAGCCATGTCCGCTCTGATCATCGCCGGAACCGACGGCTCCATCGGCGCGACCGCCGCGGTCGGATGGGCCGCCGACGACGCCGCCCGTACCGGCCTGCCGCTGCGCATCGTCACCGCCGTGCATCGTCGGCCGAACGACATCTCCAGATTCCCCGTCCTCGACGGGGAGGAGGACGCGATGACCCGGGGCGCACGCGAGGTGCTGGACGAGGCGGAGGCGACGGCACGCACCCGGCAGCCCACCGCGGAGGTGAGCACCACGTTGGCCGAGGGCCCGCCCTCGTTGGTCCTGCGCGATCTGGCACGGGACGCGGCGGAGATCGTCATCGGAAGCCGTGGTCTCGGCGGCTTCGCCGGAGCCGTCATCGGTTCGGTCAGCATGCACGTCGCCGGGCACGCGCACTGCCCGGTCGTCGTGGTCCAACCGGGCCAGGTGCCGGCGTACGGCGAGATCACGGTCGGTGTCGACGACTCCGACGCCTGCGAGCCCGCCCTCGCCTACGCCTTCGAACAGGCCAGGCATCGCGAATGCACGCTGCGCGCCCTGTACGCCTGGCAACTGCCCGTGCGCGTCTTCGCCCCGGAGATCGCCTACGACATGGACGAGGTCCGCATCGCCCAGTACGCCGCTATGGCCGACCGGCTCGCCTCCTGGCGGCAGAAGTATCCCGAGGTGAGCCTCATCGAGGACGTTCGGTGCGCGCACCCGGTCGAGGCACTCGCCGAGGCCTCCAAAAAGGGGGACCTGCTCATCGTCGGCTCCCACGGCCGAGGCACCCTGGGCTCGCTGCTGCTGGGGTCGGTCAGCCGGGGTGTCCTGCACCACGCGCACTGCGCCGTCGCGGTCGTTCGCTCGTGACGACGTTCACGGCCACCGTGGCGGCCACTGTGGCGGCCACCGTGGCGACCGTGTGCCCCGTGCGAGCGCTCGAGGCATCTGTGGAAACGACCTGAGCCCTTCCCGCCCGCGAGTGCGGCGAGAGGCCGGCCGGGACCCCTTTCTCCCAGGAGATCTCACTTCGGGAGGGCCCGGAGGAGGTCAGGCCCGCGCCGGGCACCCGTACGGCGCGGCCCTCCGTTTGCCCCGCACGGACGGGGTAGGGGGGACATCGCCGCAGCTCAGGCCATCCGGGAGGGGAAATGACCAAGTTCGGATACTTCTTGTCGAGCGAGGAACACGGTCCGGCGGAACTCGTACGGCAGGCCAAACTCGCCGAGCGGGCGGGCTTCGAAGGGCTGTGGATTTCCGACCACTTTCACCCATGGCTGGACGTGCAGGGGGAGAGCCCGTTCGTCTGGTCGGTGATCGGGGCGGTGGCCGAGGCGACCTCGCTGCCCATCACCACCGCCGTCACCTGCCCGCTGATCCGCACCCACCCGGCGATCATCGCGCAGGCCGCCGCCACCAGCGCGGCGCTGTCCGGCGGCCGGTTCCAGCTCGGTGTCGGCACCGGTGAGGCGCTCAACGAGCACATCCTCGACTCACGCTGGCCCCCGGCCTCCGAGCGGCTGGAGATGCTGGAGGAGGCGGTCGAGCTCATGAGGGAGTTGTGGAGCGGGAAGCTGGTGACCCATCGGGGCACCCACTACAAGGTCGACACCGCCCGCCTGTACACCCTTCCCGACGAGCCGCCGCCCGTCTACATGTCCGCCTTCGGGGACAAGGCCGTGCAGCTGGCCGGGCGCATCGCCGACGGCTACATCTGTACCTCCCCGAGTGCCGAACTGGTGGAGAAGTTCCACAAGGCCGGTGGCGCGGGCAAGCCATCCCAGGGCGGGCTGAAGGTCTGTCACGCCGCCGACGAGGCCACGGGCCGCAGGACCGCGCACCAGCTCTGGCCCACCCAGGGCATCAAGGGGGAGGCATCGCAGCTGCTGCCACTGCCCCGCCACTTCGAGGATCTCGCCGAGGCGGTCACCGAGGACGAGATCTCCGCCCCCTGTGGCCCCGACCCCGAGGTGCACGTCAAGGCGATCAAGGAGTACGTGGACGCGGGCTTCGACGAGATCTACATCAGCCAGATCGGCAAGGAGCAGGACGCCTTCTTCGACTTCTACGCCAAAGAGGTCCTGCCCCGGCTGCGCTGACATCCATCCGAGGAGGAGAACATGAAAGCTCTCACCTGGCACGGCAGACGCGACGTACGGGTCGAGGAGGTTGCCGACCCGATACTCAAGGAGCCGAACGACGCGATCATCAAGGTGACCACCAGTGCGATCTGCGGATCGGACCTGCACCTGTACGAGGTCCTGGGCCCCTTCATGGGCGAGGGCGACATCCTGGGCCACGAGCCGATGGGCATCGTGGAGGAGGTCGGCTCCGAGGTCACCTCGATCAAGCCGGGGGACAGGGTGGTCATCCCGTTCAACATCTCCTGCGGCCACTGCCACATGTGCGGCCTGAACCTCTTCGCCCAGTGCGAGACCACCCAGGTCCGTGACCAGGGCATGGGCGCGGCCCTGTTCGGCTACACCAGGCTGTACGGCGAGGTTCCCGGCGGGCAGGCCGAGTACCTGCGGGTCCCCGAGGCGCAGTTCGGCCCGATCAAGGTTCCCGAGGGGCCGCCGGACGAGCGGTTCGTCTACCTGTCCGATGTGCTGCCCACCTCCTGGCAGGCGGTGGAGTACGCCGACATCCCCGACGGCGGGAGCGTCACCGTCTTCGGGCTCGGCCCGATCGGGCAGATGACCTGCAGGATCGCCAAACATCTGGGCTACCGGGTCATCGGCGTCGACGGGGTGCCCGAGCGGCTCGCGATGGCGCGCCGTCACGGCGCCGAGGTCCTCGACGCCTCCGCGACCGCCGACATTCCCGGCGCGGTCAGGGAGCTCACCGGAGGGCGCGGCACCGACTCGGTGATCGACGCGGTCGGTATGGAGGCGCACGGCTCCCCGGTCGCCAAGTTCGCCCAGACCGTCACCGGCCTGCTGCCCGACGCGATCGCCGCCCCGCTGATGTCCAGCGCGGGCGTCGACCGGCTGCGCGCGCTCAACCAGGCCGTCGACACGGTGCGGCGCGGCGGCACGATCTCCGTCGTCGGCGTCTACGGCGGCATGGCCGACCCGATGCCGATGCTGAGGATGTTCGACAAGGGCGTCACCCTGCGGATGGGCCAGGCCCACGTCAAGCGCTGGATCGACGACCTGATGCCGCTGGTGACCGACGACTCCGACCCTCTGGGGGTGATGGACCTGGCCACCCACAGGCTCCCTCTCGACCAGGCGCCGCACGGTTACGAGATCTTCCAGAAGAAGCGGGACGGGGCGATCAAGGTTCTTCTCAACCCCTGACGCACCGGACAGGTCGCGAGAAGAACCACGAAGAACGTCACCGGAAGAACACGAAGGGGAAAAGGAGAGGAATGGACGCGATCGTTCTGCTGAAGGACGACCACAAGACCGTCGAGAAGCTGTTCAAGGAGTTCGAGAGCGCGGGGGAGCGGGCGTACAAGAAGAAGCGGGAGCTCGTCGACCAGATCATCGAGGAGCTCACCGTCCACGCTCACATCGAGGAGCAGATCTTCTACCCGGCCGCCCGTGAGGGCGCTCCCGAGACCTCCGACCACGTCCTGGAGAGCGTCGAGGAGCACCACGTGGTGGTCTGGATGCTCTCCGAGCTGGCCGGGCTCGACCCCGAGGACGAGCGGTTCGACGCCAAGGTCACGGTGTTGATCGAGAACGTCCGCCATCACGTCAAGGAAGAGGAGGAGGAGTGGTTCCCGGAGGTGCGGGAGGCGATGGGGCGCAAGAGACTCCAGGAGATCGGTGAGGAGATGGAGAAGGCCAAGGCCGGGGCTCCCAGGGACCCGCTCGCCCTGAGCAGCGCCCGCGCCTGACCCTCTTCGCGCACCTGTACGAACCCCGCAAAGGCATGACCCCTCCGAAGTCGGATCCCGGAGGGGGCATGCCTTTGCGGGCACAGGTCCCGGAGGGGTACCGCGCCTTGGCGGGAGATCTCTTCCCGCCGGCTCGGTGACGGCCTTTGGGAAGGGCCGGGCGGGAGCCCCGCGACACGCACGGGCCCCGGCCCCCCGATGGGGGCCGGGGCCCGCGTGCGCCGGGGTCCGTTCCGGCGTCAGGGAAGCTGTTCGGTGACGAGAAACGCGACGCCGCCCCCCTCGTCGACGTCGGCGTCCAGCGACTTGTCGTCGAGCATGTCCACGACCTGCGGGTCGAGGAAGATCCGTGCTCCTTCCGACTCCACCACCCTGTCGGCGGACTCGGGGTGTTCCGCGATCGAGAGCACGAGCGATCCGGTTCCGTCGCTCTGGGATGAGATGCGCACCCCGGTATCGGGGGAGTCTGTCATCTGCGAGCTGAGATCCCGGATTACCTGGGCTGCCGTGTCCGTCAATGTGAGCATTGCTACTCCTTGTCGGTATCGGGACTTGGATTCTTCGCCCTTGCCCGCTCTCATCCGCCCCAACCATCCCCCCGGATTTTCTCGCGGCGACCACGATCGGCCGATCATGCGGGATGCCGGTCAAGGCGCTCTGCCGCCTTGCGCGCGGCGATCAGGACCGGGTCCCACACCGGGGCGAACGGGGGAGCGTACGACAGGTCGAGCCCCGTCATCTCCTCCACCGTCATCTCGTGCCACAGGGCGACGGCCAGGGCGTCGATGCGCTTGGCCGCGCCCTCCTGGCCGACGATCTGGGCCCCCAGCAGGCGGCCCGTCCCCCGGTCGGCGATCACCTTGATCTTCATCGTCCGGGCGCCGGGAAAATACCCGGCGCGCGTGGTGGACTCCACGATCTCGCCGACCGGTTCGAACCCGGCCTCCAGCGCCTGCGCGGTCGTCAGGCCGGTGCGCGCCACCTCGTACTGGCAGATCTTGGAGACCGCGGTGCCCACGACACCGGGAAAGGAGGCGTACCCGCCGCCGATGTTGATGCCCGCGACGCGTCCCTGCTTGTTGGCGTGGGTGCCCAGCGCGATCGCGACCGGCCGCCGGGAGACCCGGTGGAAGGTCTCGACGCAGTCACCGGCGGCCCAGACACCCTCCACCGGGGTCCGCATCCGCCGGTTCGTCCTGATCCCCGAGGTCTCGCCGACCGGGATGCCCGCGGCCTCGGCCAGCGCGCTGTTCGGCCGGGTGCCCAGCCCCAGGACGATCAGGTCCGCGGGCAGGGCCCGGCTGCCGGTGCGTGCCGCGCGGACCCGCCCCCCTGATTCCTCGAAGCACTCGATGCGTTCGCCGAGGTGCACCTGGACCCCCAGATCGCGCAGGGCGTCGGTGATGAGGGCGCCCATGTCCGGGTCGAGCGTGCTCATCGGCTGCTCGCCGCCGTCGACGAGCGAGACCTCCAGTCCACGCCGCACCATCGCCTCGGCCATCTCCAGGCCGATGTAGCCCGCGCCGACCACCACGGCCCTGCGCGGCCCGCGCTCCAGGGCCTCCAGCAGCGCGATGCCGTCGTCCAGGGTCTGCACCCCGTACACGCCCCTGGCGTCGGCGCCGGGCAGGTCGGGCCTGGCCGGTACGGCGCCGGGGGCGATCACGAGCTGGTCGAAGGGCTCCAGGCCACGGCGGCCCTCCTCGTCGCGCACGGTCACCACGCGCCGGTCCAGGTCGATCTCGACGACCTCGCTGCGCAGCCGCAGGTCGATGGCGAACTCGTCGCGGAACACCTCGGGACGACGGCTGATCAGCGACTCCACGTCGGCGACCTCCCCGCCCACCAGGTAGGGGATGCCGCAGGCCGAGTAGGAGGCGTGCGCTCCCTTCTCGAAGGCGACGATTCGCAGGTCCTCGGGCCCGCGCCGGCGCCTGGCCTGGGAGGCCGCGCTCATCCCCGCGGCGTCGCCGCCGATCACCACCAGTCGTTCCGTCATCGCCTCATCCCTCGTGTGGACCGCCGATGCTACGGCTTCCTCCCCGGGACACGCTCAAACGGGTACGCCGCCACGCCGTGCGCCTGAGGCGGGTCCTCGGCTTCCTCTTCGGGACACGCTCAACGGGCGCCCCGCCACGCCGTACGCCTCCGGCGGGCCCTCAGACCACCTCGAAGTCGGCCATCATCGCCATGTCCTCGTGTTCGAGATTGTGGCAGTGCAGCATGTAGCGCCCGCGGAAGCCTTCGAAGCGCACCAGGACCTCCACCACCTCGTACGGGCGCAGGTCGACGGTGTCCTTCCAGCCGCCGTCCGTCGCCGCCGGGGCCCTGCCGTTGCGTGACAGCACCAGGAAGTGGGCCAGGTGCACATGCACGGGGTGGTGGAAGTCGCTGGTGAGGCGCCAGATCTCGGTGGTGCCGAGCCGGGGGCGGGCCAGCGGGACACCGGGCCGGAAGGGCAGGCCGTTGATCGTCCAGGCGGCGTCGGGGCCCACCCCGGTCCTGCGGAAGTCGAAGAGACGCGAAGCGGCGGCGGACGACCTGAGGGCCGGTTCGACCGCGGCCAGGCGATCGGGCACCGCGCTGTCCTCCCGGGCCCGGCGCGCGACACGAAAGCGCATCACGTCGCGTGTCCGGCCGGTGCCGAGGGTGTTGACCATCGTCACCTCGCTGCCGACCGGGTAGGCGGAGAAGTCGACGACCACGTCGAACCGTTCGGCGGGGGCCATCGTGATCGCCTCGTGCGCGACGGGGGCGGCCAGCAGCCCGGCGTCGCTGCCGACCTGGACGAACCGGCCGCCGGGGGTGAGCTGCAGCCGGTAGCGGCGGGCGTTGGAGGCGTTGAGCAGCCGCAGCCGGTATCGGGTGGCCGAGACCTCGAGCACCGGCCAGGGAGCGCCGTTGACCAGGATCACGTCACCCTCGACGCCCTGCATGTAGGCGGCCTCGACCCCGGCGCTCACCAGCAGGCTGGGATCGGTCGCCGGGTAGCGGAACGAGCCGTCGGCTTCGAACGCGCGGTCGCAGATCATCAGGGGGACGTCCCGCTCGCCCCTGGGCAGCGGCAGCGCGTCGTCCTCGTCATCCCCGACGATCATGAACCCGGCGAGTCCCCGCCAGACCTGCGGGGCGGTGAAGTCCATTCGATGGTCGTGGTACCAGAGCGTGGCGGCCCGCTGGTCCAGCGGGTACGCGTAGTCCCTCGCCCCGGCGTGCAAGGTCCACTGGGAGGGGTCCACGAGCATGCCGTGGTGGGAGTGGCCGCCGGGCGGGGGCCGGAAGCCGCGTCCGGCGGCCACCACCAGGTCGGTGGGGTAGCCGTCCGAGCCGGACGGGGTGACGCCGCCGTGCAGGTGCGTGGAGGTCGGCACGGGCAGCTCGTTGCGCACCCGGATCGTGACGGGGCTCGCGCGCCTCACCGCGAAGGTGGGGCCGGGGAAGGTGCCGTCGAATCCCCACACCTCGGTCGTGGTCCCCGGGATGATCTCCACCTTCGCGGGACGCTGGACCACCTCGTAGTGTCCCGGCCCGGTGGGGCGCGCCACGGCGGGGATCGGCAGCGGGACGGTGAACGGCCTGGGCAGCGGCAGCGCGCTGGACAGGACCCGGCCGGAGACCTCGGCCGACACCGAACCGCAGCCCGCCGCGGCCAGGCCCGCCGCGCCGAGCGCGCCGCCCAGGAAAAGCCTTCTGGAGATCACGCCGCGCCCCTCCGCTGCCCCCGCCAGGTCCAGGCGGTCATCCACACGGCGAGACCGAAGATCACCATCGCGAGCGGGATGTGCGGGGCGACCAGGCGCTCCATGCCCAGCAGGGTCTGGACGTTCAGCAGCACCGCCTGCAGGACGCTCACCCACAGCGGCCACACCGGGCCGCGCGCGGGGCGCCACAGCGCGATCGCGGCGATGAGCTGCAGGCCGACCAGCACCGTGGTCACGGTGGCGTTGAGGCTGTGGTGGGCGAGCAGGTCCACCTCGCCGGTGACGAACATCCCGGCGATGATCGCCTGCCCCAGCACGGTCGCCAGGTGCAGGGTGGCGGTGGCCCGCAGGGACCAGACGATCCAGGCGGGCACGCGGGCCCGGCAGGTCGAGGCGGGCGGGGAAATCATGGACACCTCCGTCGGATTGTGGTGTCCAGGCTCTCGGCCACGGGCTCGGGCGTCGTCACCCCGAGGGCGGGGCTTGGCCGTACTCCCGGTGGCGTACGAGCGTGCGACCGCGCCCCGGGGTGTACGGCCAGGGGAGTATGCGGGGCCGCCGCGCCGCCGGGACGCGTCGGACCCGCTCACGGGGCGTCATCCCTGCGAAGGGATGTCGCCTTTCCGGTACGTGATGCAAATATTTGCGAAAAATGTAATCCACTTTCATGTGCGGCACCGATCGATGCCGAGGCTCTGTCGAGGGCGAGCCGTCGTCCGGTCCCGAATCGGCAGTCCTGTGCCTCCATCGCCCCTCTGGCGGAGGTCTGGGTCCATATCGGGCTGACCGTTCCGTGTCACCGATTCCTCCTGCCGCCGTCGGTCGCGCGGACGGGGAGGGGGCCCGCTGAGGGCCAAGAAGTTACAGGGGGATGGCGGGCCGATCACTGTCACTTTTTTGCATCTGAATAGGTGGACTCTTGCTGCACTCTGCACGCCTCTATATCTTTCTCGTAACCGACCCGCCAAGGAGTGCCTCGGATGAAATCCCCCAAGCTCGCGATGCTGCTCGCCGCGGCCATCGCGCTCACCGCCGCAGGGTGCGGCAATGACGACAGCGGATCCCCGGCCGCGGACAGCACGCCGGGTGCCGCCGGGGCCGAGGCTCCGGTCACGATTTCCGTCGGCTGTCAGCCGCCGAAGAGCAACCCGCTGGAGCGGACCGCCTGGGACGAGGACGTGGCGGCGTTCAAGAAGCTGCACCCGAACATCACGATCGAGAGCAAGGACGCCTTCCCCTGCATCAACCCCGACACCTTCCAGGCGAAGCTGGCCGGTGGGTCGATGGAGGACGTCTTCTACGTCTACTACACCGATGTCAAGAAGATCATCAGTGCGGGCCAGGCCGCCGACATCACCCCGTACGCCGGCGGCGTCACCAAGCTGAACGACCTGCGCCCCGACGTCCTCGGCATCTTCAAGGAGGGCGAGAAGCTCTACGGCCTGCCCAGGAACAACTACTCGATGGGCCTGGTCTACAACCGCAAACTCTTCACCCAGGCCGGCCTCGACCCCGACGCGCCGCCCAAGACCTGGGCCGAGGTGCGCGACGCCGCCAAGAAGATCAGCGACCTCGGCCCGGGATACGTCGGTTTCGGTGAGTACAGCGCCGGCAACACCGGCGGCTGGCACTTCGCGGCCTCCCTCTACGGGCGCGGCGGCGAGATGGTCACCCCCGACGGCAGGGCCGCGGCCTTCAACAGCCCCGAGGGCAAGGCCGTCCTGGAGAACCTCAAGACCATGCGCTGGACCGACAACAGCATGGGCGCCAAGCAGCTCCTGCAGTGGGAGGACCTGATGCGGATGATGGGCGGCGGCAAGCTCGGCATGATGATCGGCGCCCCCGACGTCGTCCAGGCGGTGAACAACGACTTCAAGGGCAAGTTCGAGGACTACGGGGTCACCGCGCTGCCGGAGGCCAAGGCCTCGCTCAACGGCGGCGACGGCTACATGATCCACCCCAAGGCCACCCCCGAGAAGATCAAGGCCGCCCTGCTGTGGCTGGAGTTCCACGAGCTCACCCCCGGCCAGGGCCAGTTCGACTACGCGCGCAGCAAGCAGCAGGGCCGACCCGTCGGCCTGCCGATCCCCGACCTGTACGGCGACACCGCGCCCGGCAAGGAGATCACCGAGCTGCGCAAGGCGAACGCCACCGTGCCCGTGGAGAACTTCACCCCCTTCGTGGACGGTTCCGCGGCCATCCAGAACAAGCTTGAGCCGCCGAAGTCCCAGGAGCTCTACGCGATCCTCGACGTGCCCATGTCGGCGGTGCTGACCAGGCAGGACGCCGACATCGACAAGCTGTTGGCCGACGCCGAGGCCAAGGCGAACAAGGTGCTGGCGAAGTCGAGCTGACCCGCTGATGCCGGGGTGGGGGGGGGGGGGGGGGCGCCCCCCCCCCCCGGGCGGTATAGGGGGGGGGGCCCGCACCAACCAGAAACCGGGAATTGGGGCGCAGGGGGGACCGCGGGCGGGGGGGGGGGGAGTTC
>NZ_JBEZEL010000010.1:40870-317431 GCF_040648855.1 Streptosporangium sp. NPDC049078
GGGGTGTCTTTTCTTTCTGTTGGGTGGTGTTTTTCGCGCGCTGGCCGGGGGGGGGGGGGGGGCCCCCCCCGGCCCCCCCACCCCGGCACTCATGTCGATATCGGGAGTCAACCGATGACCACAATGACCGTGAAAGGTCCACGAAGGCGGAAGCCGGGAGCGTTGCGGCAAGGAGTGCGGCGCAACCTGACCGCCTACGGGTTCCTGTGCGCGGCGCTGATCTGTTTCGCCTTCTTCTCCTGGTACCCCATGGTGAGGGAGGTCCTGCTCAGCTTCCAGCAGACGAACTTCGTCGACGAGCCCACCTGGGTCGGCCTGGAGAACTTCCGTACCGTGACGGAGGACTCGGCGTTCGCCCAGGCGTGGCTCAACACCCTCGCCTTCACCGGCCTGGCGCTCGTGTTCGGCTACCTCGTCCCGTTCGTGGCGGCGATCGTGTTGAACGAGCTGCGTCACGCGCGGGCCTACCTGAGGTTCGTCGTCTACCTGCCGGTGATGCTGCCGCCCGCCGTCGGGGTGCTGCTGTTCAAGTGGTTCTACGACCCGGGAGCGGGCCTGTTCAACCAGATCCTGGACCTGGCACACCTGCCGGCCCTGAGCTGGCTCGACTCCACCGACACCGCGCTCATCTCCCTCGTCGTCGTCTCCACCTGGATGAACCTGGGAACCGGCACGCTGATCTACCTCGCCGCGCTGCAGAGCATCCCCGGCGAGCTGTACGAGGCCGCGGAGCTGGACGGCGCGGGGCTCATCCGGCGGGTCTGGCATGTGACGATCCCGCAGACCAGGCTCATCCTGCTGGTGATGCTGCTGCTGCAGATCGTGGCGACCATGCAGGTCTTCATCGAGCCGTACCTGCTCACCGGCGGCGGCCCGGAGAACGCGACGCTCACCGTCGCCTACCTCATGTACCAGTACGCCTTCAACTTCGGTGACTTCGGCGCCGGAGGCGCGCTCGGGCTGATGCTCATGGTCGTGCTGATGGTGTTCTCCGCCTTCTACCTGCGCCTGTCGCGGGACAACCAGAGCTAAGGAGGCAAGCGCCGATGTCGAACCTCACCGTGCAACCTGCTCGCCCGGCTCCCGTCCGGTCGCCGGAACCCGGCGGGGGAAAGAGGGGCGGGCGGCCGCGCAGGCCCAGGGAGGCGGCGCGGGAGGTGCGCAGCCTGGTCTCCCCGCACACCCTCACCACCCCGCACGGGCGGCTGATCTACCGCGTCGTGCTGACCGCGGTGGTGCTCCTGTTCACCGCCGTGTTCGTCTTCCCGCTCTACTGGATGGTCACCGGCGCGCTCAAGACCCCGGAGGAACTCGCCCAGATCCCGCCGAGTTTCTTCCCGACCTCCTTCGACCTCGGGGTGTACGCCGAGGCGTGGGACCAGCTGGACCTGGGGCTGTTCCTCACCAACACCGTCGTCTACGCCGGCGGCGCCTGGCTGTTCACGCTCGCCGTCGACGTCTCGGCCGCCTACGCGCTGTCGAAGCTGCGGCCGGTGCTGGGCAACGTGGTCCTGGGCATGATGCTCGCCACGCTCATGATCCCGCCGATGGTCATCCTGCTGCCCGCCTACCTGACGGTGAAGGACATGCCGATCTTCGGCTGGGACCTGCTGAACACCCCCTGGGTGATCTGGCTTCCCGCCGCGGCCAACGGGTTCTTCGTCTTCCTGCTCAAGCGTTTCTTCGACTCGATCCCCAGGGAACTACTGGAGGCCGCGCAGATCGACGGCGCCTCTCCGGTGCGCATCCTGTGGTCGATCGTGCTCCCCGTCTCCCGGCCGATCCTCGGCGTGGTGTCCATCCTCTCGGTGGTCAACGTCTGGAAGGATTTCGTCTGGCCCCTGCTGGTGCTGCCGGACGGGGAGAAGATGACGATCAGCGTGGGCATCGCCTCCCTTTCGGCGCAGATGCCGCAGAACGTGCTGATCGCCTCGCTGGTGATCGCGAGCATCCCGACGATGATCGTCTTTTTTGTCTTCCAGCGCAGCATCATGGCCGGTCTCACCGCCGGCAGCCTCAAGGGCTGACCTCGTCACCCACCTACGCTTACTAAGGAGTTGTTCCAGCATGTCCGAAACGTGGTGGCGGGGAGCCGCGATCTACCAGGTCTACCTCCGGAGCTTCGCCGACGGCAACGGCGACGGCGTCGGCGACCTCGCGGGACTGCGCGCGCGCCTGCCGTACCTCGCCGACCTGGGCGTCGGCGCGATCTGGCTCAACCCCTGGTACCCGTCGCCGATGGCCGACGGTGGGTACGACGTGGCCGACTACCGTGACATCGAGCCGTCGTTCGGCACGCTCGCCGAGGCGGAGCAGTTCATCGCCGAAGCGCATGCCCTGGGGATCAAGACGATCACCGACATCGTGCCCAACCACGGATCCGACCGGCAGCGGTGGTTCCTGCGGGCGCTGGAGGCCGGGCCGGGCTCACCCGAGCGCGAACGCTTCCACTTCCGCCGGGGACGGGGCGAGAGCGGCGAGTCGCCGCCCAACGACTGGCAGTCGATCTTCGGTGGGCCGGCGTGGACCCGGATCGCCGACGGCGAGTGGTACCTGCACCTGTTCGCGCCGGAACAGCCCGACTTCAACTGGGACAACCCGGAGGTCGTCGAGGAGTTCCACGACGTGCTGCGGTTCTGGTTCGACCGGGGCGTGGACGGCATCAGGATCGACTCGGCCGCCCTGCTGGTCAAGGACATGGACAGCCTGGGCGGCGAGGAGGCCTACACCGACCTGGACGGGGTCCACGAGATCTACCGCGGCTGGCGCCGGGTGGCCGAGGAGTACGACGACCGGATCCTGATCGGCGAGGTGTGGCTGCCCGACCAGGAGCGGTTCGCCCGGTATCTGCGCCCGGACGAGATGCACACCGCGTTCAACTTCGACTTCCTGGCGTGCGCCTGGGACGCGGCCGCGCTGCGCGGGTCGATCGACCTCACCCTGGCCACGCACGTCCCGCTGGGAGCGCCCCCCACCTGGGTGCTGTCCAACCACGACGTGACCCGTCCGGTGACCAGGTACGGCAGGGCCGACACCTCCTTCAGCCACGCCGACCGCAAGCACGGCATGCCCGCCGACCCGGTACTGGGTGAGCGCAGGGCCCGGGCGGCGGCGCTGCTGGCGATGGCGCTCCCCGGCGGGCTCTACGTCTACCAGGGCGAGGAGCTGGGACTGCCGGAGGTCGAGGACATCCCCGGCGAACTGCGCCAGGACCCGATCTGGGTGCGCTCTGGCCGCACCGACCCGGGCCGCGACGGCTGCCGGGTGCCGCTGCCGTGGTCGGGTGACGAGCCGCCGTTCGGGTTCGGCGCCGGGCAGGCGTGGCTGCCGCAGCCGCTGGAGTGGAAGGCGCTGACGGCCGAGGCCCAGGCCGCCAACCCCACGTCCATGTTCACCCTCTACCGCGCCGGGCTGCACCTGCGCCGCGAGTTGCTCGGCGACGGCACGCTGACCTGGCTGGAGGCGCGGGACGGGGTGCTGGCCTTCCGCCGGGAGTCGGGACTGGTCTGCGTGGTCAACCTCGGCGCGGAGCCGGTGACCCTGCCCGCCCACGAGTCGGTCCTGCTCGCCAGCGGCCCGCTGGAGGAGAACCTTCTTCCTTCCGACACCGCCGTCTGGCTCCGTACGGCCTGACCTTCCGCTCCGGCCGCCGGGATCCTCCTCTTCCGCTCAGAGGGGGATCTCGGCGAGGTCGAACGCCTTGGTGCCGCGTTCACCGTCCCAGATCATCAGATTGCCGTACGTGCGCGCCGTGGACACCGGCACCTCGGTGAGCTCCTCCACCTCCTGGAGAAGGCGCCGGAAGCGGAAGACGGCGCTGGGACCGAGCCTGTTCACGACGCCGGTCATCAGCCTCGCGAGGTTGAACCTGAACAGCGCCGAACAGGGCAGCACCCGATGGTTGTCGCGCAGCCGGGAGAAGACCTCCCGGTGCGCCGGGTAGCGCTCCGAGTAGGTGTCGCACACCTGCTGGGAGAAGTAACCGCGGTAGTGAACCCCCCTGCGGTCGAAGCCGAGCCTCTCGTCGGAGACGGTGAACTCCCCGGTGCCGTAGGTGCTCGCCAAAAGCAGGTCCGCGCGGGGTTCGAGAAAGACGCTCTCGTAGTAGGCGGCCTTCTCCTCCAGGCGACGCAGCAGCGCCCCGCCGGGGCCGAAGGTGCCCCGGTCCCCGCGCATGTCGAAGATCCACGGGGGAGGGGCGAGCACGTCAGCCTTGGTGAGGACGAAGGTGAGCTTGCTCATGATGAGCCGCCGTGTCTCGACCGCGACGGTGTCGAGCAGCCTGCGCAGGCACTGCTCGTCATAGGCGGTGGAAGGGCTGTCGGCGTGGCAGGCCCAGATGGCGATGTCGCAGTGGATCAGTCTCTCCAGATACATGGCCAGGTGGGTCTCGTCGGCGGCGTCGGACTCCCCGATGCCTGGCATGTCCCAGAAGGTCAGCATGTGACGTGAGGTGCCGGCCACCGAGACGGGTTCCGGTCTCCGGGTGACCGGCCGGACGTGACCGACGGCGAGGTCGGTACCGAAAAGGCTGTTCAGGAGAGACGTCTTACCTGCTCCCGTTTGTCCCATTATTGCCACACTTAGTGGTTTATCTGATCCTGCACTTCTCTCGCGCCGAATATTCTCTCTGGCCTTTTTCAGCTGGCCGTCGTCCAGCGGGCCGACGGAAAAGTCCTCGATCTTGGCCATGAGGGCGTCTCCTGTGACATCGTTGTCGAGCGCTTCGAGCCGGTTTCCGCGCTCATCTCCACGATGCGGCGAACAACCTTGCGATGACCTTGCAGCCGGAGCTGTCGCCGGAAAAACACGAATCGATCCTTTTGGGCGGTGGATGTGGCGAGCTTCGAGATCAGGCTGTTCGGCACCGTGGACATCGTGATCGACGGAGTGCCGCAGGAGATCAACCCGCAGCTGGCGAAGACGCTGGCCATGCTGGTCTCCGCCCGCGGCCCGATCTCCCCGGCCGCCCTGGCCTCCGGGCTGTCCGAACCGGCCGCGGACCGGCACGTGGAGGTGGCACCGCCCGTCTCGCGGCTGCGCGCACTGCTGCGCGGCAGTGGGCTGGACATCCCCGGGGCCAGGCGCTCACACGTCTACGAGCTGGTCGAGGACGCGCCCGGCCGCCTCGCCGCCACCGTCGACACGCGGCGCTTCGAGGCCTACCTGCGCGACGGACGGACACTGCTGGAACAGGGCGACCTCGCCGCGTCCCTGCGGACGCTGAGAGAGGCGCTCGGGCAGTGGTCCGGCGACCCGTTCGCGTCGCTGGCGGGCGCGTGGATCCCGCCCAGGGGCTGCGAGAGCTACCAGGCCGGGCTGAGGGAGCGGCGCCGTGAGCTGATCAGGCTCATCGCCCGCGTCGCCATCCGGCTCGACCTGCTGGGCGACGCGGAATTCCTCACCGGCGAGGTCCTCGCCGACGGGCAGCAGGACAGCGGCCCGCTGTGGCTGCTGCGCTTCCTCATCGCGCTGCGCGACGAAGGAGCGGTCGTCGCGAGGGAGATGATCGAGCGGCGCCGCGCGATCTCCCCCGGGGACGACGCGGTGAGCCGGGCGCAGGACCTGCTGGCCCTGCGCGGTCACGGCCTCGGCCACCCGCCGTCACCCCCCGCCGCCCGCGCCTACGGTCACGGCGCGCCGCGGGTCCTGATCGGCCGCAGGGACGAGATCCTGCTGCTGTCCACCCTGGCCGGACGGCTCGGACGCGGCGAGCCGGTGGCCCTGGCCGTCTGCGGCGTACCCGGAGTCGGCAAGACCAGGCTCGTGGAGGAGCTGGCCGTGCTGCTGCCACCGAAGGTGCGCATGGTGACCGTCCCGTGCCAGGAACTCGGCGACCTCCAGCCGTGGCGGGTACTGGTCGGGACCCTGTGGGAGGATCTGCGGCGCGACCTGGCCGGTCCGGCCGTCCCGATCGGCCCCGAGGAGCGCGAGACGCTGGAAGGACTGATGTCGGCGGGCCTGTTCGTCTCGCTCGGCGGACCCGGCCACGAACGCGACCCGCGGCGGCTGGTCGACCTGCTGGTCGCCCTGCTGCGCCTGACCTGCGGCGCCGGCCTGCTCGTCGTCTTCGACGACGCCCACCTGCTCCGTTCCGACGCCGAGGACCTGCTGCACAAGGTGCGAGAGGCCCTCGGGAAGCTCGGGAAGCTCGGGAGGCTCGGCGAGACACCCGTCGGCTTCGTGCTCACCGACCGTTCGGAGCCGTCGCGCTGGCGAGGGCGGATGGACGTGCTGACGCTGTCACGGCTGGGAATCGAGGAGGTGGCGGAATGGCTGGGCGCGACCTGGGGCCGCGAACCGACCCGCGCGGAGACCGGCAGGGCGATGGACGGCACCAAAGGGCTGCCGCTGGAGCTGTGCCGGATCACCGAGGCCGGTGACCTGCCCCGTGACCTCCCCGGGCACGACACCGCCTCCAGCCCGATGTTCCGCTGGTTCGCCGCGGCGGCCGTCACCGCCCTGGGCAGGGAGATCGACCCCGATCTCGTCGCGGAGATGCTGGAGATCGACACCGATGAGGCGAACCGCAGGCGCGCGGTGGCCGTGACGGCCGGAACGCTCATCGACCACCAGGGGCTGCGCTTCGGCCACGACACGATCAGGGAGAGCCTGCTGCGGGAGCTGAGGCACCACCCGGCACTCGCGATGGAACTGCACCGGCGGGCGTTCGAGATCCTGGACGAGCGGGCGGCGCGGATGAGCGGCGACGGCTGGATCGACCCGGCGCTGCCGGTACGCGTCGCGGAACACGCCCGCTCCTCGGGAAGCGGACTGCCCGAGGAACGCGTCGCCGCGGCCTGCCTCGGCGCCGCGCGGGCACAGCAACGCGGCTTCGCCACCGAGGGGGCGATCACCTGGGCACTGGCCGGGCTGGGAATGCGGTGCGACGCCGAGACCCGGGTCGGCCTGCTGATCACGCTGGGGGACGCGCGCACCGACGCCGGTGACCTGGAGGAGGCCGAGCGTCTGTACCTGCGGGCCCATCGCGACGGCGAGAAACTGCCGAGGCTCGCGGCGGTGGCGGCCATCAGGCTGGCGCGCCGCTGGTCGGCCCCCGGACAGGCCGACCGGCAACTGCTGCACGTGCTGGGCAGCAGCCTGGAGGCGCTGCGCGACGACATCGGCGAGGAGGCGGTCGCGCTACGGCTGCAACTGCAGGCGCACCTCGCCCACAAGCTGACCATGGCGGTCAGCGACAGCCTCGACCCCACGTACGCGGGCCTGCGGCCCGGAGTGGAGCTGGCCCGCGCGACGTTGGGCGAGCTGGAGAGGTCGGGGGCCGGGCCGCTCATCCGCTGCGAGGTGCTCAACGAGTGCAGATGGGGCCTGTACGATTTCGCGCCGCCGAAAGAGCTGCTGGGCATCGCCGAACGGCTCGGGGAGGCGAGCATCGAGGCGGCGTCGGCGCACTTTCGCAGCGAGGCCATGGTCGCCCTCACGGTCGACCGGCTCCGGCTGGGCCGTCTGAGAGAGGCCGCCGCCACCGTGGCCGGTCACCGCAGGCACGTCGCGCGCAACCACCGGGTCTTCGGAGCCTGGCTGCAGAACACCCTGGACACGCTGATGGACGTCTGGCAGGGGGAGTTCGGCCGGGCCGAGGAGCGGGTCCTGGCCGAGTGGCGTCGACTGGACGAGGAGAGCGAGGGCGAGACGGTCTTCGCCGACACGCTGCGGCAGACCCTGCTCGCGCAGCACTACTGGCTGCTGCGCGAGCAGGGACGGCTGGGGGAGATCTTCGACTCCGGGCTCGCCAGGCAGGCGGTCGAGTACGAGTACTTCCCGATCTGGCGTGCGGCGCTCATCCTGGCGCTCTGCGAGCTCTGCGAGCTCGGCGGGCACGAGGACGCGAGGGACCGGCTGAGGGCGTTCTTCCGCGAGACCTCCGACCTCGGCGCGCTGCCGCCGGAGGGGTGGTCGGTCCCGACGCTCGCCCTGCTGGCCGAGTCGTGCGCGCTTCTCATCGAGGCGGGGCACGGCGACCCCGAACTGTCGCGGTGCGCCGCTCTGGTGCGAGGGCGTCTGTCGGCCCACCGAGGGCAGATCGCGCTCGCCGGGTGGCCCGCGATCCTGCTGGGGCCGGCCGAGCGCTATCTCGGGTTGCTCGCGCTGGCCGAGGGGGACGCGAAGGAGGCGCTGCGCTGTTTCGACGAGGCACTGCTGCTCGCCGACGCCGCCTCCCCGCTGATCGCGCACCTCCACCTCGACCGTGCCAGGGCTCTGCTGGTGCGAGACGGCGCGGATTCTTCTCGGGAGGCCCGCGGGGACGCAGCGGAGGGCTTCGTAGCGGACTCGTCAGGGGGCCTGGCAGCGGCTTCGGTGGGGGAGGAGACGAGGGATCCCGGCGGGGAGGCCGCCCATCTGCTGCGCCGTGCGCTGCGCCTGGCCGAACGCCTGGGCATGGCCGGGGTCGCCGCCCGGGCACTGTCACTTCTTTGACCGTCCGGCGGGGTGCGCTCGCTTGCCTCGCACTGTGATCAAGGCCGCCGTGACCAGGCTGACCGGTGTCGAGGAGTGCCGGATGGATCAGATCGCGGCTCTTGGGCGTCGTATCGGCCGATGCCGCGCGTCCTGGACATCGACCCTCTTTGGAGGGTGTCCTCCCTCATGGCGCTCTCAAATTTTTGATCTACTTTGTAAAGGCCGGGGCCCTGAGCGCTCTCGCGGCCAGTGCGACGAAAAGAGCGAGCAGGGCGGGAATGGCGAGCGCGCGAGGCAGGCCGACCAGCTCGGCGGCACCGCCGATCAGCACGGGCCCGCTGAGAAATCCCACGTACCCCAGGCTCGCCACCCTGGCCAGCGCCTTTCCCGCGCGGGCCGGGTCGCGTCTGCCGGCCGCGGAGAAGACCTGCGGGACGATGCAGGACAGGCCGGCCCCGAAGCAGCCGAAACCGATCACCGCGGCGATCTGGTTTCCGGCGAGCAGGCCGAAGCCGAGCCCGGAGGCGGCCAACGCCCCGCACGCGCGCACCAGGTTCACCGGTCCCAGCAGGGCTGCCAGCCTGTCGCCGGCGAGACGGCCCGCGGTCATCATGATCGAGAAGGCGGCGTAGGCGACCGCGGCGAACCCGTCGGAACTGTTGAGGCTCTCGCGTAGATAGACCGAGCTCCAGTCGGCCGCTGCCCCCTCGCCGATCATGCAGCAGAAGGCGAGGACGCCCAGCAGCAGCACCCCGCCGCCTCCGTTTCCGCCGCCGGCCGCCGGCCCCGTCCCGGTGGGGGCGGTGTGCGCGGTCAGGGACAGCGCCCAGCGGGTGGCCCAGAGCGCGAGCGCGACGATCACGACGGCGGCCGCGGTGAACGTCTGCCCGGGGCTGAACGCGGCCTGGGCGAGCAGCCCTCCCGCGGCGGCGCCGAGGAAACCGCCGATGCTGAACACGGCGTGGAAGGACGACATGATCGGACGGCCCGTGGCCTGCTCGACCTCGACGGCGTTGGCGTTCATCGCCACATCCAGCGTGCCGTGCACCGCGCCGAAGGCGAACAGCGCGAGGGCGAGGCCGACGAGGTTCGGCATGAAGGCGGGCAGGATCAGCACGAGGGCCTGCGCGAAGGCCATCGGCAGCATCACCTTGACGCTGCCGTGGCGGTCGACCAGGCGGCCGACCACCTGCATGCCGGCGATCGCCCCGGCGGCGATGCCGAGCAGCCCGAGGCTGAGCTCGCCCTCGCTCAGCCCCAGCCCCTGTTTGATCGACGGGATGCGCGCCGTCCAGGTGCCGATGGACATGCCCGAGAGCAGGAAGAGCAGATAGACCGCGACCCGGCCGCGTAGCAGCGCGGCCCGGTCGAAGGTGGTGACGTGCATGGGGGAGGGCTCCAGTCGGACGGTGCGGATCGGAGGAGGGCGGGTGGGCCGTTGCGTCTCCGGCGGGTTCGCCGAGCGGGGATTCCGGTTCCGGCCGGTCGCCGGGGTCGGGCGACGTGGGGCGGATGGCATGGCTCGGACGGTGCGGACCAGGTGATGCGGATCGAGGGGGACAGGTGCGGCGGCGCAGGTGATGCGAATCAGGTCGTGTGATTCAGGTCGTGTGATTCAGGTCGTGCGGGTCAGACCGTGCGGACGGCGACGCCTGCGGCGATCATGGCGTCGTGCTCGGCGGGGGGCAGCGCGGTGTCGGTGATGACCATGTCGAGGCGGTCCAGCGGGCAGACGGCGCCGAACGCGGTGCGGGTGAACTTGCCGGAGTCGGTTGCCGCGATCACGCGCCGGGCCGAGGCGATCGCCGCCTGCTTGACGGCGACGTCGGACAGGTCGTGGGCGGTGAGGCCGTGCTCGGCGGACAGGCCGCAGCAGCCGATGACCGCGGTGTCGAAGCGCAGGGACCGGATGGCGCTCTCCGTCAGCGGGCCGGTGAAGCTCAGCTCGCCCGGGCGGACCTCACCTCCGGGGAGCACCAGGCGGATCCGGGAGGCCGAGCTGAGCTCGGTGGCCGACTGCAGGCAGAGCGGCAGGACCGTGAGACGGCGGTCGCGGATCACGCGCGCGATCTCCAGGGAGGTGGTGCCGCTGTCGAGCAGCACGGCCTCCCCGTCGGCGAGCAGGGCCGCGACCTCGGCGGCGATCCGCCGCTTGGCCTCCACCGCCTCGCGCTCGCGCACCCCGAAGGGCGGCTCCTCGCCGCGCAGCAGCAGGCTCACCGCGCCACCCCTCACCCGCCTGACCACGCCTTGCTGGGCGAGCTCGTCGAGGTCGCGGCGGATGGTCATCTCAGAGACGGCGTGCTCGACCGCCAGCTCCGCGACCGAGACGACGTCGCTGGCGCGCAGTGCCGACATGATCGCGCGAATGCGATTGTTACTCTCCACGTGTTCATTTGAACATAGGCTGTGTGAGACTGGCAAACGTGCGTGACAATGGCCGCCATGCGCGCGAGTCGTCTGCTCTCACTGCTGCTACTCCTGCAGAGCCGCGGTCGGATGACGGCCACCGAGCTGGCCGAGGAGCTGGAGGTCTCCGTCCGCACGGTCTACCGGGACGTGGAGGCGCTGTCGGCGGCCGGGGTGCCGGTCTACGCCGACCGCGGCCCCGTCGGCGGATACCGCCTGCTGGACGGCTATCGCACCCGTCTCAACGGGCTGACCGCCGAGGAGGCCTCCTCCCTGTTCCTGGCCGGACTGCCGGGACCGGCCGCCGACCTGGGGTTGGCCGAGGTCGCGGCCAACGCCGAGCTGAAGATGCTCGCCGCGCTTCCACCCGAGCCGCGCTCGCTCGCCTCCCGGATGCGCCGGCGCTTCCACCTGGACGTTCCCGGCTGGTACGGCGACGCCGACTCGGCCCCCTTCCTTGGGGAGGTGGCCCAAGCGGTGTGGGAGCAGCGGCCGCTGCGGATGACCTACCGCCGTTGGGGGCCTCGCGACGTCGAGCGCCTGGCCCACCCGTACGGCCTGGTCCTCAAGGGCGGGGCGTGGTACATGGTGGCGAGCGCCGGTGAGGGAGGACCACGCACCTACCGGGTGTCGCGGATCCTGAGCGCCGAGCTCGCCCAGGGGCACTTCGAGCGTCCCGCCGACTTCGACCTGCCCGCCTTCTGGCGCGACTACACCGCCGGCTTCCGCGAGCGGATGCACACCGGTGAGGCCGTGGTGCGGATGGCACCGGGCAACGAGAGGATGCTGCGCCACACGGTGGGCGCGGAGGTCGCCGAGGCCGCGCTGGCCAAGGCGGACCCGCCCGACGAGCACGGCTGGGTCGTGCTGCGCCTGCCGATCCAGTCCGCCAAGCAAGCCCACTGGCAGCTGCTGAGCCTGGGCGCCGACATCGAGGTCCTGGAGCCACCCGAGCTGCGCGAGCGGATGGCCGCCACCGTAGCCGACCTCGCCGCGCTGTACGGCACGGATCCCGGCTGAGGGCGGCCCCGCCCGCTCCTCGCACCGGACTCGCCTCGACCGCGCACTCGCGGAGCCGGCCCGCCCTCGTCCTTCGGTCCGCTCGTGGACCTCGGGCCGTCCGGCCCGCTTTCGTCCTCGGCCGGTCCGGCTCCCCCGGCTTGCTCCTGCCCCCGCCCGGCTCGCCTGCTTCAGGGACCGTACCCCTGCGGTTAACCGATTGCGGAGAGCGGAAACAGCGGCGACGATGGCCGAATGCTCTTGCTCACCTCGCACGACCCTCGTTCTCCTGAGGCCCGATGACGCTCGCCTACGACGAAGCGGGAGCGGGCGAGGTCGTGGTGCTGCTGCACTCCAGCGCCGCCGACTCACGGATGTGGGACCCGCAGTGGGAGGCGCTGACCGCCCGCTTCCGAGTGATCCGGCCAGATCTGCGGGGTTACGGCCGCACACCGTACGCCTCCGAGACCCCCTACTCCGATCCCGGCGACGTGGCCGATCTCCTCGCCGCCCTCGCGGTGGAGAGGGCCGCGCTGGTCGGGGCCTCCTACGGCGGCCAGGTCGCGCTGGAGGTGGCCACCGCACATCCCGCCCTGGTCTCCCGGCTGGTGCTGCTCAACCCGGGGTGCGGGCTGCCACCCACCCCCGACCTCGTCGTGTTCGGCGAGGAGGAGGACCGGCTGCTGGAGGCGGGTGAGGTCGAGGCCGCGGTGGAGCTCAACGCCCGCACCTGGCTCGGCCCCGAGGCGGACGGGCGGGCCCGCACCGGGCAGATGGCCATGCAGCGCCACGCCTTCGAGGTCCAGCTCGCCGCCGACCCCGAGCCTTCACAGCTGGAGGGGGAGATCGACCTGGACCGGGTGACCATGCCCACCCTGGTGGTCGGCGGCGCCCACGACCTGCCCTACTTCCAGATGACGGCCCGCCACCTGGCCGACAGACTGGCCTCGGTGACGGCGGTGCACCTGGAGTGGGCCGGGCACCTGCCGAGTATGGAGCGCCCCGGGGAGATCACCTCCCTGATCCTCCGGCACCTCACCCGGCCCGCGGGCTGAGAGCGCCGGAGCCGACCATGCCCGGCGAGGCGGCCCGGGACCACGTAGGAGATCCACGCCGGAGGTGTTCGATGGGCAGGATGCGGATCGGAATCTTCCTGGTCGCGGCGGGTTTCCCCGGCAGGCCGCAGGGACAGGTGCTGCGCGACTGCGTGGAGGCGATCGCGGTCGCGGAGGAGGCGGGGTTCGACGACGCCTGGATCGCCGAGCACCACTTCATGTCGTACGGGGTGTGCCCGTCGGCGGCCACGCTGGCGGCGGTGGCGCTCGGCGGCACGCGGACGATCGGGGTGGGGACGGCCGTGAGCGTGCTGTCCACGCAGCACCCGGTGGCGCTGGCCGAGCAGGCGGCGATGCTGCACCACCTGTCGGACGGGCGTTTCGCGCTGGGGGTCGGCAGAGGCGGGCCATGGGTGGACCTTGAGGTCTTCGGCACCGGCCTGGCGAGATTCGAACGCGGCTTCGCCGAGTCGCTCGACCTGCTGTGCCGGGCACTGGGGGAGCGCACGGTGTCGGCCGCGGGGGAGTTCTTCCGTTTCCGCGAGGTCGCGATGGTACCGGCGGTGTCGCTGCGGCCCGTCGTGGCGTGCACCTCGCCGCAGACGGCGCTGCTCGCGGCCACGCGGGGACTGCCGATGCTGCTCGGCATGCACATGGACGACGCGGGCAAGGCCGCGATGCTCGCCGGCTACGAGGCGGCGCTCCCGCCCGCGCCGGGAGCCGTCGCGTCGCCTTCACCGGGCGCGGACGCGGTCCGGCACGTGGCCGCCGTCGTCGGATACGTCGCCGACTCGACGGCGGCGGCCGTACGCGAGCTGAGGAGCGCGATGCCCCGCTGGCTGGAGCCTGGCCTGAAGGGGTACGTGCCGGTGGACGGTCGCAGGCGGCCCGGGCGAGACGTGGGGGAGTACGTCGACTTCCTCACCGATGTCCATCCGGTGGGTGACGCCGGCCACTGCGTGGAGACGATCAGGCGCACCCGCGAGGTGACCGGGCTCGAGCACCTGATCCTCATGGTCGAGGGTGCGGGCGAGCACGCCCGCACCCTGGAGAACATCCGCCGGTTGGGCGCCGAAGTACTGCCGCAGCTCCACGGCTGAGGGCCCACGGGCCGCTTGGTCAATTTGATCTACATCGTAAAGATGGCCGGTTGGTCACACATCACGCATCCAGAAAGACAACCCTCCACCCAGAAGCGCGGCGGCCGCCCAGGCCGCCGGTACGCTCAGACCGGTCCATGGACCGAGGGGGAGCGTGGCGAGGTCGGTGGTGGCCTGTACGGCGAGCCCGGCGTTCATCGGGGAGATCTGCCAGAGAAGCCGCTGCCGGCCGGCGTCGGCGACCATGAGGATGAGGGCGGGGAAAAGGTAGAGCAGGCCGAGTACGACCCCGACGGCGGTGGCGGAGTCTCGGACGACGGTGGCGACCCCCAGGCCGAACAGGGCGATCAGCGTCAGATAGAGGACCGACCCGGCGGCGGCGCGCAGCATGGGAGCGCTGGTGAGGGCGAGCGTTATCCCCCTGGGTGACGGTCAGACCAGGGGTGCGATGCCGGTCTGGGTCCAGTTCGTACCGTCGGTGGATTCGTATCCGGTGAGGGTGTCGCCGGAGCGGGTCAGCCGGAGCCGGCGTGGCGATTGCCGGGAGACGCCACCCGGCCGGCCGGCTGCGCACCGAACTCGATCAGGTCGATCGGCTGCTGGAAGGTTTCCTCACGCTCGCCCGCGCCCAGCGCGGTGCCCTGGCCGACCGCACGAGGCTGTCGCTGCGCGAACTGGCGGGCGCCGCCCTGCACGCCCGGGCCGCCGACATCAGCGCCCATCGCCTCGTCGTCGACTCGGCGGGCTGTGTCGACGACGGCGCGTGGACGCGGGGGAACAGTACGCTCCTCACCCGAATGATCGACAACGTCATCGACAACGTCATCGACAACGCCATCACCCACAACCGCGAAGAGGGCTGGATCCGCCTCACCACCACTGACGACACCGACGACACCAAGGCCCGGCTCGTCGTCGAGACCGGCGGAGGCGTCTTCGACCAGGAGCAGGTCGACCGGCTGGTGGAGCCCTTCCAGCGTCTTGGCGCCGACCGTACCCACTCCGGCAGCGGCTTCGGGCTCGGCCTTTCGATCGTCGCGGCCATCGTCGCCGCGCACGGCGGCACCCTCGACCTGCGGGCCCGGCCGGAAGGCGGCCTGCGCGTCGCCGTCTCGCTGCCCCTGGTGGCCGTGCCGGCGGAGGTTGCGGCGTGAGAGTGCTCGTGGTCGAAGACGCCCGCGCTCTCGCCGCCGTGCTCGTCGAAGGCCTGAGCGATCAGGGCATGGCCGTGGACGTGGCCCACGACGGCCTGGAGGCCGCCGCCAAGCTCGACCTCAACGCCTACGACGTGGTCGTCCTCGACCGCGACCTGCCGGGCATCCACGGCGACGCCCTCTGCCGGATGATCGCCGAGCGCGACGAGCGCGTCATGGTCCTGATGCTGACCGCCGCCGGCTCGCCCGCCGACCGGGTCACCGGCCTGACCTTGGGGGCCGACGACTACCTGGCCAAGCCCTTCCACTTCCCCGAGCTGGTGTTGCGCATTCGCTCCCTGGCCCGCCGCCGGCCCACCGCCCGGCCTCGCACGCTGCGCGCGGCCGACATCGAGCTCGACCCGCTGCGCCGCACCGCTCGGCTCGTCTGGCATCTGGTCCGGAGGCTCTGTCTCCTTCCGGGAGCGGGCCGGGTGGGTGGCCCCGGGACGTGGGGGCATTGGGGGGCGGGGAGGCAGGGGGGCGATCGTGCATGCTTCGATCCCTGCTTCTTCGTGTGCCTCTCCGATTTTTCCTGGGGGCCGTCAGGGATGGCTGACAAAGTATGGAAGCACGTAATATTGTTGCCCTTCATGATGAAGGACGTAAATATCTATGAGAGTGACCCCGAGGGCTTCCTCTACGATCCTCGGGTCAGGGTCGCGATGGCCCGGTTCGCCGACGACGACGGAGACCTGGGGGACCTGCTCACCTTCGAGGCGGGTGCCGCCGTCCGGACCGCCAACCATGCCGTCGAGCGCATGCGCGCCCACGGCTCCCAGGGGCGAGGGGTCAGCGCGGGCGCGCTCGACCTGCTGATCCGTCTCCACGCCGGCGAACGCGGCATCAGCATCGGCGAGCTGGCCCGGGCGGCCGGGATCAGCCCCCGCAACGCCACCGGACTGGTCGACACATTGGAGCACGACGGGCTTGTCCGTCGGGTTCCCGACCCCGGGGATCGACGTTCGGTCCTGGCCGAGATCACATCTGCGGGACGGGCGTGGGTGGAGGCGTTCCGCGAGCCGTCGCGGCTCGCCATGCGGGCGATGTTCCAGGGGTTCACCCCTGAGGAGCTGATCGTTCTGCGCGACCTGTGCCTGCGGCTGGCCGCCAACCAGCATCGCCTCGCCGACCACCTGCGCCAGGTCGGACAGCGGCCATGACCGCGACCATTCGCCACGAGATCGTCATCGAGGCGTCTCCCGAGCACATCTGGGATGTGCTGCGTGACGTCGGAGCCGTGCACGAACGTCTGTTGCCGGGCCGTGTCACCGATACCCGGCTGGAGGGGAACGAGCGGTTCCTGACCTTTCCCGATGGGCACGTCATCCGCGAGTTGATTGTCGCGATCGATGATGATTCCCGCTGCTTGACCTATTCGGTTGTCGAAGGCGCGAGACCACCGCTCGAGCACCACCACGCCTCGTTCGAAGTCCACCCGGAGAGTGACGAAAGAGGGCGGCTGATCTGGACCACCAACGTGCTGCCCCACACGCGAGCCGCCGAGGTCCGCGTTCGCATCGAGCACGGCGCACGGGAGATGAAACAGGCGATCGAGGCCGCAGTAAACCCTTGCCGTCCAGTAGCGTCGGCTGGTACTGCATCTGTTTCGGTTGCCAAGGGGCGCGACCGTCCCCGGTGACCGCAGGGACACCGCACGGGCCGGTCGGGCGTCGGTGCTCTCGCGCCTGGCGTTCAGGAGGGCTGGACCTCGTCGAAGAGGGCGAGGGCTTCGGCGGGGTCCGGGCTCACGAGGCGTTCCAGACCGGCCGTCGTGAATTTCGCCCACCTGTCGGCCCGTGTCCACATCCGTTCCTCGAAGGCGCGGACGGCCTCGTCCAGCTCCTCTGGGCCGGGGGCGGCGGCGACGGCCTCGGCGAGTTCCGCGCCCTCCAGCATCGCGAGGTTCGCGCCCGCCCCCAACGGGGGCATCAGGTGGGCGGCGTCGCCCAGTAGCGTCACGCCGGGGACGTGGGTCCAGGTGTGGGACACGGGCAGGACATGGAGGGGGCGGTGGAAGAAGGCGGTGCCGTGGCGGAGGAGGTCGAGGACGGGGGAGGCCCAGCCGTCGAACAGGGTGAGCAGGCTTGATCGCACGGCCTCGACGTCGGCCGGGTCCAGGCCCGCATCCGGGCCCGTGCGCCGCTGCGGGTTCGTGTGCCAGTCCAGCGGCGCGCGGAACTGGGCGTACACCTTGACGTGGCCGCCGCTGTTGCGCTGGGCGACGAGGGCGCGGTTCACGCCGTACACGGCGACGGAACCGTCGCCGATCAGCCGGGCGAGGTCGGGGTGGCGGGTGTCGACGTCGTCCAGGGAGGTCTCGACCAGGGTGACGCCGGTGTAGTGCGGTGTCGCGGACGAGAGTGCCGGGCGGACCCTGGACCAGGCGCCGTCCGCGCCGATCACGAGATCGAACGTCTCCTGTCGTCCGTCCGTGAAACGGATCAGCACGCCATCCTCGGTTTTCGGCACCACCTGCGCCACGCCCCGCCCCCATTGGACGTCGAGGGGGCCGAGCAGCAGGTCACGGAGTTGCCCTCGGTCGATCTCGGGATTGGCGCGGTCACCCGGACGCGGTTGCCAGTCGCGCAGGACGGTCCCGTCCGTGTCCAGGATGCGCATGGCCTGTCCCTCGGGGCGAGACAGCGCCTGGAAGTGCGTCAGCAGTCCTGCCTTGTCCAGCGCGAGCTGGCCCATCTCTTCGTGCAGGTCCAGCGTGCCGCCCGGGGGGCGCGCGTCGGGGGCGGGATCGCGTTCGAGAATGGTGGCGCGGTGACCGTGGCGGTGCAGGACGCGGGCGAAGGTGAGGCCGGCGGGGCCGCCCCCGACCACAGCGATACGGTGTCTCATGTCGATACACTGTATTTGATCATTACGGTGTATCGCAACAGTACGATGTAGTCCATGACTGTGTGGGATCGGCCGGAACCGACGGCTCGCCCCGTGCCGCTCGACCGGGAGCGAATCGTCGCCGCCGCCATCGCGCTGGCCGACGAGGGGGGACTGGAGGCGGTGTCGTTGCGCAAGGTCGCCGCCCGGCTGGACGTCGGCCCGATGCGGCTGTACGGATACATCTCCACCAAGGAGGAACTGTTCGACCTCATGGTGGACGAGGTTCACGCCGAGATCCTCCCCGAGGAACGGTCCGGTGACTGGCGGGAGGTGCTGCGCATCCGCGCCCACCGCACCAGGTCGGCCACCCTCCGTCACGAATGGCTGGCCGACCTGCTCGGTGGCCGGCCGACCCTGGGGCCGAACGCCCTCGCCGTGAACGAGACCACGCTGGCCGCCCTCGACGGCCTCGCCGACCTCGACACCGTGCTGCGCGCCGTGGAGACCGTCGGTGCCTACTTCACCGGCGCGATCAGACGCGAGGTCGCGGACCTGCGGGCCGAGCGTGCCACGGGCCTGTCCAAGCTCGACTGGCAGCGCGCCTCCGGTCCGTATGTGAGCAGGATGCTGGCCACGGGCCGCTTCCCGGCGCTCGCCAAGGCCATACACGACGGCACGGAGGTGGACGCCGAGACGTCTTTCACGACGGGCCTGGAGTGGGTCCTCGACGCCGTGGCCGCCAAACTCGCCCGCCCGTCGGCGTGACACTCAGGATTTCCAGCTCACATCATCAGAAAAACACATATTTAATTCCCCGCATCCGACTTGTTGGGCATTTGCGATAAATCGCCGCGAAAATAATCAAGAGCGAAATTTCGGTGCGCATGCGAAATCATAAATCATATGGCGGCGAAACATCGCTTAATGATTTTAATTTTCTTGACACAATAGAACGACAATGAAACTTTTATTTTTACCGCGCGCCGATCGAGGTCGGCGCCGCGCGTGCTTTCAACCGCCGGACGGGGGTGCGCGACAGCCCCGATCCTGCTCGACTCAGCTCGGAGGTGCGGTCATGCGTCACTCTTTTCGTACGATCTCCACGACGGTCGGCATCGTGGGCGCGTTGCTTCTCGGGATGTCACCGACCTCGGCGAGCGCGGCCCTGGCGCGACCCGCGCCCGCCCCTCCGCCCGCGCCCGCTCCCGTTCCGGCACCCGCGCCCGCAGGTGGTGAGGCGATCTCAAGAAACACGAGTTCCCCGGAGAACGGCCGATCGCTTTCCGCGGTGTGTTACTTCGAGACCAGGGGCGACTACGTCCACGTCTCCAGCTCCGCCTTCGAGGCGTCCGGGCACGGCTGGTGGATCAACGGCAACTGCAATGCCACGCTCGCGATCGTCACCGTGCAGCTGCAGCAGTATTACGCTGACGGCAGCTGGAGAAACGCCGGCACGGTGGGCAGCGCGACGGTGAGGTCCGGCGGCGGGGCCGGCAACCGCGCGACCGGGCGTGCGGGCTGCAACAGCAGCAGCCTGACCGGGTGGCGTAGCGTCATCGACGTGGACCTGGTCGGCCTGGCCGACGACCCGGGCAAGCTCGTCACCCCGGGCCAGAACATCTACTGCAGGCGGTGACCCCGAGGAGGCGACGTGAGTATCAGACCGGCCGGCACCATGCTCGTGTCTTTGCACGGTGAGCTGGCGCCGCATCCGTGGCGAGATCCTCTCGTCGCCTCCTCCGACGCCTACAGCCTGTTCGTCGCGAGAGCATCCGCGATGGGATGGCTCACCGAGGCCGCGCAGAACGCGTCCGGCGGCCTGTGGGGTATGAACGACGCCGGGCAGGATCCGCTTCCGGAGTCATCGCGGCCGGCGCGCGTCGCGTGGTTTCAGGTGTCGTTGACCACACCGGTCCCGGCCGGTCGGCCCTTGCCGGTGCAGGCGTTCCTGTCGTGCGCGGACGACGTCGTGGCCCGTATCGGCGCTTTGCGTCTGGAGGCGCTTCAGGTCCTGCTGCCCGTGCAGAGTCTTGAAGCGCCGGCGGACACCTCGTCGCAGGGGAGCGCGGTGATGACCCTGCTCCAGGACGCGGGCTGGTTCGCCGACGGTGACCCGCACCTGCGAACACGGGTGCGGGTGACGCTGGACGGCGGGCAGGATCCGTCCATCCGCTCGGCGGCGCCCGAGATGCTCAGGTGGATGCGGGGGCTCGATCAGGACGTCTTCTCGTGCGACTCGCTCACCGTGACGGACGACGACGTGATCCTGGAACCCGCCGTCATCGACGAGTTGTGGCTCGGTCCCGCCTGTCACCGAGTCGCCCTGCGCGGAACCCTGGCCGAGTGGTCGTTGGACGCGCTGGGGTGGCTGGCCGCCTTTCTCGCCGACGCGAGTGCCCGGCACGGGGTCGGCACCCCGCTGATGTTCACGGCCGCCCGCGCGAAGGAGCCGGACTCGCGCACCGGCTGAGCCCGCCGCGGCCTGCCGTGCGTGCGGAACGCGGTCTCGTCGCAGGGCGCGGGCCGGTGGGCGATGACCGCAGCCTGGCCCTCTTACGGCGCCGGCCGTCATGTCGCCGCTCACGGCGGTTCTTCTGCGACACCGGTCACGTCACGACGTCGACCCGGTCGAAAGAGCCTCGGCGGGCTATCCGGCGGCGCCGGAGACGGCGTTCAGGTGCATCCGCAGCCGGACGAGGGATCGGCCGTCGCTCTGGCGGATGCTGAACTCGTCGCAAAGCCGGCCCATCAGCCACAGCCCGAACCCGCGCACCGAGCCCGGGGCGGGCCGGGGGCGGTCGGCCTGCTCGGGGGTGAGGCGTCCGGCGTCGTCGACGACGTCGATGACGAGGTCCGCCTCGTCGTGCCAGACGCTCACGCTTCCGGCCGCGTCGCCGTGCTCCAGCACGTTGATGACCGCCTCGTTGGCCGCGAGCAGCAGGTCGTCGCGCCGGGTTCCGGCCAGGCCGACCTGGCTCATGTAGCGGTGCAGATGCCGCCGCAGGCCGATCAGGTCGGTGCTGATCGGCCAGTGGCCACGCTGGTCGGTGTGCATGCCCGTCCCCTTTACGTGAGTGCCGTCTGTGGCTTTCACCGGGGGCGCTACCGACGTGTCCGCCAGAACCAGAACGGTCGCTGTGAAAGTTGTGCAAGGTCACTACCCATCCTGACCTGCTCAATCATCCATTTGTGGTGGGAGCGCTCCCTCCCCAGGTGAGGTCACCGAAGCCGTGTTCGGCGGGGGAGGAGCCGGAGCCGGCGGGCTTTCTCGTATCGCGGCGCGTACCGGTCGCATGGTTGTCCGTGACCTGTCACGCGGGTGGTTTCCGGGCCTGGGACCTGTGGTGAGTCCGGTTTTTTCCGGTGGTGTGGGCCGAGGGCCGGTTTCAGATCGCGGCCAGGCCGGCGGTGACCTCCGCCGCGGGCGCCTCGCGTGCCCGCCTCCAGGAGGTGCCCGCCCACAGGTGCAGCGTCTGCGTGTCTCCGCCGGCCGCCGCGGCGCGGCGCAGCGGCGCCGTCAGGTGGTGGATCTGCGGGTAGGCCGCGGGGGCCCGGCCGGAGTACTCCGTCATGAACCGGTTGACCAGGCCGCGTGCGGGCCGCCCGGTGAAGGCCCTGGTAACGGCGGTGCGGGTGAAGTGAGGATCGGTCAGCGCCGCGCGGTGGGTCGCGCCGGTGCCGCTTTCGGGACAGAGCAGGAAGGCGGTGCCCGCCGCGGCCGCGGTCGCTCCCGCCGACAGGACCCGGGAGACGTCGGCGGCCGTGGCGACGGCACCGCCCGCGATGAGGGGAAGCCGTGAGACCTTCCGCACCTGAGACAGCAGGCGCTCCAGGGGCATCGCCTCGGCGTCCGCGTTGGTGAACGACCCGCGGTGGCCGCCGGCCTCCTCACCTTGGACGCACAGTATGTCGGCGGCCGAGGCGAGCCGCGCCTCGGCCGCCGACGTCACCGTGACCACCACGGTGGTACCCCTGTCGCGGAACGCCTGGACCAGCTCGTCCTGTGGGCACCCGAAGGTGAACCCCACCATCGCCGGCGGATCCGCCAGCAGGTCGGCGACCTTGGCGGGGAAGTCGTCGTCGCCCCCGACTGGGACTCCCAAGGTGGTGCTCAGCCGCCGTGCCTCTTTCCCGATGGCTCGCGCGTAGTCGTCGATCTCGGCCTGGTCGACGTCGTCGGCCGTGGGCATGAACACGTTCACCCCGAACGGGTGGGAGGTGAGCTCGCGTGTCCGCTCGATCTCCTGGCGCATCTGCGCGGCCGTCTTGTAGCCGGCCGCGAGAAACCCCAGGCCCCCGGCTTCGGACACGGCCGCGGCCAGTTCGGGGGTGGAGGCCCCGCCGGCCATGGGAGCCTGCATGACCGGCAGCCTGGAGGGCCATCGCACCGGGTCGGACATCGACACCGCCTTCTTCTCGTCTCCTTCGGCACCCGGTCGTCACCGGCGTCACGACGGTGAACGAGCCGAACGGCCAGGACTCACCGGCCGGGCACGTCGAGGAGTCATCGGGTTCTGCGAGCCTATGCGACCGAGCGTCACATCAGCCGGATCGCGGTGCCGGCCCGCCTATCTCCAGGCGCGGCCAGTCGGCGAGGTCGCGCAGCAGTTGCCGGTCGTGTGTGGCCACGACGACGGCGGCGCTCGTGTCGCGGATCGCGTCGGTCAACTCCTCGACCAGCGTCGACGACAGGTGATTGGTCGGTTCGTCGAGCAGGATCAGACCGGGCCGCCCGGCCAGCGCCAGCGCCAGGCCGAGGCGCCGCTGTTGTCCCTGCGACATCCGCTCGACCGGGACGCGCATCGCGGCGGAGTCGAAAAGCCCGAGCGCCCCGAGCGGGACGGCGTCGGCGTCGCGCAGCGCCCCGCAGGCCACCAGCCGCCCCACCTGGCGGGCGTGCGCCTCAAGGGCGGTGAGTCCGGGGGCCTGCTCGGCGGTCTCCTGGGTGACCCAGGCGATTCGCGCGCCCTTCGCCGTCCAGAGATGCCCGTCGGTGGGTTGGAGCGAGCCGGCCAGCACCGCGAGCAAGGTGGACTTCCCGGCGCCGTTCGGCCCGGTGACGAGCAACCGGTCGCCCCCGTCGAGGGTGAGGTCGACCGGGCCGGCCAGCCGCCCGTCGACGGCGACGCCGTACGCGCGCAACTGCGGCGCGCCCTGCCGGACGCCCAGGTCCGGCCACCGCAGGGCCGACGGCGGCTGCGGCACGTCGATGCGGTGCGCCCGCAGGGCTTCCTGCTGCCGGTTCAGGGCCTGCACCACGCCCGGCGCGCGGGACTGGCGCTGGTGCTTGCCGGTTCCCTTGTCCGGCCGCCAGCCGGTGGAGAGCCGGTCGCGGGCCTTCGAGACCGCCTCCTGCAGTCGCCGGTGCTCGGCCTGCTGCTGCTCGTGGTCCTGCTCCCAGCGCTCACGTTCGCGACGCCGGGCGTCCTGCCAGGCGTCGTAACCGCCGGCGTACAGATGTGGTTTGCCGTCGCGGGCCGGGTCGAGGTCGAGGAAGCGGTCCGCGACGTCGCGCAGCAGTGCCCGGTCGTGGCTGACGACGGCGAGGGCGCCGTCGTGCTCGCGCAGTCTGCCGGTCAGGAAGTCCAGCCCGCCGGCGTCAAGGTGGTTGGTCGGCTCGTCGAGCAGTAGAACGTCGTGCCGTGCGCCGAGCAGGCACGCCAGCCGCACCCGGTAGCGCTGCCCGACCGACAGCGTCGCCAGGGGACGGTCGCGGTCGGTGCAGGCGCCGAGGGATTCGAGGGCGACGTCGAGGCGGCGTTCGGCGTCCCATGCGTCGAGCCGGGTGGCGGCGTCGAGCGCGGCGGCGTAGCGGTCGCCGGCGCTGGGATCGCCCTCGGTCATGGCGAGGGTCGCCTCTCGCAGCGCGCCGAGAGCCGCGAGGGAGGCGGCCAGTGCCTGGGAGGTCAAGGTGGCGACGGTCTCACCGTCTCGTGCGAACAGTTCCTGACGGGCCAGGCCGATCGTGCCGGCCCGGTGCACGGTGCCTTCGTCCGGCGTGATCAGTCCGGCGAGGACGTGCAGCAGTGTCGTCTTGCCGCGGCCGTTCTCGCCGACGACGGCGATTCTCGATCGGGCGGAGACGGTGACCGAGACGTTGTTCAGGACACGCCGGGATCCACGGGTGACGGTGACGTTCGTGGCGCGGACGTGCGCGCTGTCGCCTGCCTCGATGGGCAGGGAGATGGTTTCGGGGGTCGGGGTGAGGTTCAACGGTGCTCCGCAGCTCGCAGTGGAGCCGGGCAGCGGTAAGAGGCCGCCCGGCGGGAACCGGGACGGCGAGCGCGGATTCAGCAGGAAGAAGGCGCCGCCGTCAGCGGGCGGAGCGGATCTTCTGCGACCAGATACCTCGTGCCATGACGGTCACTCTAACAATCCGGGCACCCTGGGCTCATCCGGATTTCGCCTGCCTGTGGTGTGGGCATCGAACACCTATTAATCTACATTGTAAAGGCGTTCGGTGAGGTTCAAGATCATTTACAGCGGACTGAAGACCTTCCCCCAAAGGCAAAGCCGCGTCGTTGGCCGGTCATGATGTCGTACGGGGGCGCAGTGCCGCGGCGGAGGCGGCCATGAAGGCGGCGAGCAGGGCGGGGATGCCCAGGGCCGCGGGCAGGCCGATGAGTTCGGCGGCGCCGCCGATGATGGCGGGGCCCGCGAGGAGGCCGGCGTAGCCGACGGTGGCGACCTGGGCGATGGCCTGGCCGGCGCGGGCGGGGTCGTGGTTGCCCGCGGCGGAGAAGATCTGGGGAACGATGGTGGACAGGCCGAAGCCGAACAGGGCGAATCCGATGAAGGCGATGGGGATCTGGCCGGCGAGTAGTGCTGTGCCGAGGCCGAGGGCGGCGGTGAGGCCGGAGCAGCGCACCAGGCGTACCGGTCCGAAGCGTTGGGCGAGGTGGTCTCCGGCGAAGCGGCCGATGGTCATGGTGGTGGAGAAGACGGCGAATCCGGCGGCGGCGAGTGCTTGGGGGGCGCCGAGGTTCTGGAAGAGGTAGACGGCCGTCCAGTCGTTGGCGGCGCCTTCTCCGACGAGGCCTGCGAAGGCGACGGCTCCCATGAGGATGATCCAGCCGGTCCATGGGGCGCGGGTGCGGTGGTGGCGGTGGTGGGTGGGGGTTGGGGGAGGTGGTGGGGTGGGCAGGAGGTGGCGGCGGGCGTACAGGGAGATGAGGGCGAGGGGGATGCCGACGGCGGTGAGGGTGGTGGCGGCGCCGAGGTGGAGGTGGGCGAAGGTGGCGCCGATGCCGGCGCCGATGAGGCCGCCGATGCTGAACATGCCGTGGAAGGAGGACAGCAGGGGGCGGTGGTAGGCGCGTTCGACTTCGACGCCGTGGGCGTTCATGGAGACGTCGAGGAAGGCGTTGGTGAGGCCGAAGAGGAATAGGGCGGCGATGAGGGTGGGCAGGGTGGTGGCGTAGCCGGGGGGGATGACGGACAGTGCGGTGGCGATGGCGGCGGGGGTGATGAGGCGGGCGCTGCCGAGGTGGTCGGTGAGGTGTCCGGCGAAGCGCATGCCGGTGAGGAGTCCGAGGGCGGTGGCGAGGAGGCCGTAGCTGAGTTGGCCGTCGCTGAGGTCGAGGGTGTGTTTGACGGCGGGGATGCGGGCGGCCCAGGCTCCGGAGGTGATGCCGAGGAGGATGAAGAAGTAGGAGAGGGCTTTGCGGGCGTTGGTGGGGTGCTGGGTGGTGGTCATGGGTGTTTCCCGGCCGGTGTGGTGGATCCGGGGCGTATTCAATTATGGGGGTTTGGTGGTGGTGGGTTGCTGGGTGGTCAGTGGACGGAGAAGCCGCCGTCGACGCAGATGGCTTGGCCGGTGATGTAGGCGCTGGCGTTGCTTGCGAGGAGGACGGCGATGCCGGCGTAGTCGGCGGGGTGGCCGTTGCGGCCGGTGAGGGTGCGGGCGGCGAGTGCTTCGGGGAGGCCGGGGGTGTCTTGGACGGTTTGGGTGAGGGGGGTGAGGACGAAGCCGGGGATGATGGTGTTGGCGCAGACGCCGTGGGGGGACCAGGCTTCTGCTTGGGAGCGGGTGAGGCCGGTGATGGCGGCTTTGGAGATGCCGTAGGCGCCGCTGTTGCCGAAGGCTCTGATGGATTGCTGGGAGCCGATGTTGATGATGCGGCCCCAGCCGCGTTGGGCCATGAGGGGGCCGAAGTGTTGGCCGAGGAGGTAGGGGGCGGTGATGTTGACGGCCATTGTCTGGTGGTAGTCGTCGGTGGTGAGTTCTGTCATGGGGGGGCGGATGTTGTTGGCGGCGTTGTTGACGAGGATGTCGATGTCGCCGAAGAAGGTGGGGGCTTGGTGGCAGAGGTGGGTGATGTCGTCGGGGTTGGCGAGGTCGGCGGTGATGGCGGCGGCGTTGATGTTGTGGTGGTGGAGTTCGGTGAGGGTTTGGGTGAGGTGGGTGGTGCGGCGGGCGGCGATGACGATGTTGGCGCCGGCGTGGCCGAGGGCGTGGGCGATGGTGTGTCCGATGCCGGAGCTGCCGCCGGTGATGAGGGCGGTGCGGCCGGTGAGGGAGAAGAGGGTGTTTGTGGGTTCTGTCACAGCGACAGAACCTATCATCCTACCTTTTGGTGCGTGAGGGGTTTTCGGCTGGTGAGTGGTGGTCTCAGCGGGTGAGTGCGGCGTGTTGGATCTTGTTCATGATCGTGGCGAGGTCGCGCAGGGTGGGGGTGTCGAGGTGTTGCAGGAGGCGGCGGAACTCGTTGAGGCCGGCGTCGGTGATCTGTTCGGTGAGGGCGCGTCCGGCGGGGGTGAGTTCGACGCGGCGGATGCGGCGGTCGTGGGGGTCTTCGCGGCGGGTGACGAGGCCGCGGGCGACGAGGCGGTCGACGATGCCGGTGACGGTGCCGAGGCCGACGCCGAGGTGGGTGGCGAGGTCTTGGCCCGAGGCGAGGTCCTGGCCAGAAAGGATGAGGATGACTTTGAGCTGGCGCATGGTGAGGTTGGAGTCGAACAGTGGCGTCGGGGGGCCTTGCTGGGCGAGGAGCCGGCCCAGGGCGCGCTGGACGGCGCCGATGTGGTCGATCAGCTGTTCGCGGTCGTCGTTGTTCACGCTCACCTCTCGCTTCCTGAGAAGGTTATCAGGATTGGTAAGCTTCGTTAAATATTCGCCTGAGGCGAAGTGTTAGTCTGGGACGAATCTTGTTGTGATGTCCCTCCCTGAGGAGCCTGCCTCCATGACGTCCCTGGCCAGGTTGAGCCTCGCCAACCGCAGCCTCGTGATGCTGATCACGCTGGTGTTGAGCGCGTTCGGTCTTTTCGCGATCCCCTCACTGAAACAACAGCTGCTGCCCTCGCTGTCGTTCCCGGGGGCGTTCGTGGCGGCCCCGTATCCGGGCGCCTCTCCTGAGATCGTCGAGGAGCAGGTGACCAAGCCGATCGAGAACAGTTTCCAGGGGCTGGAGGGGGTCTCGGAGGTGACCTCGACCTCCCGGGAGGGGATGGCGCAGGTCCAGGTGGCGTTCGAGTACGGCACCGACATCGACGCGGCGGTCGCGCAGATGCAGCAGGCGATCTCGCGGATCAGGACGCAGCTGCCGGAGGCGGTCGATCCGCAGGTCCTGTCGGGCGGGACCGACGACATCCCGGTGATGCAGCTGGCGGTGGGGGACGGCGGTGATCAGCGGGCCATGGCCGAGCGGCTTGAGCGGCTGGTGGTGCCGGAGTTGCGGGCTGTGGAGGGGGTGCGCGAGGCGACGGTGACGGGCGCCCGTGACGAGGTCGTGACGATCACTCCGGATGTCGGGAAGCTGGCGGCGCTGGGGTTGTCGCCGGCCGCGGTGGGAGATGTGCTGCGGGCCAACGGGCAGCCGGTTCCGGCGGGCAGCGTGACCGAGGACAAGGTGTCGCTCACGGTTCAGGTGGGGGCGCGGGTCGAGACGCTGGAGGAGTTGAAGGATCTGTATCTGATGCCTGCGGCTGCGCCGCAGGCGCAGCAGGCGCCGCCGCAGGCCCGGCAGGCGCCGGGGGGCGGGGCGGCTGCTCAGGCCCCGCAGGGGCAGGCGCGTGCGCAGGCGGCTCCCAAGCCGGTGCGGCTGGGTGAGGTGGCGACGGTGGAGCGGACGCCGGCCGAGGCGACGTCGCTGACGCGGACCAACGGGCAGCCGAGCCTGGGCCTGTCGGTGACGATGGCGCCGGACGGCAACGCGGTGGCGATCTCGCACGCGGTGCGCGAGAAGCTCCCGGAGATGGTGCGGGCGATCGGGGACTCCTCGGAGATCACGGTGATCTTCGATCAGGCGCCGTATGTGGAGCGTTCGATCGAGGACCTGACGACCGAGGGGTTGCTGGGACTGGCGTTCGCGGTTCTGGTCATCTTGGTCTTCTTGTTGTCGGTGCGCTCGACGCTGGTGACGGCGGCGTCGATCCCGCTGTCGGTGATCATCGCGTTGATCGCGTTGTGGGTGGGCGACTATTCGCTGAACCTGCTGACGCTGGGGGCGCTGACGATCGCGGTGGGCCGGGTGGTGGATGACTCCATCGTGGTCTTGGAGAACATCAAGCGTCATCTGAGCTATGGGGAGGCCAAGCGCAAGGCGGTGCTGGCCGGGGTGCGCGAGGTCAGTGGCGCGGTGACGGCCTCGACGCTGACGACGGTGGCGGTGTTCTTGCCGATCGCGGTGGTGGGCGGCATGGTGGGGCAGCTGTTCGCGCCGTTCGCGATCACGGTGACGGTGGCGTTGCTGGCGTCGCTGCTGGTGTCGTTGACGGTGGTGCCGGTGCTGGCGTACTGGTTCTTGAAGGCGCCGGTGTTGTCGCCGGAGCAGGCGCGGGTGGTGCGTGAGAAGGCCGAGGCCAAGGAGTTGCGCAGTCCGCTGCAGCGGGCGTATCTGCCGGTGTTGCGGTTCGCGACGCGGCGGCGGCTGGTGACGGTGCTTGTGGGGGTGGTGGTGTTCGCCGCGACGATGGGGCTGGCGGGCCGGTTGGAGACCAACTTCATCGACTCCTCAGGGCAGGACACGGTCTCGATCAGCCAGCGGATGCCGGCGGGCACCGACCTGGCGGCGACGGACGCGGCGGCCAAGAAGGTCGAGGAGGTTTTGTCGTCGTTGCAGGGGGTGCGCGACTACCAGGTGAACGTGGGCGGTGGCGGCGGTTTCCTGGGCGCCGGTGGTGGCGGTGGTGATCGGGCGTCGTACTCGGTGACGGTCGCCGAGGAGACCGACAGCGCGGCGTTGGAGGAGGAGTTGCGCGAGCGGTTGGCGCTGCTGAAGGCCTCGGAGATCGGCACGGTCACGGTGGGCGGCGGTCAGGGCGGCCCCGGTGGCGGGTCGACCGACCAGCTGCAGGTGATCGTGCAGGCGCCGGATGTGGAGACGCTGCGTAGCGCGACCGAGACGGTTCGCGCGGCGATGGCGGATCTGGGTGGGTTGCGGGATGTGACCTCCAACCTGGAGGACGGTGCCGAGCGGGTCGAGGTGCGGGTCGACCGGGAGAAGGCGGCGGCCAGGGGGTTGAGCGAGACGCAGATCGGCCAGTTGGTGGCGCAGCAGTTCCGGGGGGCGCCGCTGGGTGAGCTGACGCTGGACGGCCGCGCGGGTGCGGTGGTGTTGCGGACCGCGGACGCTCCTGAGGACGTCAAGGCGGTGGAGGCGCTGCGGTTGCCGACGGCCACGGGGGTGGTGAGGTTGTCGCAGGTGGCGGAGGTGGCCGTGGTGGACGGTCCCACGCAGGTGACGCGGATCGACGGTGAGCGCAGCGCGACGGTGTCGGGTACGGCGACGGCCAGTGACCTGGGCAGTGTGACGACGGAGGTGACGTCGAAGCTGGATGCCCTGGCGTTGCCGGCGGGGGCGAGCTTCACCATGGGCGGGGTCAGCGCTGATCAGGACGAGGCGTTCGGGCAGCTGGGGCTGGCGATGCTGGCGGCGATCGCGATCGTCTTCATGATCATGGTGGCGGCGTTCCGGAGCTTCGTGCAGCCGCTGATCCTGCTGGTGTCGGTGCCGTTCGCGGCGACCGGAGCGGTGGGCCTGCTGCTGGTGACGGGTACGCCGATGGGGGTTCCCGCCCTGATCGGCATGCTGATGCTGATCGGCGTCGTGGTGACCAACGCGATCGTGCTGATCGACCTGATCAACCAGTACCGTGAGCAGGGGATGGGCATCGTGGAGGCGGTGATCGAGGGTGGCCGGCGCAGGCTGCGGCCGATCCTGATGACCGCGGTGGCGACGATCTGCGCGTTGATCCCGATGGCGCTGGGGCTGACCGGTTCCGGCGGGTTCATCTCCCAGCCGCTGGCGATCGTGGTGATCGGCGGGCTGCTGTCGTCGACGCTGCTGACGCTGGTTTTGGTGCCGACGCTGTATGTGACGGTGGAGCGGCTCAAGGAGCGGCTGCGGCGTAAGCCCAGGGGTGAGCACTCGCGGCTGAAGGTCTACGACAAGGACGAGTTGGCGCCGACGGCCCGATAGCCCGTAGACAAAGGTGTGGGCCGCTCACCTCGTGCGAGGTGAGCGGCCCACACCTTTTCCCGGGTCCGCGGGGAGGGCGGCGCCCGGGGCCGGGTGGGTGCGGGCGGCGGAATATACTGACCCAACGTGACTGCCAAGCCGCGTATCCCCAATGTTCTTGCCGCCCGTTATGCCTCCGCGCAGCTGGCCGGCCTGTGGTCTTCCGAGTACAAGGTGGTGGCCGAGCGGCGCCTGTGGCTGGCCGTGCTGGCCGCGCAGGCGCGGCTGGGGGTGGAGGTTTCCCCCGCGGTGTTGCGGGACTACGAGAAGGTGGTCGAGCAGGTCGACCTGGAGTCGATCGCCGCCCGTGAGCGCGTCACCCGTCACGACGTCAAGGCCCGCATCGAGGAGTTCAACGCGCTGGCCGGCCACGAGCAGGTGCACAAGGGTATGACGTCGCGGGATCTGACCGAGAACGTCGAGCAGTTGCAGATCCGCGACAGTCTGGTGCTGGTGCGGGACCGGTGCGTGGCGATGCTGGCCGCGCTGGCGGGCCTGGCGACGCGGCACTCGCAGCTGGTGATGGCCGGGCGTTCGCACAACGTGGCCGCGCAGTCGACGACGCTGGGCAAGCGGTTCGCCTCGGCGGCCGACGAGTTGCTGGTGGCGTTCGCGCGGCTGGAGGAGCTGATCGGCCGTTATCCGCTGCGCGGCGTCAAGGGGCCGGTCGGCACCGCCCAGGACATGCTGGACCTGCTGGGCGGGGATGCGGCCAAGCTGGCGGCGCTGGAGGAGGAGGTGGCCGCCCACCTGGGGTTCGCCCACCGGCTGACCAGTGTGGGGCAGGTGTATCCGCGGTCGCTGGACTACGAGGTGCTCAGCGCGCTGGTGCAGCTGGCGGCGGCCCCGTCCTCGCTGGCCAAGACGATCCGGCTGATGGCCGGGCACGAGCTGGTCACCGAGGGGTTCGCCGAGGGGCAGGTCGGCTCCTCGGCGATGCCGCACAAGATGAACACCCGCTCGTGTGAGCGGGTCAACGGGCTGGCGGTCGTGGTGCGGGGGTATGCGTCGATGGCCGGGGAGCTGGCCGGTGACCAGTGGAACGAGGGGGATGTGTCGTGTTCGGTGGTGCGCCGGGTGGCGCTGCCGGACGCGTTCTTCGCGTTCGACGGGCTGGTGGAGACCATGCTGACGGTGCTGGAGGAGTTCGGCGCCTTCCCCGCGGTGATCGCCGCCGAGCTGGACCGCTACCTGCCGTTCCTGGCGACGACGAAGATGCTGATGGCCGCGGTGCGGGCCGGGATGGGCCGCGAGAGCGCCCATGAGCTGATCAAGGAGCACGCGGTGGCGTCGGCGCTGGCGATGCGCGAGGGCTCCGGCGGTAACGAGCTGGTCGCCCGGCTGGGAGCAGATGAGCGTTTTCCGCTGGAGCGGGCGCAGCTGGAGGCGTTGCTGGGCGAGCCGATCTCCTTCACCGGGGCGGCCTCGGCGCAGGTGGAGGCGGTCGTGCAGCAGGTGGGGCGGGTCGTGGAGCGCTACCCGCAGGCGGCCGCCTACCGGCCGGGGGCGATCCTCTGAGCGGCGTGCCGGTGCGGCTGCGTGACGTCGCGCAACTGGCGCGGGCCTGCTCGGGGGATGCGCTGGTGTTGTGGGGGGCGCAGGCGATGGGGCCGGGGGTGCGGGCGTGGGCGCTGGAGCAGGCGGTGGCGGTGGCCTGCCCCGGCCTCAACCGCCGTGATCGCCTCACGGTGTACGGGCAGGCCGATGCGGTGGGCGCCCTGCTGGAGGGACTCTTGGAGGAGGTCGGCCCCTCCTACCGGGTGATGGGGGAGCGAAAGCTGGTGGAGCAGGTGGTCGCCCGATCGGCGCGGCTGCGCCCGCTGGGGGTGTTCGAGTGGATGGAGGCGGCCGCGTCCGCGCTCACCTGGCCCCGGCCGGAAGCCGGAGCGGAGTGGCTGGGGGCGGCCGAGGAGGGGCAGGTCGCCGCCCTGCTGGCGCGGGCGGCTCCCGGCTCCTGGGCGGCGCCGGGCGTGGCGGGGGTACGGCGCTGGGCGGGGGTGCGCGGCCAGGACGGTCATCTGGTGGCGGTGGCCGCCGACGCCTGGTCGTGTGCGCAGGTGGGGTTCGTCGCCGGGGTCGCCACCGCGCCGGCCGTGCGCGGCCGCGGCTACGGCGGTGCGGTGTGCCGGTTCGTGCTGGGGGAGCTGGCGGCCGCGCACGAGCGGGTCGCGTTGATGGTCGACACCGGCAACCATGCCGCCATCGCCCTGTACGAGCGGCTGGGGTTGCGCGGGCGGCCGCTGGCGGCCGCCGCTCTTGAGGGCGCCTGAGTTTTCCGTCCCGGGCGAGAAGCCGCGCGAGCAGGTCTCGCGCGGCTTCGGTGTGGTCTCGGGGGCGGGCGCCCTGGGAGGAAAACCTGGTGCGGGGCGCGGTTCCGGCAGGCAGAGTGGACGAAATGATGTCCAGTTTCATACCTGGCCTGGAGCTTTCGCGTGCTTTCTACGCCCAGGTCGTGGGACCGCTCGTGGCCGACGTACCGCACAGTGCCGCGCTGATCGGCGCCGGGTCGGAGGTCTTGGCGTTCGACACCGAACGCTCCACCGACCATGACTGGGGGCCCAGGGTGGTGGTGTTCGTGGCCGCGCACCGCGCCGATGAGGTGCGGCGCGCCGTCGGCGAGGGCCTGCCCGCGGACTTCGGCGGCTATCGCACCGCCGTGGGCGGTGAGTGTCACGGGGTGCAGGTGAGTGATCCGCGAACCTGGTTCACCGATCGGCTGGGATTCGACCCGCTGGGCGGGGTGAGCGTGCTGGACTGGCTGTCGACTCCCTGGCAGCGGCTGGCGGAGGTCACCAGCGGGGAGGTCTTCCACGACGGCCTGGGGGTGATGGGGCGCTCGCGCGCCGCGCTGCGCTGGTATCCGCCCGATCTGGAACGCTACGTGCTGGCCGGGCAGTGGAGGCGCCTGGCCCGGCAGGAGGCCTTCCCCGGGCGGTGCGGGGAGGTCGGCGACGACCTGGGATCGGCGGTGGTCAGCGCGGACCTGGCGCGTGACCTGATGCGGCTGGTCGTGCTGATGCGGCGGCGCTACCCGCCGTACGCCAAGTGGCTGGGCAGCGCGTTCGCCCGTCTGCCGGGGACGGCGGAGCTGGGGGAGGCGTTGTCGGCGGCGCTGGCGGCCACCGTCTGGCGTGAACGAGAAGAGCATCTGGGGGTGGTGTATCGGCGGGTGGCGGCCTGGCACAACCGGATGGGGGTGGCCGCGGCAGCGGAGGGGAGCCTGCGCCCGTATCACCGGCGGCCCTTCCAGGTGATCGGCGCCGACCGGTTCGCCGACGCTCTGAGCGCGGCCATCACCGACGCCGGCGTGCGGGCGCTGCCGGCGGTGGGTTCGATCGACCAGTTCGGCGACTGCGCCGAACTGCTGACCGATCCGCGGCGCTGCCGGGCGGCCACCCGCGCCGTCCTGGACCTGTGAGACCTCGAAGGCGCGGGTCGAAGGCGCAGGTCAGGCTGTGAGCGGTTCGCGGCGGCGGGCGAGCACGCGCCGCTCGAACCACAAGGTGGCCAGCGGCGGCACCGAGCACGCCAGGCCGACGACGACCGTGCCACGGCTCCAGCCGTCCTGGCGGGCCGCGTACAGCACCGCGGCCAGGTACAGGACGAACAAGGCGCCGTGCACCGGGCCGAAGATCTTCACGCCGAGGTCTCCGGTGGCGGCGACGTACTTGAAGTACATGCCGATGAGCAGGCCGGCCCACGAGCACGCTTCGGCGATCGCCACGTAACGGAACAGGCGGAGTGCGGTCGGCACGGCGCGTACACCTCTCAGAAGGGGAAGACGTCGAGACGGCGGGGCGTCCGGACGGGGGAATACGGCCTTCAGCCTATGGGGGCGAGGTGGCGCCCGCTCGGCCGGGGCACGGGCACGGGGGTGCGAGAGAGGTGCGAGAGGGGTGCGAGAGGGGTGCGAGAGGGGGAGGTGCGGCGCCCGGGCCGGGGGGAGGGCCGTGGCGCCGTGGCCCGGGGCACCGCACCCTTGACCTGAAGTTAACTTCAGCTTCTAGGGTCGTGGAGGTGGCGCCCACCGGGCTTTTCGCCCCCGCCGCCGGGCGGCGGCGGGGGGCGCCGGTCCTTCACCCGACGAGCACGGAAAGCACGGTGACCCACCATGAGCATGGAAATGGCGGCCTGGCATTCGCTGTACGCCACGATGCACGCCCAGCAGGACCGGCGGCCGTTGTCGGTGGTCACGCTGCGGCGGATCGCGGCCTTCGCCCGACCTCACCGTTTCCTGCTGGCGTGGTTCCTGCTGCTGAGTGTGGTGTCGGCGGTGCTGGCGGTGGCCACGCCGGTGCTGGCCGGCCGGGTCGTCGACGCGATCGTCGGCGGCGCCGCGGTGGGCGTCGTGGTCGGGCTGGCCACGGTGATCGCGGTGATCGCGCTGGCCGAGGCGGCGCTGGGCCTGCTGATGCGGTGGATGTCGGCGAGTATCGGTGAGGGGCTGATCCTGCGGTTGCGCGGCGCCGTCTTCGACCACGTGCAGCGTATGCCCGTGGCCTTCTTCACCCGCACCCGTACCGGCGCGCTGGTCAGCCGGTTGAACAACGACGTCATCGGCGCCCAGCGCGCCTTCAGCGACACCTTGTCGGGTGTGGCGGGCAATCTGGTGACGCTCACCTTGACCCTGGTGGTGATGGTCGGCATCTCCTGGCAGCTGACCGCGCTGGCACTGGTGCTGCTGCCGGTGTTCGTCGTGCCGGCCCGGCGGGTGGGCAGCCGGCTGGCCCGGATGGAACGCGAGGCCGCCGACCACAACGCGGCGATGAGCACCCAGATGACCGAGCGTTTCTCCGCCCCCGGCGCCACCCTCGTCAAGCTGTTCGGCCGCCCCGCCCAGGAGTCGGCCGAGTTTCTGGCGCGGGCGCGGCGGGTGCGTGACATCGGGGTGCGCACCGCGATGGTGCAGTCGGTGTTCGTCACCGCCCTCACCCTGGTCTCGGCGCTGGCACTCGCCCTGGTGTACGCGGTGGGAGGCTTTTACGCGTTGCGCGGTGAACTGGAGCCGGGCGCGCTGGTGGCGCTGGCGTTGCTGCTCACCCGCCTGTACGCGCCGCTGACGGCGCTGGCCGGGGCGCGGGTGGAGGTGATGAGCGCCCTGGTCAGCTTCGAGCGGGTCTTCGAGATCTTGGACCTGCGGCCGCTGATCACCGACAGGGCCGACGCCCGGGCGGTTCCGCAGGGGCCGGTGACGGTGGAGTTCGACCGCGTCGGCTTCGCCTACCCTTCGGCCGAGAAGGTGTCGCTGGCCTCCCTGGAGGAGGTCGCCGCCCTGGACGGGCGCGGCGGTGCGGCGGTGCTGGGGGAGGTGTCCTTTCGCGCCGAGGCCGGGCAGATGGTGGCGCTGGTGGGCTCCTCGGGGGCGGGAAAGTCGACGATCGCGCAGCTGCTGGCGCGCCTGTACGACGTCGACAGCGGCGCGGTGCGACTGTCGGGGGTGGATGTCCGCGAGTTGTCGGCGGCCTCGATCCGTCAGACGCTGGGCGTGGTGACCCAGGACGGGCACCTGTTTCACGACTCCATCCGTGCCAACCTGCTGCTGGCCCGCCCCGAGGCCACGACCGAGGAGCTGTGGCAGGTGCTGGGGCGCGCCCGGCTGGCCGATCTGGTCTCGGCGCTGCCTGAGGGGCTGGACACCGTGGTCGGTGAGCGCGGCTACCGGCTCTCGGGCGGGGAGCGCCAGCGGCTGACCATCGCCCGGCTGCTGCTGGCCCGCCCCCGGGTGGTGGTGCTGGACGAGGCCACCGCCCACCTGGACTCCACCAGTGAGGCCGCGGTCGCCGAGGCGCTCACCGAGGCTCTGGCCGGACGGACCGCGCTGGTCATCGCCCACCGGCTGTCGACGATCCGCACCGCCGACCTGATCTTGGTGGTCGAGGGTGGGCGGATCGTCGAGCGGGGCACGCACGCCGGTCTGCTGGCCGCCGGTGGCCGCTACGCGCAGCTGTATCGCACCCAGTTCGACCGGCAGGCCACCACGGCGGCCACCCGCTGAAGCACGGCTGAACCTCTCGTCCTTCGCAGCGCCGGGCAGGTGGACGGGGCGGGCCGGCGGGCGCGCCGGGCGCCCCTCCGCCTCACCACTTCCTCACCCCCGCACCGGATTCGCCTCAGGCCCGTCGGTGTGGGCGCCGGTGATGTCGATGACGACCTTGCCGGTGACCTTTCGTTCGCGGACCACCTGTGCGGCCTCCTCGGCTCGCTCCCAGGATCCGCGCCAGCCGACCTGCGCCGACAGGGCGCCCGAGGCGAGCAGAGCGGCCAGCAGGCCCAGGTCGGCTCCGACGGCGGCGGCGTCGCCGAAGGAGCTCAAGGTGCGGGCCTGGCCGGGGAAGAACGTGGAGCCGGCGGGGAAGACGGCCGGCTCACCACTCGCCCAGCCGATGCTGTGCAGGGTGGCGCCGGGGGCGAGCAGTGACCAGGCGGCCACCAGGTGCGGGCCGCCGACCGTCTCCAGCGCCACGTCGAACGGCTCACCCACCTGGCGCAGGCCGGCCAGGCCGACGACGACCTCGTGGGCGCCGAGCGCGGTGAGGGCGGCCTCGTGGGTGCCGTCGCGGACCGAGGCGACGACGTGGGCGCCGGAGCGAAAGGCCAGTTGCACCGCGTAGCGGCCCACGGCGCCGGTGGCGCCGGTGATCAGCACCCGCCGGCCCAGCAGGGAACCGGCGGCGCGCAGCGTACGCAGGGCCGTCATGCCCGCCATGGGCAGCGCCGCGGCCTCGGCCAGGGCGGCCGCGCCGGGCAGGGGGGCGACGTCGGCGACGCCGACCGCAAGGAGTTCGGCCCAGGCACCGGACCCGAAGGCCAGCACGCGGGTGCCCGCCGCGGGGCCGGTGCCGTCCGAGGCGGGGCGCACGACGACTCCGGCGGCGTCGTAGCCGCCCACGTGACCGGCGGGCAGGTGGGCGAGCATGCCCAGCTCGCCGGGGTTGAGGGAGGCGTGATGCACCTGCACGAGCACCTGGCCGGGGCCGGGTTCGGGGTCGGCGACCTCCCCCAGGCGCAGGCCGCAGGGGGCGAGGGGGTCGACGAGGAGAGCGCGCACGACAAAGACTCCTGCCGGTCGGGAAGGACGGCACGCGGAAGGCCCCGCACACCGAAGCACACCGAACCAATCGGACCGCTGGTCCGGTTAGCTGTGGGCTAATATACGGACCGACAGTCCGATTGCGCAAAGAAAACCGAGGAGGAAGCGGTGAGCGAGCGCGCCGACGCCGCCCGCAACCGCCGCGCCATCCTGCGCGCCGCGGAAGAACTACTGGCCGCCCACGATGCCCGCGACGGCGCCCGCGACGGCGCCCATGACGGTGCCCACATCTCCTTGGACCAGGTCGCCGCGCACGCCCAGGTCGGCAAGGGCACCGTCTTTCGGCGCTTCGGCAGCCGCACCGGCCTGATGCAGGCCCTGCTGCAGGAGCGGGCCGCGCAACTGCGCGAGGCACTGGAGTCGGGACCACCACCCCTGGGACCGGGCGCGCCGCCCGCCGAGCGCATCGTCGCCTTCCTGGACGCCCTGTGCCGGCTGGCCGCCGACAACCTCGCCCTGCTGGCCGCCCACGAACGCTCCTGCGCCCCCGACCGTCACGCCGACCCCACCTACGTGCGCTGGCACACCCACCTGCAAACCCTGATCACCCAGGCCCGCCCCGACCTGGACGCCGGCTTCGTGGCCCACACCCTGCTGGGCATGTTCGACGCCGACATGGTGCGCCGCCTCACCCCCCGCGCCGACCCCGGCAGGTTCGCCCGTTCCATGCGGCAGCTGGTGGGGGAGTTGCTGGCCTGAGCAGGAACAGAGACGGGCCGCCCGCCGCTCAGCTCGACGAGGGGCCGCGCAGCAACGGATGCGAGCGCATCGCCACCTCCAGCTCCCCGGGCAGCTCGTCGCGATAACGCCCCAGCGTCGCCAGATCACTGTGACCCAGAACCCGCCGCACCGCGTCCATGTCCACCGCGTCGGCCAGCAGATGGGTGGCCGTGGTGTGACGCAACCCGTGCGGGGTCACCGAACGACGCCGATCGGGATCCACCCTGCGCTGCACCCGGTCGATCACCGCCTGCACATCGCCCCGCGCCAGCCGCCGCCCCCGCCACGACAGCAGCAACGCCTTGTCGGCGGAAGCCATCCGCCCGTGCAGCAGATAGGCCTCCCACACCAGCGCGACGTCGTCGGGCAGCGGCACATCCCTCGTCTTGCCGCCCTTGCCGAAGATCCGCCAGTAACGCACCCCGTCGTTGGTGTAGAAATCCTCCACGTTGGCCCGGACCAGCTCCGACACCCGCGGCCCCAGCGTCGAGAGCATCAACACGATCAGCCCGTCACGCAGTTCGGTGTGCTGGTCACGCCGGCGCACCCGCCCCGCCCTGGCCGCGGGCACCTCCTGCGGTGCTTCGGCCTGCGGCCCGCCTCCCAGCTCACGCGCCGCGCCGATCAGTCCTCGCGCCTGCTCGCGGGTGAGCGCCCGCCGCTGCGGCCGCAGCCCGCCGCGCTCCTTGGCCGTCACCGTCGCCGTCGCCATCGGATTGACCTGCACCCACCCGGCCAGCACCGCGTACTTGAACAACGCCGAGATCGATCGCCGAAACCGTGCCTGAGAGGAGGCCGACTGGGAGGCGGGGGAGGGCGAGGAGGTGTCCGCCGCCTCCGGTGGCCGTGAGCGCCGTCGCCCGTCGGGTTTGCGGGCGAAGGCCAGCAGGACGGCGTCGACGTCCTCACCGGTCAGATCGTCCAGGACCGTCTCCTCACCCGCCAGATCCACGAAGGTGGCCACATCGCGCGCGTACACCTCCGCCGTCGACGCCGACAGCGCGCCGGTCAGGGTCTTGGCCCGCACCAGCTCCACGTAACGATCGGCCGACTCGCCCACGCTGAGACGATTCAGATCAGCAGGCCGCATGATCTTGGCGACACCCCTCCCGCATCCTGGCCGTCGTCAACGGCCGCTCACCCGCCACCAGTGCCACAACCCCGTTCGCCGAAACACCCCGACCCATCCCACCGTGCCGCCACCGGCTACCGGCGCCCGTTCCGACGCCACAGCCGGCCGTGGCCGCGGGGGAGTGGCCCGCCGCCACCTTACCGATCATGTTCATTCCCCACGGTAGACGAACACCCGCCCGCCGCCGGACTCGCGAGAAAAGCCCCGTTACCCGGCCTCACGGTAATCCTGAAGATGTTTTTACCGGATTCGACTGATCTGTGTTGACGTAATGGCTTTACCGCCCCGCGCCCGCTCTCCCATACCTCGCGGGGTCATGACAGGGGAGACCTCGACCGGAACCCGCCGGTGAGATTCCGCGTCCCCCAGCAGGTCATCCGCAGCCAATCTCGGTGAATCACTCACACCGCGAACAACACGAAACCAGCGTGAACAGTGTGTTACGGCCTGCACACCCCTCTACCGAATCACCCCGCCAACCGGGAAGCTGACCTCATCCCCACCCCAGGAAAACCCCGGAAAGGACGCACATGCTCAAACGCACCCAACTGTTCGGCCGTAAGACCCGCGTCACCTTCGCCCTGCCCGCCGACCACCCCCATGGTGTCGTCAGCGTGGTCGGAGACTTCAACGACTGGCAGCCCGGCCGTCACGAGATGCGCCGCCGCCGCAACGGCACCCGTACCGTCTCGGTCATCCTGCCGCCCGGAATCCACCGCTTCCGCTACCTCGCCACCGGCGGCCTGTGGTTCGACGACGACACCGCCGACCACATCGACCACCACAGCAGCGTCATGCGCCTGTGAACCCCGCCGCCGGGCAGACCTTCCGAAGATCAACCCCCCGCACCGTCCGGGGCCAGGACCGCACGCAGACGACCGGCCAGCTCCAGCGCCTGCCGCACCGACCAGGGGATCACTCCGTTCTCGGTCATCAGCGCGTGATACTGCTGCTGCTCGTAAGGAGTTCCCTCGGGCAGGGGAGCGATGTGCCAGTGCAGGTGGGCGTTGCCCTGCCGGCTGCCCAGCGACAGCAGGTAGGTGCGTTCGCAGGGCACGACGGCCTCGACCGCCAGGGCGACCCGGCGAACCGCCCCCATCAGCCGCAGATACGCCTCCTCGTCGAGATCACGGACCACGTGTTCGACATGGGCCTTGGGCGCCACCAGAACCTTGCCTGCCATCGTGGGATAGCGGTCCAGGAAAGCGACGTGATGCTCGTCTTCGAACACGACCTGTTCGAAGTCGTAGCCGGGGGCACCCGCCACGACGGCGCAGACGAAGCAGGGACCACCCCTGGCCCGCCGGACATAGGCGGCGACGTCGAACGGCTCCTTGCCCCCAAGCGGCGAGGCGCCTTCGGAAACAGGGATGCCCTCGCCGGAGGCCGCACTCATGGCCACCACCTCGCATCGCCGTCGCACCCTGCCTCGACCGATGCCTCGACCGATGGCGACGGCGGGCAGTGCTCCGGCGGGGAAAGGAGAACAGGTGCCGCCGCGCGAGCGGCCCCGCTGGAGCCGACGCCCCGCCGAAGACCTGCCGCCGCCGTCGGTGTCGGACCGGGCATCGCGGTCACCAGGTGACCGGCAGCGTGCTCAGACCACCGGTCAGCACGTGCGGATCGAACGTCAGCTCCCGCACCGCGCACCCCAGCCTCAAGGTGGGCAGGCGGGTGGCGAGCCGGGCGAACACGACCCGCAGTTCGAGGCGGGCCAGCGGCGCGCCCGCACAGTAGCGGGCGCCGTGCCCGAACGTCAGGTGCGGAACAGCGGGGCGGCCGATGTCGAAGCGGTCGGGGTCGGCGAACACCGACGCGTCATGATTGGCCGCCCCGGTGTCCAGCATCACCAGATCGCCCTCGCGCACCCGCACACCGGCGATCTCCAAATCGGTGCGGGCGTAGCGGGGAATGCCGCTCCCGCCCAGGCCCGGCGCGCGCAGGATCTCCTCCACCGCGGCGTCGACGCGGGAGGGATCGTCCACCAGCGCCTGCCACTGGCCGGTGGTGGCCAGCAACCACAACGCTCCCTCGTCGATCGCGGCGACCGTCGTCTCATGTCCGGCGAACAGCAGGAACATCCCCAGCGCGGCGGCCTCGTCGTCGCCGACCCCCTCGGTGGCGGCCAGCCGGGAGATCACATCGGCCTCCTCGCCGCCCTGGGCCCGCTTGCGCGCCACCAGGTGCCGGCCGTAGGCGAACAGCTCGCTCAGGCCACGCTCGGAGCGGGCGCGGTCGGTGATGTCACCGGCGGCTCGCGTCCACTCCCGAAAGCGGGCGCGGTCCTCGTGCGGCACACCGAGCAGTTCGCAGATGATCGCGATGGGCAGTGGCAGGGCGAGGGCGGTGTGCAGGTCGGCGGGCGGTCCTGCGGCGACCATCTCCTCCAGCAGGTGCTCGGTGAGATCCTCGACGCGACCACGCAGCGAACGCATCCGCGCGGGGGAGAAGTGCGGCTGCAGCAGCGAGCGCATCCGCCGGTGATCGGCCTGCTCGGTGTCGAAGGTGCCCAGCGGGCCGCCGAACATCGCCGACCGTCCGGTACGGGAGGCCTTGTCCGGCTCGCGATGGGCCCGGCCGAGACGGTCGTCGTCGAGGAGCCGCCGCACCTGCTCGTATCCGGTCACCTGCCAGCCGGGATCGCCGACCGCGGTGCGGATGGCGTGGACGGGGCCGCGGGCCTGCAGCTCGCGCAGCAGCGGGGCGGGCCGCATCGGGCCGGGCCGCTCGTACGGCAGCTGGACGGGCACGTCCATGACTCCTCCACGAGATAGACCTGCGTTTGTATACTCTGACGTCTACAAAGCTACATATATACTTTTACTTCTACAAGTGGAGATGGGATGACCACGGAAACCAAGGACACCGGCCCCGCGAGCCCACCGGTGCGACGGCTGCGCCGCGCCGAACGGCGCGAACAGATCCTGGACGCCGCCACCCGCGCCTTCGCCCGCACCGGCTACACCGCCACCGGCCTCGACGACCTCGCCGCCGAGGCCGAGCTCACCCGGGCCATGCTGTACCGGCACTTCGACTCCAAGGCCGGCCTGTACCGCGCGGTACTGGATCGGGCCCGCGCCCGGCTGAGCGAGGCGACCGGCACCGACGACTTCGACGGCGACTCCATCCCCGCCCTGCTGCGCGCCGCCGGCGCCGACCCCGACGGCTTTCGGCTGCTGTTTCGCCACGCCGCCCGCGAGCCCGACTTCCGGGACCTGGCCGACTCCATCACCGCCACCTCCCGCGAGGTCACCCGCCGCAACCTCGCCTGCCACCTTCCGGCGGGACCATGGCTCGACTGGGCCGCCGGCCTCATCCCCACCCTCACCCTGGAAGCGGTCCTCGCCTGGCTGGACGGCGGCCGGCCCGACCCCGACCAGGCCGCCGAGCGCATCGGCCAGGCGGTGCGTGGCGTCATGGCCGCCGCCGGCCCTCTGCCCTGACGGAAAACAGGGGAGAGGTCATCCGGGCGCCGATTTCGTGGACGATGACAGCTGCTGCCATCAGTTGACGAAAGAGCCCGACAAAAGAGGTTGAATGCGACAAGCCGCTCGGCGGGCGAGTCGCTCGAGAAGATCGTGATCATCTAGCGGGTCAAGTGAGACGCCAGGCTCAACCGCACCCACAGGCGGCTTGGCGGTCATTGATCACACGAATCGGCTAAGCGACTTCTCCGCAAGGCGATCTTCGCTGTACGGATCACGCGAGATGCACCCGGAGTCACACGGGATGCTTGAAGTAACCCGAAGTCGAATAGGACGAAGGGTGACATGCTTGTACTATTGGCTCTATACCGTACAGAAGCTGAATTCTGTATGGTATAGATTTTGTGTTTCGGTAGGGCCTGCTTGGTGTGTGGTGCGGGTTTTGCCGGCCGGGCGCTCCCCGTCGCGCCGGAGGGCGAAGAATCGAAGCGGCTTCCCTTCCGGGTACGTCACGGCGCCTGGAGTCTCTCTCCGTGCATGATCACCCCGCTCTTGATCGTTTCACTGAGCAAGATCCACAACCTGCTGGATCACCCAAAACGATCAAGGGGTGGCAGGGTCCGTCGATGCGCGCCGTCCGGGGTCGTCCCGCCGGGAGTGTCCTGCTCGGTGGTCGCCTGGCGGATGCGACGGGGCCGTGTCCCGGCCGGCCCGCTTTGTGGTCATGGTTGTCTCGGGCGATCCGCCTGGTGGGCGATTTGTCGCATTTGCCCTGTTCTGTTGGACGTTTTTCTTCGGCCGTTCGATGGCGGTGACCGGCGTCCACGAAATCGGTGTCTCGATGTCCAGGCAGCCTCTCCCCTGTGTCGTCCAGGTCCAGGCAGCCTCTCCCCTGTGTCGTCCAGCGAAGACATTCGCTGCGGTGGATGAATACGGACAGGTTGGCGCTGCCGATCGTTCTGGATGCCGCCACTCCCCCGCTTCGGGGGTGCGGGCAGGGCCGCGGCGGGTGCCGGAGGCGGCTCAGCTCAGCCGATTTTCGGCGGTGTCCGCGGGGTTCCCCCTGAGAGCCACGCTTGCACGGCGATGCCGGTCAGGTCGGTGGAATAGGTCACCGGTTGTGCGGCGACGGTGGCGGTCCGGCCGTCGGAGAGGGCGATGTCCACCGTGGCTTCCCTGCCTTGCGCCACCAGTCTCACGGCGATGTCTTCCAGGGTGATCCGGTCGCGATGGCACAGGTCTGAGGGTATGGATCCCGACGCGGTGTGTGTGGTGCCGCTTTCCTGTGCCGCGCTGAGGAATCTTTTCAGCAGGGCACGTTCGCGTTCGGAGCTGAATTCGAGCAGTCGTTGCTCGATGTCGTGGGCTGATCGCTGGGCCACGGCCGTCATCTGCGCGTTCGCCCGCTCGGCGAGGGCGGCGATGCACATGACTCCTTCCACGCGTCCGCTGAGGGGGTTGAGTATCGGTGTTCCGACGGCGGCGAATTTGTGGAATTTTTCCCACAGGTGCTCGTTGCCTGAGACCTGGCAGGTTCGCCGTTCCAGCAGTGTGGAGCCGACGGCGTTGGTGCCTATGTCGGACTCGGCGTAGCTGAAGCCCGGGATGACGCCGTTGGCGTCGGCTGCCGCTCGCATTGAGGTGTCGCCCAGGGCGCGGAGGAACAGTACTCCGGAGGAGTCGCTCAGGAAGACGCCTGATGAGGTGCCGGCGATGGTTGTTCGCAGTCGGTCGAGTACGGGGCGGGCCGCGCGTATCAGGGGGCCGTCGTAGTCCAGGTCGTCGAGCAGGCGTGTTTGGAAGCCGCCGGGGGGTAGTCCGGTGGCTTGACAGCGTCGCCACGAATTCAAGATCGGAGCGCGTATCTCGTTCTCTGTGAGTGTTCCGTCCAGGAGGCGCTCCATGATCTTGTCGGCGGGTTGTCGCTGGGTGTTCGGGACACTCGCCGTTCGGCTCACGCCCACGATGTCCTCACGATAAAAAAATCCTTTGTGCTCGGGTTTTCCTGTTGGTCCGGTGAATTGTCGCCGTTTTTGTGGCCGGCTGTTCTGTGTGCTTTTCGGGCGGGTCGGGGAGCCGGTCGTTTCACGAGATGGTGGCTGGGAGGCGGAAGGTGAAGCGCGCTCCGTTCGGGCGGGCGTCCTCGACGTGGAGGGTGCCGTGGTGGTCGCGGGCGATGGCGCGGGCGATGGCCAGGCCGAGTCCGGTGCCGCCGTGGTCGCGGCTGCGGGCGCTGTCGAGTCGTGTGAAGGGCTGGAAGATGTGTTCGTGTTCGGCCGGGGGGACTCCGGGGCCGTCGTCGGTGACGCTGAGTTCGGCGATGTGGCCGGCGTCGTCGCCGACGCGGCGTACCTCTACTGTGACGTGGTGGGTGGCGTGCCGTTGGGCGTTGTCGAGCAGGTTGTTCAGCATCCGGCGGATTTGGATGGGGACGGCGTTGGCCAGCACGTCGGGGGTGAGGTCGAGCCGGGTCGGGTGATGGTCGCCGATCCGGTGTGTGACTTCGGCTTCGACGAGTTCGGTCAGGTCGACGGGCTCCAGGGCGGTGAGGGGGGTCGTTCCGGTCCGGGCCAGCGAGAGCAGGTCGGTGATGATGGCCTGCAGTCGGTCCACGTCGTTCAGTGTGTGGTTGAGCAGGTCGGTGAGGTCGGTCTGGCCGGGGTGGAGCCGGGCTTCTTCTAGTTGGGCCCGTAGTCCTGCGAGGGGGGTGCGTAGTTCGTGGGAGGCGTCGGCGGTGAAGCGTCGTTGGCGGTCGAGTGTGTCTCGCAGTGACTCGGTGGTCTGCTTCAGTTCTGTGGAGATCATGCGCTCGCGGGTGTAGAGGCGGGCGTTGTCCACGCACAGCGCTGTGCGGTTGACCAGGTCTTCGGCCAGTGTGAGGTCGTCTTCCTCGAAGGTTTCCCTGGTCGTGCAGCGGTAGAAGCTGACCACTCCCAGGGTGATGTCGCGGGCTCGTATCGGCACCGCGACGAGGGAGTGGATGCCGTGTTCGCAGGCTTTCCGGCAGCGTTCCGGGTCTTGTGCCATCCAGCCGAGGTTGGTGGGCAGGTCGGGTTCGAGTACCGGTTGTCCGGTGGCCACGCTGCGGGCCTGGGGTGTGGATGCGAGCAGTTGGATGAGTGCGTTGACCGGGTGCAGGCAGGAGTTTTCGCCGATACCCGTGAGGGCGACCCGGCGTAGTCCCTCGTCGAGGCCGGTGGGGTCGTGTCCGCGTAGCACGCAGTCGTACAGATCGACGCCGGCGTGGTCGGCGAACCGGGGGACGGCGATTTCGGTGAGTTCTTCGGCGGTCCGGGTCACGCTCAGTGAGGTGCCGATGTGGGAGCCGGCGTCGCACAGCAGGTTGAGTCGTTCGCGTGCCCGCAGGGCGAGTCGGCCGATGCCTGGTTCGCTTACGGCGAGCAGCCATCTGTCGGTCGTGGCGGCTGCGGTGTCCGGGGCGGGAGGTTTCGTGCCGGGGAGGGGTTGGGGGAACGCCTGGTGTGAGTGCTGTTGCAGCAGGTGTTCTCCGATGCCGCCGACGGTGGCCGTGAAGCACTCACCGGCGGTGGCGGTGTTGTCTTCGGCGGCCACCATTGACCATCTCTTCCTTAATTCGCTTTTTTTCGACCCGTCTTGATGTTGGCATACATCTTCTCAATATCGGCACATAGGTCTTCCCGATTTATCCAAATTTATATTGATCTATAATAAATTGGGGCGTTTATTGGTGCTATTTGGTGGTATGCGAAAGGCGGTCGTCGGCGGCGAGGCTGCGTTCGGGGCTCGGCGGACGGCCTTGTGCCCTGGCGTCGTCGGGTACGGGCCCTGTCTGCGGCACCCTGGCGGTACTCCCCGTCGAGGGTGGCGGGGCGAGAGTCCTGCCGGTGTTCTTGCGTGCGAACCGGTCTGTCGGTTCGTCAGGGTGAGCGGGTTGACCAGGTCGGCGTAGACGAGCAGGCATGTCATGATCATCATTGCCAGTGCGTCGGGATATGTCGCCGGGGCGCCCGCACTACAGTGGGCGGGAAGTCTGATCTGGGGGTGTCATGCGTTCGCTGACCCGTAAGGGGGCCGCGACGCGGCAGCGCATTCTCGAGGGCGCGGCCGCCTGCATTCGTGAGTACGGCGTGGTGGGTACCACCCTTGACGACATCCTGGCCAGGACGGCGACGAGCAAAAGCCAGCTGTTTCACTACTTTCCGGGCGGGCGGGAGGAGTTGCTGCTGGCCGTGGCCCGTTTCGAGGCCGATCGCGTGCTGGAGGACCAGCGGCCCCAGCTCGGTGACCTCACCTCTTGGCCGGCCTGGGGGCGCTGGCGTGACACGGTCGTCGCCCGCTATCGCAGGCAGGGACGCCTGTGCCCGCTTAACTCCGTCGTGTCGCAGCTGGGCGGGAGTACCCCCGGCGCCCAGGCCGTGGTCGGGGAGTTGATGAGCCGCTGGCAGGCCGAGATCGCCACCGGTGTGCGGTACATGCAGGGTGCCGGTGAGATCGATCCGGGCCTGGATCCCGACCGGGCGGCGGCCGCCCTGCTCGCCGGCATCCAGGGCGGGGTGGTGATCCAGATGTCCACCGGTCGGACCACGCATCTGGAGGCGGCCCTGGACATGGGGATCGCCTATCTTCGGGCCGGCGCGATCCCGCCGGTGTAGAGGGTTCGCGGCCCGGCGCCGCCGGGGGCGGCAACCGGTTCCGCGCTCCGGCGGATCCGTCTTTCGTCGCGCGGCGGCGATCCGGGTGGCCGCCCGGCTGTGGCGTCTGGGTCGGGCGGGGTGTGCGTGCCCCCGTTTTTTGGACTTGGAAGTCCATTTTTTTGCGTGCATGCTGAGCGGGCCGCGCGGTTCGGAACACGTGTGGCCTGTCGTCCCCGCAGGGCAGGCGGGTGGGCCCCTGCCGCTTTGAGGAGCCGTCAAGGGCCGGCTCTGCCCGGATTCTCTTTCGAACGGAGTGTCGTCCTGATGTCGCTGGATCACTACTATCTGCTCGGGCGCTCGGGGTTGCGCGTCAGCCGGCTGGCTCTGGGCACGATGAACTTCGGCACCGGCGGTTTCCACGCCGCGTACGGCAAGAGCGAGGATGAGGCCCGTCTCATCTTCCGCCGCTACCTTGAGGCGGGCGGCAACTTCGTCGACACCGCGGACTTCTACACCGCCGGGGAGAGCGAGGCCATCCTCGGCGCTCTCGTCGCCGAGGCCAAGGTGCGCGACAAGATGGTGCTCACCACCAAGTTCACCAACAGTGTCGATCCTGGGGACCCGAACGCGGGGGGCAACGGCCGCAAGCACATGATCAGGGCGGTCGAGGCGTCGCTGCGCCGCCTGCGCACCGACTACATCGATCTGTTCATGCTGCACACCTGGGATCGGATCACTCCCGTCGAGGAGGTCATGCGGACCTTCGACGACCTCACCAGGGCCGGGAAGATCCGCTACGCGGGTCTGTCCGATGTGCCGAGCTGGTACGCGGCGCGGGCCCAGACCTACGCCGAGGCCCACTCCCTGGTGCCGGTGGTGGGCCTGCAGCTGCCCTACTCCCTCCTGGACCGGGCGATCGAGACGGAGCACGTCCCGATGGGGGGTGCTTTGGGGCTCGGCATCACCGCGTGGAGCCCGCTCGGCGGGGGTTTCCTGACCGGCAAGTACCGCCACGGCGACCGGGGGCTGAGCGGGCGGGGGCGGTTGGGTGGCGCGGGCTCGCAGGGCCGCTCGTGGACGGAGCGGGATTGGCGGCTTGTGGCGGTGCTGGAGGAGGTCGCCGCCACGCTCGGGGTGACGATGGCGCAGGTCGCGGTCAACTGGGTCGCCACCCAGCCCGGGGTCGCCTCGGCGATCGTCGGGGCGAGCGGCGCCGACCAGCTCGACGCCACCATGACCGCTCTGGATTTCGAGCTGCCGGCCGAACTGCGGGCCCGGCTGGAGGAGGCGAGTGCCGTGCCGCCCTCGTCGGTCTACCGGATGTTCACGCCCGGTTACCAGGGCTGGCTGGTCAGTCCCGGCGTCAAGGTCGGCGACAAGCCGGCCGGGTACGTCCGGGCCGTACGGAACTGGGTGGCCGAAAGCATCGGGTGACGGTCCTCGCGGGGCGCGCCGCCGGCACTGGTGGGCCGGTTCCTGTGCCTGGCGGGTGGTGGGGGTCAGGGCGGGGGTGCGGGTTTGAGTCTCCTGACGAAGCGGGCGGCGGTGCGGTGGCTCATGCCGGTTTCGCCGCGTACCAGGAAGACGGCCTGGTCGAACTGGCCGGCCGCCTTGAGTTCCAGGAGCCGTTCGATGAGCTCGGGGCCTACTCCCCCGCCGACCAGGGCGTTTCTGGGGCGCTGTGCGGCTCGTACCGCGAAGACGATCAGGGCGATGAGTGCCGCCACGATGACCGCCGTCAGGAGGAGGATGACGATCAGGTTCGACATGGGGTGAGCGTACCGCCGCGAGGTCCGCGTGTGTGGGGTGAGATCACCGGATTTGACGGTGATGGCGGCCTTGAGGGCGCCGAAGGTGCGGGAGTGCCCTGTCAGGTGCCCTGTCAGGTGTCGGGTCAGGTCTGTCGGGCCAGGCCGCGCAGCAGGAGCATGGCGTAGGCGGCGATCGAGTTGCTGTCGGTGATGGCGCCGTTCACGATCATCTGTTCCAGTTCGGTGCGGGGAACCCAGGTCTGGCGCATGTCCTGTTCGGTGTGCTCGCGCTCGTGGGCGCCGGCGGTCAGGCCCGTGGCGAGGAAGATGTCGTAGTTTTGGCCTGAGGTGCCGTGGGCGTTGTCCAGGCGTCCCAGATGGGTCATCGAGGTGGCTCGCAGGCCGGTTTCCTGGGTGAGTTCGGTGTGGGCGGTGACCAGGGGCGAGGGGCTGTCCTTGACTCCGCCCTGGGGGAAGTTCCAGGTGCGTCGTCTGACCGGGTAGCGGTATTCCTCCACGAGGTGGAAGCCGTCGTTCTCCATGGGGACGATGAGGGCGAAGTCGGGGATGTCCACGACGCCGTAGATGCCGTGGGAGCCGTCGGGGCGTTCGATACGGTCCTCGCGCACGCTGATCCACGGGTTGGTGTAGACGACCATGGAGTCGAGGGTGCGGATCGTCGGTCCGGATACGTCGGTCATGCAGGGACCCTACTGGCCGGGGCCGGGGCCGGGCGGGGTGTAGGGCAGGACGGAGGTCACCGCGCTGAGCGGGAGGGGGCCGTAGATGTGCGGGAAGGCCTCGGGGGTGTCGTCGGGGACCTCCATGCGGACGTCGAGTCCGGTGGGGTCGACGCTGAGCAGCACGAGGGGGTCGGTGACGTCGCGGTAGAAGCGTTCCGCGACGCCGAGTAGCTGTTCGTGGCCGGCGCAGGCGTGGATGAAGCCGACGTCGTCGAGGGTGCGGCCGAGGGTGGAGACGCGGTACTCCCCCGCCTGGCGGGCGGCCTCCCAGTCGGAGGCCAGGGCGAGATGCAGGATGGTCACCGCAGACATGGTGCCGTGTGCGTCGCCGTCGTTCAACCGGTCGTTCGACCGGGGGCGGGCGGTGTCAGCGCTGGGGGTGCCACTCGCGGCGCAGGATGGCGTAGACGATCTCGCTGGTCCATTCGCCTTTGACGATCTCGTTGTCGAGGAAGTGGGCCTCGCGGCGCATGCCGAGTTTCTCCAGCACCCGGGCCGAGGCCTCGTTGCGGGCGTCGAGGCGTCCGACGATGCGGTGCAGGTTCAGGTGTTCGAAGCCGAGTTCGAGCATGACCCGGGCGGCCTCGGTGGCGTAGCCCTTGCCGTGGTGGTCGGGGTGCAGGACGTAGCCGATCTCGCCGGCGCGTTGTGAGTGGCTGTGCCAGATGAGCAGGGCGTCGCCGAGGAGTTCGCCGGTGGCGGTCAGTTCCACCGCCAGGGTGAGGGATTGTCCTTCTTCCAGCAGCGCCGTCTCGCTGATCTTCTTTTCCAGTGCCTGGCGGGTCTGGTCGCGGTCGCGTGGTTCCCAGTACAGGTAGCGGGTGACCTGCGGCAGGCGGTGGATGGCGTGCAGGGCGTCGAGGTCGGCGGGGGTGTAGGCGCGCAGGGTGAGGCGGCCGGTCCGGATGGGCAGGGCGGGCTTCAGCATCCGGTCAGGGTAGGACAGCCGCCGAGGCGGGGGCGAGTCAATATTCGCGGGGGGTGGGGGTGGTGCGCGGGGGTCAGTGGGGGCTTGCGGCCAGGTTGAGGACCACGACGCCGCCGATGATCAGGGCGATTCCGGCGACCTTGGCGAGGTTGATCGTCTCGCCGAGGAAGAGGACGCCGATGGCGGCGATGGCGGCGGTGCCGGCTCCGGCCCAGACGGCGTAGGCGGTGCCGACCTCCATCTGGAGCTTGAGCGCCTGGGCCAGCAGGAGGAAGGCGGCGGTGTAGCCGGCGACGACGAGGACCGACCAGCCTTTGTGGGTGAATCCGTCGCTCAGTTTGAGGGCGGTGGTCGCCACGATCTCGGCGATGATCGCCCCGGCCAGGATTAGCCACGCCATTGTCACCACTCCCCCGTAAATCGGGCTAAACATACCATTTTTCGCTGATCGCAGAGGGTGCGCCCCCCGTGGGCAGGACCGTCCGGCGCCACGACCTGCCCGGCTTGCGAGCGGCGTCGAAAGCGTGTTCCACTGAGCCGTATGCGATGGGACGCGCCTCCCCTGCTCGCCGCGCCGCCCGACGCCAGGCCGCGGATCGAGCGTTCCGCGCTGACCAGGGTTCACGGGGCCCTGACCTGTTACGAGGTGCAGGCGCGCACCGCGCTGGACACCACGCCCGAGGGCTGGGCGGTCAGTCCGTATCGGGGGTGCGCGCAGGCGTGCCGTTACTGCTCGGCGCGCCGGGGGCACCGCTACCTGGGGCTGGACGCCGAAGGCGACTTCGACGCGCGGATCGTGGTGCGCACCAACATCGTGCGCCGGTTGCGTGCGGAGCTGAGGTCACGCTGGGACGGCGAGCACATCACCGTGGGGATGGCAGGCGACTGCTACCAGCAGGTGGAGGAGGTCTACCGGCTGATGCCGGGCCTGGTCACCGCGTTGCGTGAGGCCGGGGCGCCGTTCACCGTGCACACCAAGAGCCGGTTGATCCTGCGCGACGCCGACCTGCTGGCCGCCACACCGGGGGCCGGGGTGGTGGTCTCGATCGCGTTCGTCGACGACCGGATCCGCCGCACGGTGGAGCCCGGTGCCGTCGGCGCGCAAAAACGCCTGGAGTTGGTGGCGGAGCTGAACGAGCGCGGGGTGGCGTGCGGGGTGGCGATGGCGCCGATCCTGCCGCTGCTGACCGACTCCCCCGACCAGCTTTCGGCCACCGTGCGCCGTATCGCCGACGCCGGGGCCGTCAGCTGCGTCCCGCAGGTGCTGCGCCTGCCCCCCGGGGCGCGTGAGTGGTATCTGGCCTGGCTTCGAGAGCACCATCCTGCGCTTGAGCCCCGCTATGCCGAGCTGTACGGCCGCGGCGCCGACGCCGAACCCGGCTATGCGCGCCGCCTGACCGGCCAGATCCTGCAGCTGGCCGCCCGCTACGGGATGGGGCCGACCCGGCCTGAGCAGCCGCTGCCGCTGGCGTTGCCCCGGCAGGCCCAGCTCACCCTGCTGTAGGCCGGCCGACCGTCCCGGCAGGCCCCGGCGGGTCTCAGAAGTGCTCCAGCAGTTCGGAGAACCGCTCCAGCCGCAGCACCCGCTCGTCACCGGGGTCCAGCTCGTCGTGCTCCAGCGCCCAGGTGTGGTCGTTGGGGATGAAGACGGCGTTCAGGCCCGCCTGCCGGGCGGGAAGGATGTCCGACTTCGGGGAGTTGCCGATCATCCAGGTCGTCGCGGGCGCCAGGGCGTGCTCGCGGGCCAGCCACCGATAGACGGCGACGTCTTTTTCGGCCACGATATGCACGTCGCGAAAGTGGTGGGCCAGCTGTGAGGCCTCCAGTTTGCGCCGCTGCTCCTCCAGGTCGCCCTTGGTGAGCAGGAGCAGCTCGTGGCGCTCGCCGAGCGCGGTGAGCGTCTCGGTGACGCCCGCGACCAGCTCCACCCGGCGCTGCAGGAGGGCCAGGGCCAGCTCGTCGATGTGGCGGCGCTCGGCCGCGGTCGCCGGGCGCTCGCGCAGCCGCTCGAAGCACTCGCCGAGACTGCGCAGGAACATCGTGCTGCCATAGCCGTGGGTGACGGCGTTGGCCGCCTGGATGTCGTCGAGGACGGCGCGGATCTGGGCGCGCTCCAGGGTCGGGTGCGCCAGCCAGTCGAGGAAGTCCTCCACGACGCGCTCGAACAGCACGTTGTTCTCCCACAGCGTGTCGTCGGCGTCGAAGATGAGCACCTGCCCCTGGAGTCTCACCCGGTCCTCCCCCGAGAACGTCGTCATCGGCGGTCCTGGCCGCCTTCGGTGTGTTCGCCACCGTGCCTGGACGGTGCCCGGCGCACACGCTACCGCGCCCGCCGGGCCCGGCGCGTCCTGTTTTCGGCCCGCGAGGAGCAGGTCCGCGAGATCCGGCGGTAAGGGCCCTCGTCGTGGGCTGTTCAGGCGGCATCGGCCAGGGGCTGCAGGGCTACGGCCGGTTCGGGTCGGCGTCGAGGGTGTGCCCGACCCGGACACCTCCCCTGGATCGGCCCCGGCCCATCCGGCCCGGCCGGCGGTGCGGTGTCAGCGGCTTCACCGATCAGAAATCCTCCGCCGCATCGTCAGTTCTGGTAATCCCTTGTCACCCGCGGAAGGATTGACGACCATGACCGACGCCAGGCTGCTGGGCGACGACGAGGCCACGTTCATCGCGGCCATCCGCGCGGAGGATACCGCGCGGTTCGCGCTCGTGACCGAGCGCCACCGGCGTGAGCTGCAGGTGCACTGCTACCGGATGCTCGCGAACTACGAGGATGCCCAGGACATGACGCAGGAGACGTTCCTGCGAGCGTGGAACAAGCGGGAGTCGTTCAGGGGCCACGCGGCCCTGCGGACCTGGCTGTACCGGATCGCGACGAACGCCTGCCTCGACTTCCTGGACAAGCGCAACGACCGCACACCCGTGCCGTCCGAGCTGCCGGACCCCGGCTCCGAGGTGCGCTACCTGCAGCCGTACCCCGATCGGATGCTCCCCGAGGACCCGCAGGAGTCGGTGGTGGCCCGGGAGACGATCGAGCTGGCGTTCATCGTCGCCGTCCAGCACCTGCCGCCGCGGCAGCGGGCGGTGTTCATTCTGCGCGATGTCCTCGGCTGGCCGGCGTCGAAGGCCGCCGACGCCCTCGAGTTGACCGTCGCATCGGTGACCAGCGCACTGCAGCGGGCCCGTGTGACGATGCGCGAGCAGCTGCCCGGCCGCCGCCTCGACTGGCGGAGCCCCGCCACCCACGAGTTGTCGGATGACGAGCGCGGCGTGGTGAAGTCGTACATCGACGCCCATGAGCGCAACGACCTCGACGGGCTGGTGTCCCTGCTGCGTGAGGACCTGCGCTTCGCGATGCTGCCCGAGCCGGTCACCTTGATCATGACGGCCGAGGACGCGGTGGACGGCTGGGTCTCCAATGGGCTCTTCCAGCGCGGCTACGACGACTGGCGCGGTATCACCACGACGGTCAACCGCATGCCTGCCGCCGCGCTGTACCTGCGCGCCCCCGGCGACCCGGGGTACCGGCCATTTGCCATCGCGGCCCTGCGCATCGTCGACGGGAAGATCGCCGAGCTCACCGGATTCGACGCCGCCGACAAGCCATGGCTGGGCCTGCCCCCGGCACTGTGACCAGAGGAGTCCCCATCGTCGACGAGTCCGGCGCACGGGCCGCCGTCACCGAAGTCACCGCGAAATGAGTGCCCCGGCCGGCTGGACACCAACGCGAGCACCACCGCCCCGCCGGCGTTGCCGGCGGGGCGTCTTCATGCCCGAAGATCATCGTCACGATCGAGGAGAACACCACCTTCGGCATGTCCCGCCGGCGGCGGGCGTACTCGATCTGCGCCGGTGTGGCGCCGGGCTGCCGGCCGGCGGTCGGCCAGTGGGAGCTCATCGTCTCCCACGGTCTGCGCCCGTACAGCGCCAGGCCGGTCGCCCCCACCCGGTCGGACCACCACTGGAACGGCTCGTCGCCCGGTACGCTCCAGCCGAGGTCGTCGCCGGGCGCGGCGATGTAGCCGTCCAGGCTCGGGTTCATGCCGAAGATCGGTTTCCGCATCGTGCAGCCTCCCGTGAGTCGATCTCACACCTACAGACGGGCGCGGGGCGGAAACCTAATCGGTGCGCGATGTGCGTCCGCGGGTGGTCCTCGCGTTCCGGGCTCGGCCGGGCTCGGGCGCCACCGGCCGGATCCGTGGCGAACGCCTGGTCACCCGGGCACCTTCACCGCCGAACGCGCCGGGCAGCCGGTGAACTCATGCGGTCCTCAGCCCTCCCGAGCCCTTCAGGGCTCGGGAGGGCTGATGAGGGCTCAGGAGGGCTTCGAAGAGTGGGGGCTCTAGGCCAGGGCGCTGCCGCTGCGCCATTCCTTGAACGACAGCTGCCAAAAGCCCCAGCCGTTGTTCCACTCCATCTCGCGGTTGGTGCCCTTGATGGTGATCACGTCGCCGCGCTGGACCTGGTCGTAGAACCACTTGGCCTGGTCGGGGCGGGCGTTGATGCATCCGTGGCTGACGTTCTGGCGCCCCTGGGCCCAGACGTTGTTCAGCGCGTGCACGTACTCGCCGCTGTTGGAGAACCGCACCGCGTGGTTGATCATCAGGTCGTAGTAGCCGGGGTCGCCCTTCTTGCGGCCCGGGGAGATCATGCGTTCGGGGTTGGCCTTGCCCATCGTCAGGTGGACGCCGCTGGTGGTGGTGTACTCGCGGGTGCTGGCGTTGCCGGCGCTGATCAGCATGGTCTGCACGACCTTGCCGTCGCGTTTGACGATCATCTTGTGCTTGCGGGTGTCGATGGTGGAGATCTGGGCGGCGCCGATCTGGATGACCTTGGTCATGTCCTTGACGCCGTACATGTCCTTGCCGCCCTGTACGCCTTTGAGGCGGGCGGTGAAGGTCACCTTCTGGTGGGGTTGCCAGAACTTCGCGGTCCGGTAGATCACGGTGGTGTCGTTGATCCACCGCCATGCGCCCTGGGCCGGTTTTTGTGAGGTGACCTTCAGGGCTTTTTCCACCCCGGCCTTGTTGGCGATCTGCTGGTTGAAGGTGACGATGATCGGCGCCCCCACGCCGACCTTCTCCCCCTTGATCGCCGGGGTCACGTCCGCCACCTCGAGCTCATGCTTGGGCTTGAGCGTTCTGAAGGAGCCGGTGGCGGTGGTGCCGTCGACCGCCCGCGCCGACACGGTGTAGTCGCTGGCCGGTTCCATGGGCGTGGTGGAGACCCATCTGGTGCGTTCGGCGTTGAAGTCGCCTTGCAGCACCCGGTCGCCGCTTTGCACGGTGACCTCCTCCAGCGCGCCGCTGGAGGCGGCGACGACGACCTTCTTGTCGGGGCGTACGGTCTTGCTGCCCTGGGCGGGGCTGATCTTTATCTCGGTCGCGGCCGGAGCGGTGGCGGCCACGGCGCCCGATCCGGCGCCGGGACCGGCGGGATCCTTCGGGCCCGTCCCCGTGGAACAGGCGGTGACCAGCACCGTCGTGGTCGCCAGGGCCGCGGCGGCCAGTGGCGTCCTGAGGCGTCGGTGTTGCATGGTCAGCACAATGTCTCTCCCCCACTACAGCAAACTGCTCTTAAAACACTAATAGGAGATGCATGGTGACTCGGCATGGTTGCGGCGGGTTTGGTAACGTTTCGGACTCTTCGTAAAGTCGGAAAAATACCAACCGAGAGTCAGGGGACGGCGAAGTGCCCACGTCACCGGCCCCGACGTGAAAGCCCTGCTCCGGCGGGGTGGGCGGCCGCAGGCGCGGTTTCCCGCCGTAAACCGTCGCGCGCCGGCCGCATCAACGGCCCTGTGAGGGGCATGGGCAGCAAAGGACCCTCCGGCCTCACGCGCCGGTTCCCCGCCCCGTCCCGACGGCGCGGCGGGAAGATAGTCTGACCGATCCCTCTCAACACGGAAGCCCAGGGTGATGACAGGACCTCCCCCGCTGCGCGACCCCGGCCACGCGCTCACCGCCGCGGCCGGCCTCGACCGCGACACCGGCACCGGTGAGCGCGATCTTTCGCGTCCACCGGGTGAAGAGGTGCTGCGCGCCATCGTGGAGGCCAGCGGCGAGGGGGTCGTGTTGTGCGGCACCGACGGTGTCGTGGTGATGCTGAACGCCGCCGCGGCCGAGATGGCGCCGGAGATCGTCGTGGGCCGCCCGCTGTGCCAGGGGCCGGCCGCGTCCCTGTTCGAAGGTGAGCACCCCGACGGCGAGAGCCGCGAGAGCGATCACGGGCGGCACCGGATCCGGGTACGTCGCGAGGTCTTCGGCCTCAGCCACCGGGCCTGGTACCTGCGTGACGTCACCACCGATGCCGCCAGGACCGACGCGTTGCTGGCCGAGCGCCGGCGCGCCGACTTCCTCATCGAGGCGGGCCGCAGGCTGTCGGCCTCGCTCAACATGCGCCGCTGCGCCCGCACCACGATCGAGCTGGCCACCCCGTTCCTGGCCGATGCCGCCATGGTCGTGCTGCCGCCCTCGGGGCGCCGCCACGCCGGCTGGCTCCGCCTGACCAGCACCGACCGGTCCCTGCAGGAGGGCAACGTCGCCGTCGCCGACACCGCGCAGGTGCCCGGCCTGGCCGAGGCGCTGGCGGGTTTCCCGCCCGTGCCCAGCCGCTGGCTGGATCCTGGGCAGGTGCCCGGCTGGCTGCTGCCCGACAGGTTCGGGGCGGCCGGGCATCTGCTGGTCACCCCGCTGCCCGGCAACGGGGTGCCCGCCGGAGCGCTCGTGCTCGCCCGTCACGAAGACGGGCCGCCCTTCGACGAGGACGCCGAGACCCTGGTGCGGATCTTCGCCGCCCGGGCCGGGGCCGCCATCTCCGCCGCCGCCCTCTACCAGGAGCAAAGCGCCACCAACGCGATCCTCAGCAGCGACCTGCTGCCCCCGCCGCTGCCGGCGCTGGCCGGGGCGGAGCTGGCCGGATCGCTGCGCGCCGCCCGCCAGGCCGGGCTCATCGGCGGCGATTTCTACGACGTCTACCTGCCCGAGCCCGGCGAGTCCGGCGATCCGCTGGTGGTGCTGGGCGACGTCTGCGGCAAGGGCGCCCGCGCCGCCGTCCTGGCCGGGCACATCCGCCACTGCCTGCGCGCCCTGCTGCTGCTGGAAGAGCGCCCCGAGCATCTGGTCGCCCTGCTCAACCGCTCCCTGCGGGGCTCGCCCATCCCCAACTCCTACGCCACCCTCGTGCTCGGCGCGCTCAGCGCCGCCCCGGGCGGGCACGTCCAGGTGAACCTGGCGGTCGCCGGGCACCCGGCGCCGCTGATCCTGCGCCTGGACGGCACCGTGCAGGAGTGCACGGCCCACGGACCCATGCTCGGCGCGTTCGCCGGGGCCGACCTGGCCCCGGCCGGGGTCGACCTGGCCCCCGGCGAGGTGTGCCTGTTCTACAGCGACGGCATCACCGAGGCCTTCGGCGGCCCCACCGGCAGGGAGATGTACGGCGCCCAGCGGCTGAAGGCCGCCCTGGCCGGTTGCGCGGGCATGCCGGTCGCGGCACTGGTCGAGCGGCTGGAGCAGATCAGCACCGACTGGCTGGGCGGCGACGTCCAAGACGACCGGGCACTGCTGGCGGTGCAGGCGAGGCCGTCCCGATGAGCACCCTGAGCACCACGGATACGCCGGGCGCGACCGCACCGCGCGGGGCGGGCCCGCACGAGGCCCTCGGCCGGTACCTGGAGCACATCGGGCGCGCCGACGAGTTCGCCGCCATCGACCTGGTGCTCGACCTGCTGGAGCAGGGGGCGGACGCCGAGCGGCTGCTGCTCGATCTCATCGCCCCCGCCCAGCGGCGCGTCGGCGAGCTGTGGGCGGCCAACGAGTGGTCCATCGCCCGCGAGCACGGCGCCACCGCCGTCAGCGAGCGCGCCGTGGCCGCGATCGCCGCCCGCGTCCGGCCCGAGCCCACCCGCGGGCGCCTCACCGTCGCCTGCGCCGACGGCGAGTACCACGCGCTGCCCACCCGCCTGCTGGCCGAGGTCTTGCGCCTGCGCGGCTGGCGGGTCGACTTCCTGGGCGCCAGCGTGCCGGGCCCGCACCTGATCACCCACCTGCACCAGAGCGGGCCCGACGCGGTCGCGCTGGGCTGCGCATTGGCCACCCGGCTGCCCCGGGCGCACGCCACGCTCACCGCCTGCCAGGCCGTCGGTGTGCCGGTCATGGCCGGCGGGGCCGGCTTCGGCGCCGACGGCCGCTACGCCCGCCTGCTGGGCGCCGACGCCTGGGCGCCCAGCGCCGACGCCGCGGCCGACCTGCTGGAGCGCGGCGACCTGACCGGCCCGCCCCGCCAGGCCGCCGCGCCGGCCCATCTGGCCGACGAGGAGTACACCCATCTGACGCGCCGGCGCGCCGAGCTGCTCACCTGCGCCTTGGCGGCCCTGGCCCGCGCCTACCCGCCGATGGCGGCCTACGACCCGCAGCAGGTCGACGCCACCGCCGCCGACCTGGGCCATCTGCTCGACTTTCTGGCCGCGTCCCTGTACGTCGACGACGCGCAGCTGTTCACCGGCTTCATCGGCTGGACCGGTTCCGTGCTCGCCGCACGCGGCGTCCCCGCCGAGGCCGTGACGGTGGGATTGCGCGTTTTCCACGACGAACTGCGAGACTTCCCCCGTGCCCGTCACATGCTGGTCCAGGCAGCCGAGGCGGCACCTGTCCCCGGCCCCGATCAGGAGACCTGACGTTTGATGTTCGACAAGACCCCGTTGCGTACCGAGGTGCGCACCACCGCTGCGGACACCACCCTGCTCGTCCTCAGCGGTGACCTCGACTACGACACGGCCCCTGAGCTCTTCGGTTTCGCGCGAGAGCTGCTGTCGGGACAGATGCGCAACCTCGATCTGGACCTGTCGGGTCTGGAGTTCATCGACTCCTCGGGGGTGGCGGCGCTGATCAACGTCTACAACTCCGCGGGCGAGCACGACATCGCCATGCGCATCGTCGCCCTCACCCCCTACCTGCGCCATCTGCTGCGGGTCACCGCCTTGGACCGGGTCTTCCGGCTTCCCCAGGAGCAGGAGTGAGCGCCGGCGACCGCCACTAGAGCACCGAAGGCCACCGAAGGCCACGGAGGGCCACGGAGAAGGCTTCGGCCGGCGCCGAAGCGGTGCCGGCCGATGATGGGGACATGACACCTGCCATGACGCCGGGCGGGCCGGTGCCGCTGGCCGCGCTGGCGGCCCTGCTCGCCGACGCCACCCGTGCCACGTTCTGCCTGGCCCTGCTGGACGGGCGCGCCTGGAGCGCCGGGGAGCTGGCCGCTCACGCCGGGGTCGCCGCCTCCACCGCCAGCGAGCACCTGTCGCGGCTCGTCGCCGGTGGGTTGCTGGCCGAACAGCGCCGGGGACGCCGGCGCTACGTGCGCCTGGCCGGGCCGCGGGTGGCCCAGCTCATCGAGGATCTGGCCTCCCACGCGGCCCACACCGGCCCCGGGGGCGGGCCCCGGCCCGCGACGCTGCGCGCTGTGAGCGCGGCCCGCGCGCTGGCTGAGGCCCGCACCTGTTATGACCACCTGGCCGGGCGGCTCGGCGTGACGATCACCGACGCGCTCACCGCGCGCGGCCTGCTGCGCCAGGACGCCGGGTTCGCGCTCAGCGACGAGGGATTGTCGTGGTTCGCCGTCGAGCTGGGGGCGCCGCTGCCCGGCGGCGGGCGCCGCCCCCAGGCCCGGCCCTGCCTGGACTGGACCGAACGCCGCCCCCATCTGGCCGGCAGCGCCGGGGCCGTGCTGTGCACGACCGTGCTGGAGCGTGGCTGGGTCGTCCGCATCGGCTCAGGGCGCGCCGTGGCCGTCACCGGCGCCGGGGGCGAGGCCCTGGAACGCCTGCTGGGCCTCACCGCCTGGGCGAGCGCCGCGGCGCCGCGGCCGCAGGAGGTGCTCAGCGCACGCGCAGGCGGTGGGTGAGGCTGGTGTGGCGGCGCCCGGCGCCCCGGGTGCGTACCGCCTGGGCGAGCGCGCGGCGCGAGCCGACGATGACGACGAGCCTCTTGGCCCGGGTGATCGCGGTGTAGAGGAGGTTGCGCTGCAGCATCATCCACGCGCTGGTCGACAACGGGATGACCACCGCCGGGTACTCGCTGCCCTGGGATCGGTGGATCGACACCGCGTAGGCGTGGGTCAGCTCGTCCAGCTCGTCGAAGGCGTACTCGACGTTCTCGTCCTCGTCGGTCAGCACGGTCAGCTTGTGCTCGTCGGGCCTGATGTCGACCACCGTGCCCACGGTGCCGTTGAACACCCCCGCCGCGCCTTTCTCGTAGTTGTTGCGCAGCTGGGTGACCTTGTCGCCGACCCGGAAGACCCGCCCGCCGTAGCGGCGCTCGGGCATGCCCTCCCGGAAGGGGGTGAGCGCCTCCTGCAGCGCGTTGTTGAGGTTGCCGGCCCCGGCCGGGCCCCGGTGCATCGGGGAGAGGACCTGTACGTCGCGGCGCGGGTTGAGGCCGAACCGGCGCGGGATGCGGTTGGCGACCACGTCGACGGTCAGCGCCGCGATCTCCTCGGGCTCCTCGCAGGGAAACAGGAAGAAGTCGTTCATGCCCTCCAGCGCCGGGGGCAGGCCGGTGTTGATGCGGTGGGCGTTGACGACCACCCCCGACTCCTGGGCCTGGCGGAAGATGTGGGTCAGCCGCACCCGGGGGATCTCCTGCTCGGCGGCGAGCAGGTCGCGCAGCACCTCACCGGCGCCGACCGAGGGCAGCTGGTCGACGTCTCCGACGAAGAGCAGGTGTGTGCCCGGCGCCACGGCCTTGACCAGCTTGTTGGCCAGCAGCAGGTCCAGCATCGAGGCCTCGTCGACCACGACCAGGTCGGCGTCCAGGGGGTTGTCGCGGTCGAAGGTGGCCTCCCCGCCGGGACGCAGCTGCAGCAGCCGGTGCACGGTGGTGGCCTCGTGGCCGGTCAGCTCCGCCAGGCGCTTGGCCGCCCTGCCGGTGGGCGCGGCCAAGATGACCTTGGCCTTCTTGGCGCGGGCCAGGGTGACGATGGAGCGCACGGTGAAGCTCTTGCCGCAGCCGGGGCCGCCGGTCAGCACCGCGACCTTCTCGGTCAGCGCCAGCCGTACCGACTGGGCCTGCTCCTCGGCGAGGTCGGCGCCGGTCTTGGTCCGCAGCCACCTCAGCGCCGCGTCCCAGTCGACGCCGGCGAAGGCGCCCAGCCGATCGTGCTCGCAGGCCAGCAGGGAACGCAGCGCGCCGGCCAGGGACAGCTCGGCGCGGTGGAAGGGCACCAGGTAGACCGCGGGGACGCCGGCGTCGCCGACCGGGACCTCCTCGCGGACCACGCCCTCCTCGGCGATGAGCTCCTCCAGGCAGCGGGCGGTGAGCTCGGCGGGAACCTCCAAGATCTTCACCGCGTCGCCGACGAGGTTGGGTGCCGGCAGGTAGCAGTGGCCGTCGTCGGCGGCCTGCGACAGGGTGTAGCGCAGGCCCGCCTTGACGCGCTCGGGGCTGTCGTGCGGGATGCCCACGGCCTGGGCGATGGTGTCGGCGGTCTTGAAACCGATGCCCCACACGTCGTCGGCCAGCCGGTAGGGCTCGCTCTTGACGACGGTGATGGACTTGTCGCCGTACTGCTTGAAGATGCGGACCGCGATGGAGGTGGACACGCCGACCCCCTGCAGGAAGATCATCACCTCTTTGATGATCTTCTGTTCCTCCCAGGCGACGCCGATCATCTTGGTCCGCTTGGGGCCGAGCCCGGGAACCTCCACCAGCCGCTCGGGGGTGGTCTCGATGACCTCCAGGGTGTCGACGCCGAAGTGGTCGACGATCCGCTCGGCCATCTTCGGCCCGATGCCCTTGATCAGCCCGGAGCCCAGATAGCGGCGGATGCCCTGGATGGTGGCGGGCAGTACGGTGGCGTAGGACCACACCTCGAACTGCTTGCCGTACTTGGGGTGGGAGGCCCAGCGCCCGGTCAGCCGCAGCGACTCACCGGGCTGGGCACCCAGCAGCGGCCCGACCACGGTCAGCAGATCGGCGCCGGAGCGGTCGGTGGCCACCCGGGCGATGGTGTAGCCCGTCTCCTCGTTGGCGTAGGTGATGCGCTCGAGCACGGCCGAGATCGACACGCCCGCGACTGCCCGTTGCTCCGGCTGCACGCCACCTCCTTCGCGCTGGATCGGCTGGATCCGCTCGCGCAAGTGTAGGACAGCCTTCGCGGCCGGAAGACGCGTGTTTCCCCGTCCTGACCGCCCCCGCGCCGGGCCCGCCGGGAGGAAGTGGTCAGTGGCTCGCCGGATCGATGGGAGAGGCCGGTGGGGCGCGGGGCGGGGTTTCGCGGGTTTCGGCAGGCTCCGTCCGGGGGTGGGCGAGGTGGCTTGCCCGCCGATCCCCGACACGCCGGTGGCCGGCCGCGCCTTTCACGTGCGCGTCGTCGCGGTGTGTGATGAAGTCTTCGCGATCTGCGACGACCTGGTCGCCGAACAGGCCGGTGCTCCGGTAGCCGGTCGCGAAGGAGAGGCACATGCGAAGGACACTCCTGGCCGCCGTGGTGGCGCTGAGCACGATGGCGGGCCCTGCGACAGGAGCCGCGACAGGCCCTGTCGCAGGCCGGGCGGCAGACACTGCGGCAGACACCACGGCGGGCGCTGTGAGCGGCGGTGCGCCGGGCGGTGCGCCGGGGACGGCCAGGCGCGGCCTCGACGTCATCGGGCTGACCGCCGACCGGCGCCTGGTGGGGTTCGAGATCCGCTCCCCCGGCCGTACCCGCGACCTCGGCAGGGTCCGCGGGCTCGCCGGTGACACCACCCTGGTCGGCATCGACTACCGGGTGCGCGACGGCAGGCTGTACGGCGTCGGCGACCAGGGCGGCGTCTACACGCTCAGCGGGCGCTCCAGGGCGGTCAAGGTCTCGCAGCTGAGCGTGCCGCTGAGCGGCGCCGACTTCGGTGTCGACTTCGACCCCGCCACCGACCGGCTGCGGGTGATCAGTGACACCGGGCAGAATCTGCGCCACAACCTCGACGATCCGCGGGGCGCTCCGGCGGCGGGACAGAGCGTGGCCGACGATCCGCTGACCCGCCCGCGGCCAGGACCCGAGACCGACGTGCTCACCGCTTCGCAGGCCGGCTCCCCCGGCGGCCCGTTCCTGCCGCCGGCCGTCGCCGCGGTGGCCGCGACCGGCGTCACGGGCGCCGGGTACACCAACAACGACCTCAGCCCGGCCACCGCCACGACGCTCTTCGTCGTGGACACCACGGCCGCCCGGGTGTTGCTGCAGTCCCCGGCCAACACGGGCGTGCTGGTGGCGATCGGCAACCTGCGGGTGGCCGCGACCGGCGCGGCGGGCCTGGACGTGCACAGCTCCCTGCGCAACGGCGTCACCGTCTCCAACAGCGCCTTCGCCGCGCTGAGGGTCGGCGGGCGCTACGGGTTCTACGGCATCAACCTGCTCACCGGCGCCGTCAACTACAACTACGGCCTCTTTCCCGCCGACCGGCAGGTGTTCGACATCGCCATCCGGCCCGACCGTGGCTGACCAGCGCGCGGGGAGGCGCTGAAAGGTGTTCGTCTGACGGCCCACCGCCCCGGCCGTCGGCGAGCGTCACGGTCCGGGCTGCGGGACGCGCCTGAGCACCCCGAACCGCAGGTCCGCGAACTCGTTCGCCGCGGTCAGGGCGCGCCGGGCGGGGAAGGGTTCGCCGCGGCGTCCGCGAAAGGCGAGCAGCCGGACGCGAAGACGGCGGTGACCGCGGCCGGCCCGGCCTCGGGGATGGCCGGCGCTTTGAGCGGGCAGTTCGATCACCGGAGCCGCCCGCACCGCTGTGACCAGTGGATATCTCCCTCGGCGACCCCTTCCGCCGTGTTCGATTGCCACCCGTTGTACGGTCATCTGTGACCTCATATCCCCTTTCCTCCCGTCGGCGAGGCTGATGCCCTCCCTCGACGTCGTCCAGTGGGTGGTCCTGCTGGCCGCCCTGTTCCTGGTGGGCTTCTCCAAGACCGGTGTCTCCGGTACCGGGATGGTGGCGATCGCCCTGTTCGCGCTCGTGCTGCCGACCAAGCAGTCGACGGGCACCCTGTTGCCGCTGCTGCTCGTCGGCGACCTGGTCGCCGTGGCCTCCTACCGGCGGCACGCCGACTGGCCGAGGCTGATCAGGTTGTTCCCATGGGTCGCCCTGGGCGTGGTCGCCGGGGCGGTGGTGGTGCGCTGGGTCGACGACACGCAGATGAGACGGCTCATCGGGGCGATCCTGGTGGTGATCATCGCGGTGCACCTGTGGAACCGGCGCCAGGCGCCGCAGGACTCACTCGCCCACCGTCCCCCGGTGGCCGCCCTGGCGGGCGTCTTCGCGGGTTTCGCCACCATGACGGCGAACGCGGCCGGCCCCATCATGGCCGTCTACCTTCTGGCGGCGGGCCTGCCGATGCTGGGCTTCTTGGGCACCAGCGCCTGGTTCTTCCTGACGATCAACGCCTTCAAGGTGCCCTTCAGCGTCGCGCTGGGCCTCATCACCCCCTCCGGCCTCGTCTTCGCCGCGCTGGGCACCCCGGCGGTCCTGGCCGGGGCCGCGGTCGGGCGCGCGGTCATCAGCCGCATCGACCGCACCCTGTTCGAGTGGCTCACGCTGGGGCTCACGCTGCTGGCCGCGGTACGCCTACTGCTGTGAGACCTGCTGTGAGACGGTGTCGGCTTCGAGCCGGGCGAGGAAGTGGCCGAAGCCGTCCGGCGCCCGCGGGTCGCGGCGTGCCGAGGTCACCACGCTCACCCCGGTGGTGCGCAGGACCCGCCGGCCGGCCGACTCCAGGGCACCGACCAGGGCCCGGTCCTCACCGGTCGCCACCGGGCCGAACCCGCCGACGGCCAGGTAGGCGGCGGCGGTGACGCCGAGGTTGGCGCCGTGCACGTGCGGATGCCACCGCGCGCCGTCGCCTCTCCTGGCGGCGGCGTTCCCGCCGCTCGCCGGCGTCAGGCTCGCCGGCGTCGCGGCGTAGCTCTGGGCGTAGGCCAGGTGGAGGGGCGGCGGGTAGCCGGACCAGTCGGTGACCGTCACGGTGCCGACGACGGCCTCCCAGCCCTGGGCGGCGTGCCTGAGCTGGCGGCTGAGCCAGCAGGGCGGGACCAGGGTGTCGGCGTCGGTGGTGGCGACCCAGACGGTGGCCGGGTCCAGGGCGCGGGTCTGCCGCAACAGCACCCGGGTACCCGCCAGCCGCGCCCGCCCGACGTTGGTCATGGCGCCCTCGACGACGGTCGCACCGGCCCGCGTGGCCAGGAGCGCCGTACGGTCGGTGCAGGTGTCGGCGACGACGATCAGGTGGAACGCCACGCCGGGAACCATGCGCCCGGCCAGCTTCACCGAGGCCAGGCAGGCGGGCAGCAGTTTCTCCTCGTCGCGGGCGGGCACCACGACTCCGACGGCCTGGATCACACAAGTCCCTCGGCCTCGGCCACCGAGCGGGCCCCGGGGCCGGACAGGTAGACCTCGGCGAGGAAATCCGGTTCACGATGGTCGACAAGACGCCTCAGCCCCGCCCGCCCGGCAAGGGCCGCCAGGGCGCGGTGCGCGTCTTCGCCGCCGCGCGGATACTCCGCGACGGGATGCCTCCAGTGCACCGCGAGCAGGGTGCCCCCGGGGCTCAGCGCGCCGACCGCCAGGTCGAGCACCCGCTCCAGGTCCGCGTCGCCGAAGTAGTAGAGCACCTCCGACAGCACGACGAGGTCGAACCTCCCCTCGTCGGTGGGCCACTCCTCGGGCAGGACGCGCCGCTGCACCCGCGTCCCCGGGTGGGCGGCGGTGCGCCGCGAGGCCGCCTCGACCGCGGCGAAGGACAGGTCGCAGGCGAGCAGCCGCTCACAGCGCGGGGCGAGCAGGGCGGTGAACACCCCGATGGAGCAGCCGGCCTCGAAGGCGTCGCGGTAGCGGCGCGCGGGCAGCAGCGCGGCACTGATGGCGTACTTGCGCTCCTCGTACCAGCGGGAGGTGAATCCCCACGGGTCGGGTGAGGCCGAGTACATCTCCTCGAAGTACTGCGGCCCGAGCGTCTTGGGGCGGGACGTCATCGGACACCTCCGGCGTGGGGTCCGGTGGACTGCGGCGGTGGAAGGGATGTCAACGAAAGAGCACCTCGTACTCGCGGGTGAAGTGGGCGACGATGCCGGGGGGCAGCACCGCCTCCAGGCCGGCGGCGCGGGGTTCCAGCTGGCTGGCGAAACAGCCGATGGCCTCCCGTTTGCGCGCCAGGACCGCCGGCGGCAGGCAGATCCGCGACGCCCGCTCCCAGGGCAGCCGCCCGTCGCCGGGCCTGGCCCAGTGCCAGGCCCAGATCGGGTAGAAGTAGGGGCGCAACCCCGCGGCGGCCGCGGCCCTGCCGGCGGCCTCGTGGTCGGAGTGCGCGTCCGCCTCCCACGGGGCCAGGCACACCTGGAAGCCGGCCGAGGCCTCCTTCAGCGCCTGGGTGAGCTCGCCCTCGCGGGCCGCGAGAGCGGTGTCCGGCATGCCCAGCCGCACGATCTCGACGTCGCCGGCGCCCAGGGCCTCCAGCGCGGCCCCGGTCTCCCGCACCCGCCGCGCCGCCAGCGCCGCCGCGTCGGCGATGTCCGGATGGGAGGCCTCGCCGTCGGTGACGGCGACCAGGCGCAGCCGCACGCCCGAGGCCGCCAGCAGCGACAGCAGCCCGCCCACGCCCAGCACCTCGTCGTCGGGGTGGGCGGCGACCACCACCGCGCTGCGCCAGTTGTCGTGGGCGAGCGCCGAAAGCGCGCCGAGTCCCGGCCAGGCGCGCCACTCGGACTCGCGGGTGCCCGGGGCGTCGATGGGATTGGGGGGAAGGTCGTCCCCGGCGTCCCGCTCGGCGCGGTCGGCTCGTTCGGCGCTCACCATCGGGCTCCCTGCTCGGCGACGATCGCTCCCAGCGCGGCGAGGTCGCGTTCGGCGTGATGCTGGCGCAGGTAGACCGTGAGGTCGGCGACCCGGCGCCCGTGCGCGGCGTCGTGGCCGAGCGGCCCGGCGCCCAGCGCCCTGCCCACCCGCCCCATGACGTCGGTGGCCACGGCCTCCACCAGCGCCTTGAGCCGCAGGGAACGCGTTCTTCCCGCGTTCTTGAGGTCGCGTGGGTCGGCGTCGATCTCGTCGGCCGCCTCCTCCAAGGCGGCCTTCGCGGTCCGCAGCGCCACGTCGACCGCGCCCAGGTGGGCCAGGGCGTGCGGGCCGACCTCCCGCTCGGCCGCTGCGGCGAGCAACGCCTCGGCCACGCCTTTGGCCCCTCCGTACCAGCACGCGGCCACACCCGCGCCGCCCTGGTGGAAACCGGGCCTTCTGACATACCCCTCCACCGGCCCCACCGGCTCGCCCGCGACATCGTCGAAGCGGACGTCCAGGGTGTCACTGGCGGCCATTCCCGTCGCCGGCCAGCTGCCCTCCACCGGCCGCAGGTCCTCGGCCGCCACGGCGAACAGCCGGTGGCCGTCCGGAGTCTCGGCGGTCACCAGGGCGTGGGTGCACACCCGCGCTCCCGAGCAGTACCGTTTGGTCCCGCTCAGCCGCCATCCGGTGGCCACCGGACGCGCCGACAGGGACGGGCCGGGAGGCTGCGCGGCCCACACACCCCACCGGCTGCCGGCCGCCGGTGCGGGCCCGGCGAGTTCGGCGAGGATCGCGACGGCGTCGGTGTGCCCCTCGCACAGCCGCGCCAGCGACAGGTCCCGCCGGGCCAGCGCGGCCAGCGCCTCCCAGCGCAGCCTGGTCCGCCCGGCACCGGGCAGCGGAAGCTTCAGCCGTCCCGACTCCACCTCGGCGACGAATCCTCTTTCCACCTCGGCGCGCCAGGCAGCGCCGTCCTGCCGTTCCCCGTCCATGAATCCGGCCCTACCCTGCCGGAAGCGTTCATATCATTCCTGGTGAAAGGGGGTGTTCCGCCTCGGCGCGCTCGACGCCGGATCGCCCTATCGGGGCAGTGGTCGCTGGGCGCCCAGCGGCCGGGTGAGGAGGAGCGTCCCATCACCCGGGATCGGCGTGGGCCCGCACGGCGGCCGCCGTTGGCCGGAAATCATGACTCGGGATCGTGCGCGAGCACCGACCGGCCGCCGTCGACGGGCACGGTCGCGCCGGTGATGAAGCCGGCGTCGTCCGAGAGCAGGTAGACGATCGCGGCCGCGACCTCCGCGGAGCGCGCCACCCGGCCCAGCGGGTGCAACAGCGCCATCTGGCGCTGGATGCGGGCGGCCGCCGCGGGCTGCTGGGAGCCGAGGAAGTGCGCGTAGCGCTCGGTGTCCACCGAACCCGGCGCCACGACGTTGACGCGGATGCCGGACGGCCCGTACTCGACCGCGAGCGCACGGGTCATCCCCTCGACGGCCGCCTTGGCCGTCACGTACGGCAGGCAGCCGGGGACCGCCCGGCGCGCCTGGTGTGAGGAGAGGTTGACGATCGCCCCCGGTGTGCGGGCCGCGAGGAAGCGGCGGATCGCGGTGGCACAGCCGACGACGGCGGCGTCGAGGTTGGCCGCGATGAGCTCCAGCACGCGTGCGGTCGTGGCCGAGTGCAGGGAGGCGTCCCCGAACACGGCGGCGTTGTTGACCCAACCGGCGAGGGGGCCCGCGGCCTGCGCGGCGTCGGCGGCTCGCCGCGCCACGCTCTCGTCGGCCGCGTCGCCGACCACGCCGACCAGGCGTGCGCCGGCGGAATGGCCCTGCGTCCAGGTCAGGGCCGCCGGATCGCGCTCGACGGCGACCACGACGGCGCCCTCGCCGAGCAGGCGCTCGACGACGGCCCTGCCGATGCCTCGGCCCCCTCCCGTCACCACGTACGAACGGCTCATGCCCTCTCCTTTGTTCGTCGATGCGCAGGCTCGCCAAGACCCTCGACATGACGCGGTCGTGCCCTGTGCCATCCGGGCACCGGCCGCGCAGCCGTTTCCCCACCATGAGACGGGGCCTCCGGCGAAAATGTCAAACGCTTCTATCGAAGCACTTCGATCCTTTCCGGCACTTGATACGATTCCTGCCGACGGCGAGAGCACGTCTCGCGGGAGGAGGGGCACGTGGCGGCCAGGACGACCATCTACGACGTCGCCACCGCGGCGGGCGTCAGCATCTCCACCGTCTCGCTCGCCCTCAACTCCCCGGCCCGGGTCAGTCAGGAGACCAGGCGCAAGGTCCTCCAGGCCGCGGACGCGCTCGGCTTCGTGCCCAAGCAGGACGCGATCGCCAAGGCACGGCGAGGTGTGGGGCGCGTCGGCGTCATCGCGCCGTTCACCTCCTATCCGTCGGTCGCCCGGCGCCTGAACGGCATCCTGCGGGCCGTGGGCCACCGTCCCCTGGAAATCGTCCTGTTCGACCAGGAGTCGGCCGCGCAGAGCGCCTCCCCCCTGCTCGCCAGCCTGCCCATCACCGGACGCCTGGACGGGCTCGTCGTCATCAGTCTCACCCTGGACGAGGCGGTGGCCGGCCGCCTGAGCGGCATGCGGCTGCCGACGGTGCTGATCGACGTCCGCCACCCCCGCTTCGACTCCGTGCACACCGACGACGCCGTCGGCGGCCGGCTGGTGGCCGAACACCTGATCAGCCGTGGTCACCGCCGGTTCGGCTTCCTCGGCGAGACGCAGAGATCCGGCCTGTACCTCTCGCCCTCCCAGCAGCGCCTCGCCGGCTACCGCTCGGCCCTGGCCGAAGCGGGCCACCTTCTCCTCGACGGCGACGTGCGGCTGGCCGGACACGGCGTCGCACCGGCCCGCGCCGTCGCCAGGGAGCTGTTGTCGGCGCCGGATCGCCCCTCGGCCGTCTTCGCCGCCGACGACACCCTCGCGGCGGGAACACTGAGGGCCGCCCGCGACCTCGGCCTCACCGTCCCCGAGGACCTGGCGGTGGTCGGCTTCGACGACAGCGACCTGGCCGAGGCCCTGGAACTCACCACCGTGCGCCAGCCCTTGGAGGAGTCCGGCCGTGCCGCGATGGAACTTCTCATCCAACGCCTCGACCGGCCCGGCGCCGTCCGCGAGATGGCGTTGGGGCTGCAGCTGATCCCCCGTGACACGAGCTGACTCTCAAAGCCGCCTTCAGGCGTCGAGGGCCCGCAGGTAGGCGTCCAGTTCGGCGGCGCCCTTGAGCATGGCGCGGCCCCGGGCCGACAGGCGGGCGCGCCAGTCGCGCAACGTCGACTCCAGCGGGGCGACGCCTCCGGCGGAGCGGACCTGGGCGATCAGCGGGGCGATCTGCTCCAGAAGGTAGCCGCCGCGCCGCAGCTGGTGGACCAGCCGGACGTCGCGCACGTCGGCCGGACTGTAGACCCGGTAGCCCGTCCGCGGGTCGCGGCGCGGCTTGACCAGGCCTGCACCCTCCCATTTACGCAAGGTGGCGGGGCGGATGCCGAGCCTCCTGGCCAGGGGGCCGATGAAGGTGTCGCCGCGCTCCGGCGGCACCGGCGCCAGGTCACCCAGCGCGGCCTCGACGGCCTGCAGGGTGCGGCGGTCCTCCAGGAGCTGGCCATGGCTGTCGTCGATGAACCGCAGCGCCTCCTCGGTGGCACCCCGGTTGGCCGCCCGCATGATCGACGTGGCCCGCTGGTGGCCGTGCCCGGGCACCAGGGCGAGGAACGCGCGCAGGGCCTGGGCGTGCAACGGCGTGTAGCTGCGATAGCCGTGGACGCTGCGTCCGGCGGCGGGCAGGATGCCGGCCCCCTCGTAGTTTCTGATCGCCTGGGTGGACAGACCATGCTCGCGCGCCAGGTCCACCGGCCTCATGAATACACCATCGTTTGAAGGTCCGTCGCGACAACAGCGGGTAATTCCCGCAAAAGTTTACACCGAGTGTTCAACGATACCGTTTAAGGCATGGATATCAAGGACACGGCCCGGCCGCTCGACGGCACGGGCGTCTCGGCGTTCCTGCGCTCGCTCGCCGCCCGGCCCCTGCTCCTCGGCCTGGGCGAGGCCAGGCACTTCGTGGGGGAGCTGGGCGAGCTGCGCAACGAGATCTTCCGGCATCTGGCCGAGCACGAGGGATATCGGTCGTTCGCCATCGAGAGCGACTGCCTTAAGGGCCTGGTGGTGGACGACTACGTCACCACGGGCGTGGGCACGCTCGACGACGTCATGGAACGCGGCTTCAGCCACAACTTCGGCGCCTTCGCGGCCAACCGCGAACTCGTGCGCTGGATGCGCGCCCACAACGAGCAGCACGAGGAAAAGCTTCGGTTCTTCGGCTTCGACGGCCCGCTGGAGTACTGGGCCGAGAGCCCGCGCCAGGCGCTCACCGCCCTGTACGCCCTCCTGGAGGGCCCGCTGCCCTGCACCGTGGAAACCCTGGAGGCGCTGCTGGGCCCGGACCGGCGGTGGACGAACGAGGCCACGGTGATGGATCCGTCCCAGTCGATCGGCCAGTCCGCCGACGCCCGGCGGCTGCGGCTGATCGCCGACGACCTGGTGGCGCTGCTCGACATCCAGGCACCCGGGCTGAGCCGGCCCGACAGGGAGCAGGCGGCGCTGTACGGGCGCACCGCCGTCGGCCTGCTGCGCTACCACCACTGGATGGCCGACACCTCCCCGGCCCGGATGGCCAGGCTGTCGGGTCTGCGGGACGCGATGATGGCCGCCAACCTGCGCGCCGTCGCCGAGAGCGGTCCGGCCCTGGTCTTCGCCCACAACCTTCACCTGCATCGCGACAAGAGCCTCATGTCGCTCGGTGACCGGCAACTGGAGTGGTGGAGCGCGGGAGCGATCACCGAGGCGCACCTGGGCGACCGGTACGCCTTCCTGGCCTCGGCCTTCGGCACGTTCGGCGACGACACCCCGCCTCCGGACACCGTCGAGGGCCTGTTGTCCACCCTCCCGTGGGAGCACTCTCTCGTCGACGCCCGCCGCCTGGCCGAGACCCTCACGAAGCCCGTCCCGCGCGTCTCCCACGACTTCGCCTATTTCCCGCTGGACCCGGCCCGGCTCGGCAGGGTCGACGGCGTCGTCTTCCTCAAGCAGACCGTCACGCCGGACGACAGGGAGTGGAAGCGCTGACCCGGCCGCGCCTGATACGCCCCCTCCGTGCCCGGACGCGGTCCACACCGCCGTCACCGGCCACTGTCGTGGATACGGCGGGAGGGTTCGGTGACCTCGGTGACTTTGACGACTGACGCGCCACCGGGGCAGGCCCGGCCGCCCCTTGCCTCACACGAGGCAAGAGGTCATTTTTTGCGTGTCACGCATATTTGCGCGACACGCAACTAGTGCTAGTGTGGCGGTATGACGGGGCTGCGAGAGCGCAAGAAGGCCGAGACGCGGGCGGCGCTCGGCTGGGCCGCGATCCACCTCACCGTGGAGCGCGGCTACGACAACGTCCGCGTCGAGGACATCGCCGAGGCGGCCGGTGTCTCCCCGCGCACCTTCAACAACTACTTCTCCAGCAAGGCCGAGGCGATCGCCTTCCGCCACCTCGACCGCAGCCTGCGCACCGCCGCCGCGCTGCGCGAACGCCCCGCCGACGAGCCGCTGTGGGCCGCGCTCACCGGGGCCGCGCTGGAGCAGTTCACGCCCGGCCCCGAGGTCGAGGCGATGCCCTCCCCCGTACACACCCAGTGGGTGACCGGCGTACGCGCCATGCTCGCCGAGCCCGCGCTGCAGGGCGAGCGACTGCGCGCGGTCGCGGTCGCCGAGGCCGAGCTGGCCGCCGCGGTCGCCGAGCGCACCGGCACCGACCTCGCCACCGACATGTATCCAAGGCTCGTCGCGGCCGCGGCCAGCGCCGCCGTCGCCGTCGCCGTGCGGCACTATCTCGACAGCGCCGCCCCGCCCACCCCGATCGAGCGCCTCATCACCGACGCCTTCACCCAGGTCGCCGCCGGCCTCCCGGCGCCGCCCCGCTAAAGCTCTCACTCCTCGCCCAAGACACCGCCTCACCCACCCCCGCAGCCGCGTCACACCCCGCGGCGGGCCGGCCGCGTGCCGCGCCCGCCGTGGCGATGACGCACGCCCAGCAAAGGAAAACGATCATGATTGATGTCCTCATCGCCGGAGCCGGGCCCAACGGCCTCATGCTCGCCTGCGAACTGGCCCTCGCCGGCGTCCACCCCGTCGTCCTCGAACGCCACGCCGCGCCCACCGGCGAGTCCCGAGCCAACGGCCTGGTCGGGCAGGTCGTCCGCCTGCTCGACCGGCGCGGCCTCTACGCGCGGCTCAGCGGCGAGAGCACTCCGCCCTCCCCCCAGCCGGCCTTCACCTTCGGCGCGTTCCCGCTGGACCTCACGATGCTCGCGGACAACCCGCACTACGTGCTCGGTGTGCCGCAAGCCCGGCTCGAGGCCGCCCTCGCCGCCCGGGCCGCCGAGCTCGGAGTCGACCTGCGTCGCGGCCACGAGGTCGTCGACGTGTGCCAACACCCCGAAGCGGTCGAGGTCCGCCTGGCCGACGGCAGGCGGCTCACCTGCCGTTTCCTCGTCGGCGCCGACGGCGGCCGCAGCACGGTGCGCCGCCTGGCCGGCATCGACTTCCCCGGCGTCACCAACGACCGGTCGATCTCCCGCACCGCCACCGTGACCGTCCCGGACTCCTTCCTCGACCCCGGGACCGGCGGCCTGCGGGTCCCCGGCTACGGTGTCCTCCCGCCGTTCCAGCACACCCGCACCGCGCGCGGCCTCATCGCCTGGGCCCCGTTCCCCGGCCGCCCGGCGATCCTGAGCACGCATGAGTGGCCCGACGCGCCGGCGGGCGAGGAGACCCCGATGAACCTGGCCGAGCTACGCGCCAGCGTCGCCCGGGTGCTCGGCGCAGACGTCCCCATCGGTGCGCCCGACGGGCCCGGCCTGCTGCGGCGGCTGACCGGCGGCAACACCCGTATCGCCGCCCGCTACCGCGCCGGCCGGGTGCTGCTGGTCGGTGACGCCGCGCACGTGCACCCCGCGATGGGCGGCCCCGGCCTCAACCTGGGCCTGCAGGACGCCGCCAACCTGGGATGGAAGCTCGCGGCCACGGTGCGCGGCTGGGCGCCGCAGGGCCTGCTCGACACCTACGAGACCGAACGTCGCCCCGTCGCCGAACGGGTCGTCATGTCCACCCAGGCGCAGGCGGCGCTCATCGGCCCCGGCGAGGAGATCACCGGTCTGCGGGAACTCTTCGCCGAACTGCTGCGCAAGCCCGAGGTGACCGGGCACATCGCGGCGCTGATGTCCGGCGCGGACACCCGCTACCCCGCCGACCCCGCCGACCCGATGGCCGGCCGCTGCGCCCCCGACGTGGTCGTGCACGGTGAGCACGGCCCGAAACGCCTCGCCGAACTGACCCGCGCCGCCCGGCCGCTGCTGCTGGACTCCACGGGCGCCTACGCCGAGGTCACCGCGCCATGGCGAGACCGGGTCGACGTGGTCACCGGCCCACTGCAGGGCACGACAGCGACCGCGTTACTCGTGCGCCCCGACTGCTTCGTCGCCTGGTCCGCCTGGTCCGCCGGGTCCGCCGGGTCCGCCGGGTCCGCCGGGGACACCGCCACGCTGCGCGCCGCGCTCACCCACCACTTCGGCCTTCCACAATGACCCGAAAGCGCCATCCATCAGGATGAACGCGCAGGACACCCACGTTTGCCGCCCTCACCGGTCCTGTTGAGCCGCCGCGGCGCCACGGCCGCCTCCCAGGTGCGGTACTTTCGCCTTTACCGTCCCTGAGGAGAGCTTTTTCGACCATGGGTGCCAACCACTCGCACGGCCCGGCCGCCCCCAGCTCCCGTGGCACGGTGTGGGCGACGCTGGCCGTCATCGTCCCCCTGGCGCTGGCCACGCTGATCGCCCTGATCTGGATGTGGCCCGCGAAGCTCACCTCCAGCGGGCAGCAACCTGCCGGCCTGCAACGGGTGACCGGGACGATCACCGCCATCACCCTCACCCCGTGCCCGCAGGAGCCGCCCGCCGACGGGCAACCCTCCGGCGAGCAGCGGCCGGCCGACCCCGCCACCTGCGGCGACGCCAAGGTCGAGCTGACCAGCGGGCCCGAGGCCGGTCACTTCGTCACCAGCGGCCTTCCCAGCGGGCCCGGTTCGCAGAGGTTCGCCGCGGGCGACGACGTGATCCTGGTCCACACCCCCGGCGGTGACGGTGAGCTGGGCGGTGAGCTGGAGGTGCCGCCGTACCAGATCTCCGACCACGACCGCTCCTCGCCGCTGTGGCTGGCCGGTGCCGCGTTCGCCGCGGCGGTGGTCGCTTTTGGCCGCTGGCGCGGGGTGATGGCGCTGATCGGGCTGGCCGTCACCTTCGTACTGCTCCTGTTGTTCGTCATCCCGGCGATCCTGACCGGGCAGCAGCCGCTGCTGGTCGCCATCGTCGGCGCCGCGGCGATCATGCTCGCGGTGCTCTATCTCACCCACGGCTTCACCGTCCCCACCTCGATGGCCGTGGTCGGCACTCTGGTCAGCCTCAGCCTGACCGGCGTGCTGTCGTACGCGGCCATCGGCCTCGCCCAGCTCAACGGGATCACCGACGAGAGCTCGTTCTACCTGGACGTCAGCTACCGGATCAACACCGAGGGCCTGCTGCTGGCCAGCATCATCATCGGCTCGCTCGGTGTCCTGGACGACGTCACCGTCACCCAGGCCGCCACCGTCACCGAGCTCGCGCACGCCAACCCCGGCTACACCTTCGCCCAGCTGTACCGGGCCGCCGCCCGGGTCGGCCGCGCCCACATCGCCTCGGTGATCAACACGATCATCCTCGCCTACGCCGGAGCCTCCCTGCCGCTGCTGCTGCTGGTCAGCGTCGGCGACCAGCCCATCGGCGAGGTGGTGACCAACCCGGTCATCGCCACCGAGATCGTCCGCAGCGTGGTGGGCACCCTGGGACTCATCGCGGCCGTCCCGATCACCACGGCCCTGGCCGCGCTGGCCAGCGCCCGCAAGGCCGCCCCCGAGCACCGGCCACCCCCGGCGGCGCGCCACCGCCGCCGGACGGAGGATCCCCTCACCGGCTCGATCCCCCCCCCTTAGGCGACCCGGTCACCGCAGCCGCCCCTTGCACGCCGGCCGCCCCGAGGCGGCCGGCGTGCAAGGAACGACCGGCAGGGCGGGCGGCATGGAGCCGGACGTCCCCAAAGCCGCGCGCGTGTCACGGACGAAGACGCCGGCGCGCTAGCGCACCCGCTCCGCCAGGAACTCCTCCCAGGTCCGCCTGCCCACATCGGCCCCGTCCAGCGACAGGTTCTCCCCGGCCCGGTAGGCCTTGCCGGCCTTTCCCGGCATCCGCACCGGCATCATCATCCGGCGCTTGCCGCGCGCCCGCAGGTAGCCGCCGACCAGTTCCCCCATCCCGTACACCGCAGGTCCCGCGAGGTCGGGGACCAGGCCGGCCGGCCGCCCCAGCGTCAGCTGCACCAGCCGGGCCGCCACCTCACGCGAGTCGACCGGCTGGAAGCGCAGCCCGCCCGGGACCGGGACCACCGGCATCCTGCCCATCATCTCCGCGATCTTCAGGACGAGGTCGTGGAACTGGGCCGCGCGCAGCATCGTCCACGGAATACCGGAGTCCGTCACCGCCCGCTCCGCCTCCAGCTGGGTCTTGAACCAGCTCAGCGGCATCGTGTTCGCCCCGATCACCGAGATGTACACGATGTGCCGCACACCGGCCTTCGAGGCGGCGCCCACCAGGTTCCACGTCGCCTTGTCGTCGCCCTTGCTGCCGCCCGCCAGGTGCAGGACGGTCTCGACGCCCTTCACCGCGGGCTCGATCCCCTCGCCCTTGAGCAGGTCGGCGGAGAAGTGCTCGACGCCGTCGCCGGGCCCGTGATCACGGCGGCTCAGGGTCCGTACCTCGCGACCGGCCTCCCGTAAAAGGGGGACGACGTGGCCGCCGAGCGTGCCCGTGCCTCCGGTGACCAGGATGGGTGCCGTCATGGCTTCTCCAGTGTTCGTTCGGCCGGGAGTCGACCTCCCGGTACTTTCGGCTGGTGTTTTTCGGATGTACTGCTATGACCCCCGGCGGCGAAGGAATGTGACACGGTGGACGAACGCGAATGGCTGGCAGGGCGTTTCGAGGAGCATCGGCCTCGTCTGCGGTCGGTGGGCTACCGGATGCTCGGCTCGCTCAGTGAGGCCGACGACGCCGTGCAGGAGGCCTGGCTGCGCGTCAGCCGCGCGGGAGCCGGCGACGTGGACAACCTCGGCGGGTGGCTGACCACGGTGGTGGCGAGGGTGTGCCTGAACATGCTGCGTGCGCGCGAGCATCGGCGTGAGGACCCCATCGACGCGCAGGTGACCGGCACGCTCATCGGCCGGCAGGAGGCCGGGACCGACCCTGAACGGGAGGTGCTGATGGCCGACTCGGTCGGGGTGGCGCTGCTGGTGGTGCTCGACACGCTGGCACCGGCCGAACGTCTCGCCTTCGTGCTGCACGACATGTTCGCCGTGCCGTTCGAGGAGATCGCCCCGATGCTCGAGCGGTCGCCGGCCGCGACCAGGCAGCTCGCGAGCCGCGCCCGCCGCCGGGTCAAAGGGGCACCCGCGGCCCCCGACGCCGACCTGACCCGCCGGCGCCGGGTCGTCGACGCCTTTCTGGCCGCCACGCGCGCAGGGGACTTCGAGGCGCTGGTCGCCCTGCTCCATCCCGACGTGGTGCTCCGGGCCGACGCAGCGGTCATCCCCACCCCCGAGCCCTTCGTGGTCCGCGGCTCCCGTTCCGTGGCCGAGGGCGCGATGGCCGCGATGGAACGGGCCTGGTTCACCGGACCCGCCCTGCTCGACGGGGCGATCGGGCTCGCGATGGCCCCCTACGGTCACCTGCGCCTGGTGCTCGGCTTCACGATCACCGAGGACGGGATCACCGAGATCGACGTGATCGCGGAGCCGGACCGCCTTCGCCGGATCGACCTCGCCGTACCCGGGCCCGACGCCTGACCTTCGCCGGCCTGCGCGCCGGACGCGGCGGCGGACACGGCCGGGGTGCGGGGGATCCCCCGCACCCCGGCCGGACAGGGCGGGCGATCAGGGTGTTGACAGGATGACGAGCCGCTGGGTCGCCCGGGTCATCGCGACATAGCGGTCGACCGCTCCTTCGACACCCGTGCCGAACGTCTCCGGATCGACGAGGACGACCAGGTCGAACTCCAGCCCCTTGGACAACTCCGGGGTCAGCGACCGAACCCGAGAGGTCGCCTGGAACGTGGGGTCACCGATGACACAGGCGATGCCCTCGGCATGCTCGGCGAGCCAGGTCTCAAGGACCGAGCCCAGCTCCGAGACCAATCCGTGGACGACGGGGACGGCACCGCCGCGGATGGAGGTCGGCACGTTGGCGTCCGGGAGCACGGCCCGGATGACCGGCTCGGCCTCCGCCATGATCTCCTTCGGCGTCCGGTAGTTGATGCTCAGGGAGGCCAGGGTGATCCGGTCGAGCCCGACACGCTCAAGCCGTTCGCTCCACGACTCGGTGAAACCGCCCCTGGACTGGGCACGGTCCCCGACGATGGTGAAGCTCCGCGACGGGCAGCGCAGCAGCAACATCTGCCACTGCGCGTCGGTGAGTTCCTGGGCCTCGTCCACGACGATGTGCGCGAACGGGCCGGCGAGCAGGTCGGGTTCGAAGGTGGGCAGCTCGGACTCGTCGATCAGATTTCGCTGCAGGTCCGCGCGGCGCAACTGCGTCACGAGCCCTTCACCGTCGTCGTCGGCCTCGATCAGGTTGTCGACGACCTGGGCCATCCGCTCGCGCTGGGCGGCGAGAGCGGCTTCCTGCCGGCGCCTGCGTCGTGACGTCTCCGGGTCGCCGAGACGTTGTCGCGCCGCGTCCAGGAACGGCAGGTCCGACACCGTCCATGCCTGGGCGTCGGCGCGCTGCAGTCGCCGGACGTCCTCAGGGTCGAGCCAGGGAGCGCACATCCGCAGGTAGGCCGGCACCGACCACAGGTCTCCGACGAGGTCGGCCGCCTCCAGCAGCGGCCACGCGCGGTTGAAGGTGGTGAGCAGTTCCTCGTCTCGCAGCAGCGATCTGCGCAGCAGGTCGGCCGAGACCTCGTCGTCGTGCTTGTCGATCAGGATCCTGAGCAGTTCCTCCCAGATCTGGTCGCGTGCCTCGTTGTGCGAGGTGCCGGGTTCGGCCGCCCCGAACGCCTCGGCCCAATCGTCGGGGCCCAGCCAGATGTCGGACCAGTGGGTCGTGACCGTCATCCCCTTGGCGGGCGGGTTCTCGTAGAACCTGACGGCCGGCTCGATCGCCTTCAGCAGGTCCGCCGACGCCTTCAGGCGGGCCACCCGCGGGTCGGTCTCGACCGTCGCGCCGGCTCCCTCGGCGACGAGGTCTCGCAGGGTGCAGGTGCGCACGCCCTCCTCTCCGAGGCTGGGCAGGACGTCGGCGACGTAGGCCAGATAGGGCTGGTGCGGGCCGACGAACAACACACCGCCCCGGTGGTGGCCGAGACGGGGATCGGAGTAGAGCAGGTAGGCGGAGCGGTGCAGGGCGACGACGGTCTTGCCCGTCCCCGGACCGCCGTCGACGACGAGAGCCCCGCGAGATCCCGCGCGGATGATGGCGTCCTGGTCGGCCTGGATGGTGCCGAGCACGTCTCGCATCCGGGCCGACCGGTCACCGCCCAGGCTGGCGATGAAGGCGGACTGGTCGTCAAGGGCCGCGTGGTGTCCTTCGAATCCCTCCGGGGTGAACACCTCGTCCCAGTAGTCGCTGATCCGGCCGCGACTCCAGCGGTACCTGCGGCGGCTCGCGAGCCCCATCGGGTTGGCGTGGGTCGCTCCGAAGAACGGCTCGGCCGCCGGAGAGCGCCAGTCGAGCAGCAGGCGGCGGCCCGCGCTGTCGGTGAGGCCGAGCCGTCCGATGTACACGGGCTCGGAATCGTCCGCGCCGACCATGTGGCCAAGACACAGGTCCAGGCCGAAGCGACGCAGGGTGCGCAGGCGAGCCGACAGCCGGTGGATCTCCAGGTCCCGGTCCAGCGCCTGCCGGCCTTTGCCGCCGGGCGCCCTGCGTTCGGTGTCGAGGCGGCCGGACAGGTCGGCGATCGTGTGCTCAAGGCTTTGCGCGATGGCCACGAAGTGCCGTTCGTCGCCGGCGATCAGCGCCGGGTCGGCCTTGGCGGCGAGATGAGCGGGAAGGTCGAACGCGCTGCTGGTCAGCGGATTCGTCACCGGGTTCACGTCCTCGGCTCCGATCCGAGGTGGACGAGAGGCCTTCCCGGCCCCCTCATACGTCGGCGGCAACACACTCACTTCGCATCCCCCGTTTCCGCAACTTCCGGCTTCGGCCGACGATTCTGCGGCATGACCCGGGTCTTGTGGCAAGCCCCCCGGTGCGCTATACGTTAAGAGTGGAAAGGTGTGGATACTTCCCTTTCCTTGTCGTCCGCCGTGGACGGACGAGACCCTCGCGAAGCGGCGCTCCGCCTCCCCCGCAGCAGCGGCGATGTTCCAACGCGGAATCACCCGGATTGGCGAGATAGAGGGTTTCCCGGACGCCTGCTCGGGGCGGCGCCCCGGTGCCCAGGCCGAAAGTTCGGCACGCGCATCCGCTCGGACCGCCCGCTCGGCGTGCGCCGCCTTCTCGGCCGGTCACACCGCCGGCTTCGTCGCATTCGCCGTCGTACGGAGGCGAAAGCCCAGATGCTGTGGAGCCGCTGATCGCCCGTCGCGCCGAGCCGTCGGCGATGCCCTCCCGGTTCGGGCGGCACTAACCTGGGGGCACTTTTTCGCGTTGGGTTTCGTGTCGGGTGAGGAGCCATCTGATGTCGCCGGTTCTGGAGAGTACGGCTCGCGCGCTGCTGCGCAGGATCGCGGTCGAGCAGTCCCAGGGACGCCTGCCCTCGCTGACCGCCGCCGTGGTGCGTGACGGGGAGCTCGCCTGGTTCGGCGCGCGCGGCCGGGTGGATGGGGCCGCCCCCACCCCGGGCACCCAGTACCGCATCGGCTCGATCACCAAGAGCCTGGTCGCCGTCGTGGTGATGCGCCTGCGCGACGAGGGGAAGGTCGGCCTGCTCGACCCGGTCACCAAGCACCTTCCCGACCTGCGGGTCGGTGAGATGACCGTCGCCCAGCTGCTGTCGCACACCTCGGGGCTGAGCGCCGAGTCCCCCGGCCAGTGGTGGGAGCGGACCGAGGGCGTGCCGGCCGCCGACCTCGTCGCCGCGCTCGGGCCCGAGGCGGCCAGGCACCGGCCGGGACGCCGCTACCACTACTCCAACGTGGGCTTCGCCCTGCTGGGCGAGCTGGTCGCCCGCCACCGCGGCGTGAACTGGGCACAGGCCGTGCACGAGGAGATCCTGCTGCCCCTGGGCATGCGCGACACCACGCCCCGGCCACGCGCACCCCACGCCACCGGCTACGCCGTGCACCCCTGGGCGGACGTCCTGCTGCCGGAACCCGAACACGACGCGGTCGCCATGGCCCCGGCCGGGCAGCTGTGGTCCACCCCCGCCGACCTCGCCCGGTGGGCGGCGTTCGTCGCCGGAGACACCGGGGACGTGCTCGCCCCGGACACCGTGGCGGAGATGCGCGAGCCGGCGATCGTCGACGACGGCGACGCCTGGACGGGCGGATACGGCCTGGGCCTGCAACTGGCCCGGGCGGGCGGCCGCCGCCTGGCCGGTCACACCGGCTCCATGCCGGGCTTTTTGGCCACGGTGTGGGCCGACCCCGCCGACAAGGTCGGCGTGCTGTTCACCGCCAACTCCACCGCGGGCGTCGGCCGCACCCTGCTGAGCGACCTGCTGGCCATCCTCGACCAGCACGAGCCGCGCCTGCCCGACGAATGGCAGCCCGTCGCCGACACCGCAGGTCTGCTGGAGCTCACCGGTCCGTGGTACTGGGGGCCCAGCGCGTACGCGCTGCGGCTGTTGCCCGAGGGCGGTCTCTCCCTCAACCCGATCGGCGGCGCGGGACGGGCCTCGCGGTTCACCGCCCAGGACGACGGGACCTGGCTCGGGCTGGACGGCTACTACGCGGGCGAGACCCTCCGCGTGGTCCGCAGGCCCGACGGCTCCCTCAGCCACCTGGACCTCAACACCTTCGTCTTCACCCGTACCCCCTACGACCCGCAGGCGGAGGTGCCCGGCGGGGTGGACGAGGACGGCTGGCGCGGCTGAGCGGCGAGCGCCGTGGCCGGGACCACGACCTCGGTGTGCGCGGCCTCCACACAGCAGCCGCCCCCGGTCATCGCCGACTTCGCCTCGGGTGAGTGGACGCGGGTGAGTGGACGCGGGTGAGTGGACGCGGGTGAGTGGACGCGGGTGAGTGGACGCGGGTGAGTGGACGCGGGTGAGTGGACGCGGACGTTTCGGCAGGTGCCGAAACGTCCGGCGTCTAACCTTCTGAAGATCACCGAGTCCCGCGCCTTCTCCTTCGCCCACCGACCGAGAGGGGAGGCGCCCACTCAAGGAGAACCGATGACGTCCGACCCGCTGGTCGTGAGCCGTCCCGCCGAGATACGGGCCGTGCTGGCCGACTCCCGTTTCACCGTCGACCCCGTACCGCGCCCGCCGTTCGCGTTGACCGTGGCGTGGCTGCGCGGAGCGGTCGGCCGCTTCACCGAGGGGTCCATGCACGCCGAGCGCCGGGCCGCGGGGGTGGCGGTACTGGCCGAGCTGGACCCGGGCGCGTTGCGCGCCGAGGCGTTCCGGCTGGCCTCGTGGGACATCGCCCCTGCCCCCTGTCCCCCGGAACAGGTTCCGGTGCTGGTCCTCGCCATCGCGCTGGGCGTACGCGCCGAGGACGGGCCGAGTGCCGTGCGGGCCGTCGCGGCGATCGCCCCGGCCTACCTGCCCGGCGTCGGGGCCGGGCCTGGCGAGGAGAAGAGCAGGGACGTGGCCGACCAAGGGCTGGTGGAGCTCTCGCGCCTGCTGGGTGACCCGTCTTCCGAGCGGCTGGCCGTGCTGGCGGGACTGCTCGCCCAGGCATACGCTCCCACCGTCGCCCTGGTCCGCGGAGCCCTGGCCGCCGCAGCGACACGGTTTCCGGCGGGAGGGGGAACCACTCCCGCGAAGTCGCGCCCGGCCGAGGCGTGGTCGGTGGAGGAACTGCTGGACGAGACACTGCGCCACGATCCTCCGGTCCGGACGCTGCGCCGCAGGACGCCCGGCGACGGGAGGATCGTGGTGCTCGACGTCACGGAGGCCGGCCGGGATCCGCAGGCACTCCCTGACCGGGACCTCCCGCGCGCGGGAGGCGAAGCGGAGTACCTGACGTTCGGGGCGGGGCCGCGTGCCTGCCCGGGCAGGCACGTCGCGCTGGCACTGGCGGCCGGGACGATCGAGGCGGCGACCCGATGACGTTCGCGCGCTTCAGGGCGCTGCACCACGCGGACGAGCCGCTGCTGCTTCCCTGCGCGTGGGACCACGCCTCCGCGGCGGCCCTGGCACAGGCGGGGTTCGCCGCGATCGGGACGACGAGCCTGGGGGTGGCCGCCGCGGCGGGCAAGCCCGACGCCGGGCGGGCGACGCGGGAGGAGACACTGCGGCTGGCACGGACGATAACGAGACTGGGCGTCCCGGTGACGGTGGACATCGAGGCGGGCTTCGCCGAGGCGCCCGAGCGGGTCGCCGACCTGGTGGCGGAGCTGGCCGGACTGGGAGTGGCGGGGATCAACCTCGAAGACGGGCGCGGTGACCGCCTGGCCGGCCTTTCTGCGCAGGCCGAACTGGTCGCGGTGGTCAAGAGCCGGGTTCCCGAGGTGTTCCTCAACGCCCGTACCGACGCGTTCTGGCTGAACCTGCCCGATGCCCCGGCTCTGGCGCTGGAAAGGACCCGCGCCTACCGCGAGGCGGGGGCCGACGGGGTCTTCGTACCGGGCGCGAGTGCCGAGCGGGACATCGAGGCGCTGGTGGCCGGGGCCGGGGCACCGCTGAACGTGCTCGTCTCCCCCGGCGTGCCGATGCGACGGCTCGCCGAACTGGGGGTGGCCCGCGTCAGCTACGGGTCGCTGCTGTTTCGGGCGGCGTTGCGCACGGCCGTCACCACGGCGCTGGCGGTGGCCCGGGGCGAACCGGTCACCGGCGAGGTGCCGTCCTACGAGCAGGTCGAGGCGCTGCACCGGTACGGCCCGCGCGCCGGCGACGGCACGCGCGCGACGAGCGATCGCGAAGGTCAGGAGTCGTGTGGGACCACCAGGCCCGATTCGTAGGCGAGGACCACGAGTTGGGCGCGGTCGCGGGCATGAAGCTTGGTCATGGCCCGGTTGATGTGGGTTTTCGCGGTCAACGAGCTGATCACCATACGGTCGGCGATCTCGTCGTTGGACAGACCCCGCGCGACCAGGGCGACGGCCTCGCGTTCACGGTTGGTGAGCTCTTTCAGACCGGTGCCGGCGCCGGGCCGGGGCGACTGGGCGATGTACCGGTTGATGAGCCTGCGGGTGATCGAGGGGGCGAGCAGCGCGTCGCCCCGGGCGGCGACGCGTACCGCGTGCAGGAAGTCCTCGGGCACGATGTCCTTGACGAGGAATCCGGCCGCGCCGGCGCGTAGCGCGTTGAAGACGTGTTCGTCCAGGCCGTAGTTGGTCAGGATGACGACATGCACCCCGGCCAGGGCCGGGTCCGCGGCGATGAGCCGGGTCGCCTCGATGCCGTCGACGACCGGCATCTGGATGTCGACGAGAGCGACGTCGGGCAGGTGTTCCCTGGCCAGGGCGAGCCCCTGCCTGCCGTCGGCGGCCTCGGCCACCACCTCGATGTCGTCCTCGAGGTCGAGGAGCGCGCGAAATCCGCTGCGGACGAGCGGCTGGTCGTCGACGAGCAGGACCCGGATCACGACGTCCGCTCCACGGGAAGTTCGGCCTGGACGGTGAACCCGCCCTCCTCGCGCGGTGCCGCCCGCAGGTGCCCGCCGAGGGCGGTGACCCGTTCGCGCATCCCGAGCAGACCGACACCGGGCACCGGGGCCGCGTCCGACCTGGCCTTGCCGTCGTCGTCGACGCGTATCGCGAGGGTGTCGGGACGGTAGTCGATCCGGACCGACGCCGTCGCGGCGGCGGCGTGACGTGCGATGTTGGTCAACGACTCCTGAACGATCCGGTAGACGGTCCGCTCCACCGCGGCCGGCACGTCGTGTCGTCGCCCCTCGATCGTCAGCGTCGCCTCCAAACCGCCGGTCCGGGCCCGTTCCACCAGTTCGGCGACATGGTCGAGGCCGCGCGGCGGGGTCGGATCCTCCTCGCGCAGCGCCTCCAGGGTCGCCCGCAGTTCCCGGGTCGCCTCGCGACCGGCCTCCCGGATCGCCAGCAGGGCCTCCGGCACCTGCTCACCACGCTTGCGGGCCACATGGACGGCGACCTCGGACTGCACCTTGATGATCGAGATCTGGTGGGTGAGCGAATCGTGCAACTCCCGCGCGATGTGCAGCCGCTCCTCGTCGGCGCGGCGCCGCGCGGTCTCCTCCCGGGTGCGCTCGGCCTCGTCCGCCCGCCGCTCGGCCTGCCGCAGCGCCTCCCCCGCGGCGCCGGCCGCGATCAGCCAGGCCAGCTCAAGGGCACCTCGGGCCTGCGCGAACGCCTCACCCGTGTCGTGCGACCCCGCGGCCAGGGCCGCGAGCGGAAGAAGGGCCAGCATGATCACGCTCGCCGCCACCGTGAAGACGCGGTGCCCCGCCCGCACGGCCGCGTACACCGCGAACAGGTACGCGACGGCGGGCACGTCGAAACCGGCCGCCTGGTAACCCACCGCGCACAGCCCGGTGACGGCCAGGACGACGAGTGGAGCACGACGGCGCGCGACCAGCACCAGGCCGCCGGCCGCCAGCAGCGCGTAGCCGAGCAGCTCCAGGTGGGGGGTGGAGTGCCGCCCGGACAGCCCGGTGACCAGCAGTGTCGCCGCCACGCCGACGGCGATCACCCAGTCTGTGGCATTCGCCCGCACGCCGGACCGTCCTGTCCCCATGGGGGGACCTTAGCCGGATGTCCTCGCGGGCGACTCCTGCGCGCGGACCAGTCTCCGGCTACCGCATCCGCGGTATCTTTCGCGGCTCCTACGGCGTTCACGGCAACCGGGTGCGCGTCGGTGGCAGCGCGAAGTGCCCGCCCGTGCGGGACGACCGGCGACGGGTCCGGCGGACATGATCGGGCGACATCCGGTTCGCCGGAGAAGACACAGAAAAGGAGCGCCCCATGTCCGTCCGTCACCTGCTCGCCGTCGCGGCCGCCCCGATCGCGGTCCTCGCACTCGCCGCACCGGCGGCCGCGCACGCCTCGGCCCAACTGGACCCCGTCGGCGCCTACACCATGACCGCCGGGCGTCTGTGGTCCCTGATCGCCGTGCTGCTGGGGGTGGCCGGCGTGGTCGTCGGCGGGCTCGCCCTGGCACGCTCCGCGGGGCGTATCGGCTCCGGCTCCGGGAGAAGGGGGGCCGTCGTGGCTCTGGTGGCGGGGGCGGTCGGCGCGGTCGTCGGCGGGCTGGTCGTGGCCGCCGCGGACGGTGGTCCCGGCACCGGGTACGGAATAGTCGGGGGCTTCATGGCCCTGGCGGTGGGGCTGATCGCCATGGCACTCGGCGGGCTGGCCCTGACCCGCTCCCGCCGCGCCGTCTGACGTCGATACGGCGGTGACGTTCGCCCGCGGCCCATCAGGCGGAGTTGGTCGCGCGCCTGCGGGAGTCGGGGGCGACGCCCGCGGACGTGGGCCTGGGCAGTGAGGACGGACGTCTCGTGGATCGTTCTCACCGACCCGGCGGGCAACGAGTTCTGTGTCATCACCCAGGGCTGACACGAAGCCGTGGACACCGGCGACGGATGCCGGTCCCCTCGGAGGCCTTCGTCAGCCAGGGGCCGATAGCGCCGCCGGAAAACCGTTTGAGTCTTCTTTTCGCGTTCCCGTAGGTTGCCTCCCAGCCCCGTCGCAGTGAGGACAGAGGACAAAACCGCGTGCCCCCGCCTGCTTTCCAGACCTGACACCTTCTTTCGCTCACCTGTAGCCGACCTTCCCGTCGGTCCTGCCGGGCTGCCCGTGTGCGCCCGGTCCTACAGCGTTTGAGGTCGCGCGCAATCGGCCTCGTGTCAGGTCTAGAGAGATCATGTCTTCACAACCTCATATCGTGCTGCCCTGGGTCGTTCGCCGGACCAGGCTTCCTCTGCTGTCACTGCGGTGCGTGGACTGCCGGTCGGAGTCGGCCACCCCCGGCAAGGGCAGGTTCCGCGTCAACGCCAACGGCAAGCTGCTGGACGTGTGGCTGCTGGTGCGCTGCGTGTCCTGCGATCGGACGAGCAAGCTCACCGTGCACGAGCGGGCACCGGTCACATCCTTCGATCCGGCCGAACTTCACGGCTACCGCGTCAACGATCCGGAACTGGTGGTGTCCAGGCTGCTGGATCCGCTGCTCGCCAGGCGCAATCGCTTCGTCCTGGACTGGACAGGGGCCTGGCGGCTGGACATCCGGTCGGCATGGTCCGACGAGGCGTGGCCGGTGCGGGTGGAGGTCGTCTTCGAGGATCCGGTGCCGGTGCGTCCGGAACGGCTCCTCGCCCAGGGGTTGGGCATCAGCAGGAACGAGGTGCTGCGCCGGATCAAGTGCGACATTCCGCTGCGCCGTACGACGAGCACCGGATTCACCTTTACCGCGATGGCCGAGGACTGGGAACTGTTCAAAGTTCGGATCTTGGTGAGGGCTGGTCGTGGCTGGTAGAACTCGGGCTGGAGGTGGTCAGCGTGGACTCCACGATCGTGCGGGCGCACCAGGAGTCGGCCGGGCCGGCGGTGGCCGGACAGACCCTGGATGCGCTGGAACAGGCACTGACCGAGGAAAAGAGGGCTCCGCTGGCCAAGCAGCCGCCGGTCCTGCGGGGGGAACCTCACACCCGGCGCGGACGATACGTCGCCCGCGCCGGATCGTGCCGTCACGCGGCGACGTCGCAAGACCCGCGCGAAGACTGCCGGGCTCGGCCGCTCAGCTGCTGCTCAAGCCCTGAGTTCGTGCGAACCCAAAGGGCGAGCCCAGGCTGTTGGGGGGGCTGGGAGGTCGTGCATCCTTGGGTACGCCGGAACCCAAGGCCGTCTGCGGTCAGCCGTTCCCGGAGCGGCACCGGGTGGCGCCCAGGCCCCGGCGATGCGAGGCCACCTCTGCCCAGCGAGCGGTTGAGGCGCCTGAACTGGTGTACGGAGCCAACCTCTGCGTGAGCAGGCGTCCTCTGCCAGGGCGGCGCCCAGTACCAGACCGAGTCATCCTCAACCGGGGCTGACACACGACTCCTCGGCTTCGCCACCACGACGAAAACCTCAACGAAGAGGAAGAGGCTTCACCGATCCCGAGATCCCTTCCGGGGCGCGGTCACCTGCCGCCGCTGCCTGAAGCTGACCACGCAGGAGCCCGTCTCCGAGCAGCTGGAGCTGTTTCCCGTCACCGACCCCGAGCCGGGCAGCCGACTCGACGGACACAGCGACTGATCGCGGGCCGGGCCGCCGTCGTGCCAACTGTCACGAGATTGGAGGACACGACGGCCGCGACGTGCGCTTCACCAATCGGAAAGCTCATCCTCCTCCCCTCCTTTCCCGGCATATGAACGTTGAGGTCCAGGCCGGCGCCTCCGACTCGCCAGGATTGCGCAGCCGCAGCCCACACGCTCCGCATGTAAAACTCTCCGCTTGAAGAAATCTCCAGCCCCCGTCGACGTAGGACTCGCAACCACCTTCACCGTCGGGTTCGACATCGACAGAGACCTCGAAGTCCTCACGACCGAAGCAGGACGCCTCATCGAAAGGCTTCACTCTTGCCGCCCGAAGGAGACCGTTCAGTCCAGGATGCGGAGTCTCCACGGGTAGTTCGCGGGTCCCGCCTGATCGCAGGCGTACGACCTTGCGCCCATGGCGACCCATGCCGTGCCCGACTGGACGCACTCGTAATGGAACATGTAGTAGCCCTCCGTCCACCACACTGACGGTGCGGAGGCGCTCGCACCGTGCGTCGCCTCGGCACTCCGCGACGCCGTGATGGCGGTGGCCGCAGTCGCCGCCGGGCTTGCGAACAGCAGGATTCCCCCGGCCACCACCGAGGTGGTCGCCATGGTAAGCGTGTTCTTGACTCGCATTTGTACGTCCTCTCCGTTCCCACCGCTGATGACGTGAGTTGGCGGTCACGTGTCCCCCGATCCCGGCGGGCGCGTGGCTCGCTTTCCTCCAGCAGGTCTACGGCACGGCCACTCGCGCAGATCATGATCGTGCGCGTTCTTGTCCGTAATCCTGGAGTCCGTGTCCGTTTTCGACAGGGTGCGCGTTCCTGGACGAACCCCGCCCGGCCGACGATCGGCGTCAAGCGGGAGGGCTCGCGCTGGTACGTGATCGTGTCGTGTGACGACGTGCCCGCCGAACCGCTGCCCGCCACCGGCACCACCGTCGGGATCGACCTGGGCGTGGCGTCGCTGGCCACCACCGGCGACGGTGAGCACCTGGACAACCCGCGCCACCTGGCCGCCTCCGCCGGCCGTCTCGCCGGCGCCCAGCGCGACCTCGCCCGCAAGAAACGCGGCTCCGCGCGGTGGCGCAAGGCGGCGGCCCGTGTCGCCGCCCTGACCGAGTTCAGCGGGCCTCCAGCTCACCGCGGCTCCATTCCCGAAACCATGCCAATCCTGGACGTACGAGCCACGTCCCGTCACAGAACGCGAATGGAGTTGATGAGCGAGGACGCCACCGAATTGGGCGGGACGGCCGCCGTGGTGCGAGGGATCAGGTGTCGCCGTTGTCTGCGCGCAAAGCCGCCGCGAAGCGCCGACCCGGCGCGGGGTCGACCCCGAAGCGCTCGGCGTAGCGTTCGTGATTCTTCTCCCACCCCTCGTGCGCGTCCTCTTCCGAGAGGTCCTTGCCGGCGAGATGAGGCTCAAGCCGCGAAAGGTAGGCGTCCCAGCCGGTGGCGGTCTGCGCTGAGGTGTCGCGGTCGTCGAAGACGTGGGTGAAGACCAGGCGGCAGCCGTCTCCGTGAGCGGTCAGATCGAAGCTGTACGCCTGGCCGGCATAGGTCCAGGCCAGGCGGTGGGGTGGATCGACCTCTGTCACCTCGCCGGTCACGCCGGCGACTTCGAATCTCTCTCCCGTCGCCGGTGTCCAGTCCGCGGCCGCGGGAAACCAGCGCTCGAGCTCCGCGGGCACGCTGACGGCTCGCCACACGCGCTCGACCGGGTAGGCGAGCGTGCGCTCGAAGCGCAGCGCCGGGCGGCCGTCGATGGTTTCCAGGGTTCCGTCGATCATGGGTTCTCCTCCAGGTGTCGTTCCAGGGTGTCGAGGTGTCTGGACCAGAACACGCGATAGGGCTCCAGCCACTGGTCGACCTCGGCGAGGGGATCCGGGCGCAACGCGTACATGCGCTGCTTGCCGTTTTTGCGCACCACGACGAGTCCGGCCTCGCGCAATACCTTGAGGTGCTTCGACACGCCGGGTTGGCTGAGGTCGAGGCGTTTCACCAGTTCCCCGGCGGGCCGCTCGCCGTCACGCAACAGGTCGAGAATCTGTCTGCGGTGCGGCTCGGCCAGGGCTGCGTAGGCGCTCATGCACTCATATTGCCAGATGGAAATATGATGCCGCAACGTAGGGCCGAGGGCGGGTGACGATACTCGTCACCCGCCCTCGGCGCCGGTCAAGCACTTATCATCGCCGCCCGCCGAACCTCCAGTCGTGGACCTCGATGTCGGCGTACCGGCCCGCGGTCAGGACGTCGCGTGCCGCGTCCGGTCCCGGCGCCTGGACCAGCAGCGCCGTACCCAGCCAGGTGGTGCCGTCGTCCGACAGCAACGGTCCATAGGCGATCAGGCCGTCCCGGCCGGGCGGCGGGACGAGGTCGGCAGCCTGCCCGGAGCCGAGGCCCACCACCAGATACCGGTCACCGCCGTCTCGGTCGCCGGGAAAATCCCACATGGTGCGCCCCAGTACGTTGCGCCATCGGCGCAGCATCACGTCCCGATACACACCGGCCTGGTAGTTGGGCTCTTCGAAGGCGAAAGCACGCGCCGTGGCGAGATCGGGCAGATCGACGATGTGCACACTGCCGGTGGCCGTCTCGCCGCCGGGGCCGAGGGTCGGGCCACGCGCGATCATCGTTGCCGCGTACCCGTCCATGTAGGACCAGTGCTCTTCCACCAGTTCGTCGCGCAGGGCCGCTGAGTCAGGTCGATCGCGGTGATAACAGAAAAACTCCATGCGAGGAGTCTTACCTTGACTTTCTCCCTCTCGTGAACGACGGGGATTCCCGTTACGCCCTGACGCTGGCGTACCGGCCCGCGATGCGCCTTCGCGCTGCCGGAGAAGCCGTGGTCCGGCCAGAGGTCGTCATACCCGCATCGTCGGACCAGTGCGAAGGGCGGGAGAGCGTCACAGTCGTGTGGCCGTGCGGACCAGGCCGGCGAGGGCGAGGGAGCGGCTGTGCGCGGGCCAGGCGATGTGGGTGACGACGGGGGGCGCGTCGGTCAGGGGGACGGCGGTGTGCTCGGCCCACAGCCAGGAACGGGCGGAGTCGGGGAGGACGGCCACGGTGCGTCCGAGGGCGATCAGCTGGGCCAGCTGTGTCTGGTCGCGGATCTCGGGGCCCGGCCCCGGCGGGTAGACGCCGTGGCGGGGCCAGCGGGCGAGAGGAAGATCGGGGACATCGCCGACGTCGGCCAGGGACAGGGTCTTGCGCGCGGCGAGGGGGTGTCCGGCGGGCAGGATGGCGATCTGCCCTTCGGTCATCAGTTCCTCGCTGTCGAACCCGGCGAGGGAGTTGAACGGCGCGTGCATGAGCGCCACATCGGCGCGACCGTCGCGCAGCAGCCCTTCCTGCTCGCAGAGGCCGCACGGCAGCACCTCGATCTCGGCGGCGCCGGGTTCGGCCGCGTAGGCGTCGAGAAGCTTTCGCAGCAGCTCGTGGGAGCCGGCGGCCTTCACCGCCAGTACCAGGCGGTTGCGAGGGCCGTCCGGATCGTCGGCGCCACCGGCGCGGCGGGCGCGGCGGGCGGCGGCGGTGGTCGCGTCCAGGGCCGCGCGGCCCTCGTGCAGCAACACCTCGCCGGCGCCGGTCAGAAGGACGCCGCGGCGGTTACGTTTCAGCAGGGAGACGCCCAGGCGCCGCTCGAGCTGCTGGATCGCCCGGGACAGCGGTGGCTGGGCCATGCCGAGGCGTTCGGCGGCCCGGCCGAAGTGCAGTTCCTCGGCGACGGCCACGAAGTACCTCAACTCGCGGGTTTCCAGAGTGTCCACCGCCACAACATACCTCGGTGATACCTGTCGGGTATGACAGGATGCCGTATCGGTGTTGGATGCATCGCTTGTCCACCCGCGACCATCAACGGCATGAGTGAAACGAAGACCGCGCTGGTGACCGGCGCGAACAAGGGAATCGGGTACGAGATCGCGGCCGGGCTGGGCACCCTCGGATACCGCGTGGGCGTGGGAGCCCGCGACGAGGTTCGGCTCAAGACCGCCGTCGAGAAGCTGCGCGCCGCCGGGGTGGAGGCGTTCGGGGTGCCGCTGGACGTGACCGGCGACCAGAGCGTCACCGAGGCCGCGGAACTGGTCGAACGGCAGGCTGGGCGTCTGGACGTCCTGGTCAACAACGCCGGCATCTCAGGACCGGTGGGTCCGGGCTGGGTGCAGGACCCGACAGCGCTCGACCTCGATGTGGTCCGCACGGTCGTGGAGACCAACGTGATCGGCGTCATCCGGGTCACCAACGCGATGCTGCCGCTGCTACGGCGCTCGGCGTCGCCACGCATCGTCAACGTCTCCAGTAGCGTCGCCTCCCTCACCCGGCAGGCGGACCCGGACATCGAGATCGGCCCTGTCATGGCGGCCTACGCGCCGTCGAAGTCCTTCCTCAACGCCGTCACCGTGCAGTACGCCCGGCAGTTCGCCGGTACGGACATCCTGATCAACGCCGCCTGCCCGGGCCTGGTCGCGACCGACTTCACCGGCTTCCAGGGGCCCCGCACCCCCGAGCAGGGCGCGGCCACGGCGATCCGGCTCGCCACCCTGCCCGACGGGGGTCCGACCGGCTCGTTCTTCGAGGACGACGGCGTCATCCCCTGGTGATCTTCAACCTGTCGTGAACCTGCGGCAGGCCCCGCGCCCAGCCGCTCGTCAGCCCTCGGCCCCGGATGGCTCGGCCCGCAGTTCAGCGGCGACGGCGCGTTCCCTGAGCTGGGCGGACTCGGCGCGCAATGTCTCCATCTGGTCGCGTAGGTCCGACAGGCGCATCTGTTCCATGGCCAATCGCAGGCGCATCTCGTCACGTTCGGCGAGCGCCTCGGCGGCCCTGGCCGCCGCGCGCTCCTCCGCCTCGGCGATCTTCTCGGCGGCCCGTTCCTCGGCCTTGGCCACCCGGCGCGCCGTCCGCTTCTCCGCCTCGGCCGCCTGCTTGTCCGCCCGGTCGGCCCGTGTGCGCGCCTCGGCCGCCTCGGTCAGGGCTTCGGCATGGGCGGTCGCCGCGGCGTCGGCACGCGCCAGCGCCCGGTCCCGTTCCGCTTCGGCCGCCTCGGCACGCGCCGAGGCGGCCGAAGCGGAACGCTCGGCCTGTCCCTTGGCCTCCTGCGCGCTCGCGGCCTCCCGCAACGCCTGGTCGCGCTCGGCTCGTGCCCCCTCGGCCTGCTCCTGTTCGTGAACGGCCCGCGCCTCGGCCCGGCGCGCCTCGGCCTCCGCGGCCTCGACGCGCTCGGCCATCTCCCGCAGCGCCGCGTCTCTGGCCGCTTCGGCCCGCTGGGCCCTGCGAGTGGCCTCCTGCTCGGCCTGCCTGGCCCGGCGTTCGGTGCTGGCCGCCTCGTGCAGCGCGGCCAGTGCCTGCTCCCTGGCGGTCTCCGCGTCGGCCAGGGCGTTGTCACGTTCGGCATTGGCCTCCTCCACGCGGCGCGTCATCGCGTCCCGCTCGCGCCGGGCGTGCTCGGAAGCCTCCCGCGCCAGGCGTACCTGCTCGAAGGCCTGTTCCCGCTCGGTGCGCGCGATCGCCACCCGGGTGTGCGCCTCGGCCTGCACCGCGCTCACCTTGGCCTCCACCCCCGCCGGGCTCAGCTCCTGCGCCAGCACCTGCGCCAGCGGCGCGATCGCCGCGGTCATCCCCTTCTCCATGCGCTCGTAGAACTCCTCGGCTCTGGCCAGTGCCCCCTCAAGCCCCGGTGTCGCCCGCCGCATCTCGCGTTCGCGCTTGGCCACCGCCTGGCAGTCTCCCTGCGCGCAGTAGGCCCTCGGCCGTCCCCTCCCAGGCCTCTGCTCGATCGGCGTCCCACAGTGTTTACACGGCGTCATCGCACCCGGCTCCCGCATGCGCAGCAGCCTAGCATCTTTGATTTTCCAGAAATTAAAAATAAATAAACAAGATCTGTTGCGTCTCTCCCAGGTCCAAGTAACTACCGGGAATGTAAATTCCCGCAAGTTACTGTGCCGAACGGATTCCGGCGGCTGATGCAAAGACGACGGATGCCCCATCGGCTCGGATGCCCGTCTCTTCACCTGATCAGGCTCGATACCTGAAGCCCTTGAGTCGGGACGGGCACGGTGTCGGGAGAGGCGTTCTCCGGCGTCGACGGCCGCCGCAGCGGAAGAGCGTGAGCGTCTCAGTGACGCTCAGAGAAGTCTCCGCGATGCGCAGGGGTTGTCTTCGCTCCAGTTGGAGGACGGCCCGGGACCACGGCGCGGCCGAGGCTCCGACCCGGCCGATCGGCCGACTCACACGACAAGAAGATCGGGGAGGCTGAAGTACTGCCCGGCCTTCCCCGGCCGGTCCGGCTCGCAGGTTCCGCGTCGACCTTCTTGCTTGCGCGGAGCAGGCTGGCCTGAGCCGGACGCTGACGTGCCTTGACAGCACCCTTCCGGATGAAAGGCTGAGGTTCTTCTTTCTGGTCAAGGAGGACCACGATGACCGCGACGCCCCCCGAAGCTCTCACCTCAGACCCCGCGGCACCGCAGATCGCACAGTCGCTGGCAGAGATCCGTGCCAAGGGCACGGGCCTGTTCTCCCGGGCGCTGGTGATGGCCAACGGAGACCTCTCCTTCGACGAGGCGCACAGCTACAAGACCCCGGTCGCGGGAGCGCGTTCCGGGGGGACGACGCGCTACTCCCTGGCGGATACCAAAGACGCCAGCCGCAGCTACCAGGGACGCGTCGACAAGGCGCAGGCGCGCATGTCCAAACAGGACAGCGAGGTCGCCGTCCTGCAGGAAGCCTGGGACTGGATCGAGGCGCTTCATTCCTCGTTCCCTCATGACGCCCACATCCGGGTCGTGGTGGTCGGCAACATCGGGCCGTGCACCGGATGCAAGGCCCGCCTGAAGCTGTTCCGGCAGGACCTCATCGGCGTGTTCGGGCCCGGGCGGGTGATCGTGGAAAGCGTCTACGACACCAGCCAGATGTTCATCACGAAGAACTACGAAGAGAAGTACGAGGACTACGAGACGGGGGCCACGAGCACGGTCTCGACGACCTACGGGTACGAGGGCGCGACGGTGGAGGCCTACCAGCCGCCGGGTGCTTCGCAGAGCGTGTCGTACTGGCTGTACCAGGTGGGGTAGGCGGTCCCGGGGCAGTACGGCTGCCGAGCTCGTCGGCATGGTGATCACGCCGCCCACGACGCTTGGCCCTTTGAGCTGCAGCGAGGTCTTCCCCAGCGCCCGCGCCACGGAGGGGCCTGCCCCGGCGAGGGCGCGCGGCGCACTAACAAGATCCTAAAAGCGCAAGACCACCACATCGGAAGTCTCTACGGTTCAAGACATCGTCACTTCGCGACGATGCGGACACGGTCAGTTGCTCCCGGTTAATGCTGGTAGTAGCCACATCACACGGCAGACCACTAAAAAACGGCAGGCAACACCACACAACAGAATCACGGGGTGCTCCTGTCCTGGCGAGGGCATAGAAAGTGCTTGACCCGCCCCGCCCAGGGCGTATGGTCCGATCAGGACGGTTTCTTACCGGTTCGCCGGTGAGGTGGTCACGCTGGGGGTGTAGCCGGACTGCTCGTCAACGAGTGGCGCAACAAGGCGCAGCGCATGCCAAACGCCAGCCAGTGGGTGGCGCGGGACCCGATCACTGGAGAGATACGACATCGACGCCGGCAACCATTCATTGACCAGCCCTATGGGGTGCGTACAACGGATTGTCGTCGGCCGCACGGATGATCTCCCGGCGTGGTTACTCACCGGCATGTTCCGCCTCCGCTACGAGGTGTTCTACGAACGCCTCCGCTGGGACGTCGACAGCCTCCACGGAATGGAGCGAGATTCCTACGACGACTGCGATCCGGTCTATGTGATCAGCCATGGGGAGGTCTGCCGGGAGGTCACAGGGTGCTGTCGGCTCCTGCCCACCGACGGTCCTTATATGATCCCCGACGTCTTCTCCGAGACGCTGCGCGGCGCCCCTGCTCCTCGTGATCCGAGCATCTGGGAGCTCAGCCGCCTGGCCACCGGCCGGGCCTGGCCCCGCACTACGGCAGCGGGTTTCGGCACGCTTGCTTTTGCGCTGCTCCGGGACGCGTTTCGCTGGGTTGATCGGTACGGTGACACGGTGGTCGCGGTCTCAGGCGTGGCCCTGGAACGGCGCCTGCATGTCATGGGTGTTCCCACCCGGCGTTTCGGTGACGGCAGGGCGACGCGCCTTGGCCGGCTTCTGTGTTCCGCCTATGCCGTCTCAACCCAGGCCTTCCTTGAGAACGCGCCTGCCGCGCCAACGGCGGCGACGATTCCCTGCCAGGACGAGTCCTAGGTAGTACTTCGTTAGGTTGGTTCGGGTAGGTGGTGTTCTGGCCGTTCTGCGGCGGTTATCAGGCTTCACCATTCTGGACAAGGTGCTGGGGATCGAGGTGGCGTTCATCACCGCTGTGACGCTCTGCGCTTACGCGCGCGAACATTTCGGACCCCGGTCGCCAGCCGGATCAGCCGCCTTGAAGCTGACCGCCCGCGGTGTCCGGGGCGGGTAGGTCGCGGATGGGCCGGGAGCCGGCTCGGGCAGGACGAAGGTGTCCGCCAGTGGCGGTAAGCCGACCGTCGGCAGGTCGCCAACACCACTGGCCGTTCGGTTGCTGATCAACCCCCATGGCCCGTATGTAGACCTGTCGTCAAAGGGGCGTCGACCCTGTGGAGTTGTTCTCACTGACAGCACGTGCAGATTCGCTGACACTTCATGCAGAATGCGCAGGTGGCAGTACTGACATCCCGCTGCAGATTTGCACCCTCACCGACGAAGACCTCGAAGAGCCGCTCGTGGTCGAGCGCGGTCGTGACGAACGTCCCGCTGCCCGCCGCCGGCAGCGCACCCCATCCGCCTTCCTCCCGGACCATCTCGACCTCGGCCCACGTGGCGATGGCGCGGTCGATGGCCACGCAGGCCGCGGTGGGGTCGTGCAGCAGCTTCCCCCCGGGCCGCTTGCGCAGGTAGTGCTTCATGCCGGCGAATATCAGGGCGAGCCCGGCGGTACGGTCGCGGTGTGGTCGCAACCGCTCGTGGAACTCGCCGTCGTAGGCGACGCCGTGAGTGACGTTCTTGGACACCAGCTCGCGCCGTGCGATCCCGGTCGAGGACAGAGCGAGCAGGGCCGCCCGGGGCTCACCGTTGAAGTTGAACGTCGGGCATACCGTGCGGCCCTCGAACTTCGTCAACCGGTGCTCGGGCGGTACGACGTTGTCGCCCGCGAACCCGCCCTGGGCCACCCACCGGCTCAGACTCACTCCCGGATACATCTCGAGGAACCTCCGGAGGTTGTGCAGGGGTCCGCCGGTGAGGAGCGTGGCCCCGGGGTGACACCGTAGGGTCTCGGCGATGACGTCGGCGGGCGGGGCGTCCGGCTGGGCCTCGGGAGGGGTGCCGAGCCAGCGGTCATGGAAGCCCGACACATGGCTCTTACCCGTACCGGGATCGCTGGCGCCCACCGCGACATCGTCTCGCTCCAGCCGTCGCAGGACGTGCCGGACCAGTCCCACCTGCGTCGGCGACCCCGGAGTGACGGTGACCGCGCGCAGTCGTACGGCCGGATGTCCCGCTACCAGGCACAGGGTCAGTACGTCGTCGGGATCCTGGGTCTCCAGATCGAAGATCAGGTCTAGCATCGCGGAGATGTCCTTCCGTGAGTCCAGGCGCCCCCAGAGCGTGCCGTGATCGTATTCATCCGCGACAAAGCGAAGCGACCGATTTAATCGGGGGCGCGGCTTCACCGGCCGCCGGGCGGACATCGAGGCATGGGGTCTGGGGGCCGGTCTCGGCCCGCGCCGGGGATGGGGGTGGTCGGGGCTCCTCCGCTCCCTGCTCGCGGGCCTGGGCGAGCGCGGCCTCGAACCGCGGGCGCACCCGCATCAGGGTGGAGATCTTCTCGGAGAAGACCTTGTCCCGGGGGATGCTGTCGCTGGTCGCGCCACCCTCGACGCGGCTTGGGTGAAATGTTTACTCCAGAGCCGGTTCGTTCAGGTGGGCGATGTCAGGAAGGGCGATAGGTGGGCGCGTTCGCCTTGCGCGCCGAAGAGCGTGAGCAGCTCCGCGGCCTGAGAGTCGGCGCTGCCGATCTGGTGCGGGATACGGGTGTCGAACTCTGCGGCTTCGCCGGGGCCTAGCTGGTATTCCTGGTCACCGAGGACGAGCCTGACATATCCGTTGAGTACGTAGAACCATTCGTACCCCTCGTGGGTCTGCAGTGTCGTCGTAGCCGATTTCCCGGCCGGTGGATAGATCACTTTGTAGGCCTGGATGCCTCCGGGACGTCTGGTCAGCGGCACGACGGTGAAGCCGGATCGCCGTACTGGCCGCAGGTGGATACGTGGATCGCCGGTGGGCGGGGCCGCGACCAGTTCGTCGAGCGGGACGCCGTGCGCCCGCGCCAGCGGCAACAGTTGCTCCAGTGTCGGGCGCAGTTTCCCGTTCTCGAGACGCGACAGCGTGCTTGCGGTCAGGCCGGTCTCTGCCGCCAAGGCGGCCAGCGAGATGTTCCGGGCCTGACGTAGTGCGCGCAGGCGCGGGCCGACGCCCGCAAGGACGTCGTGCGATGTGACGTTCATGAACCCATGATGCGGATCCGCAACGTTTCTCGCAAATAGGCAACGCTGCTGGTCATGCTGGTAACGGAGGTAAGTAACCAATGCTCACATCAGCAGCAACTTCGAGACCAGCAACACGGTGGTCGCGCACCGTCGCAGCCGTCACGGCCGCGCTCGTCCTGACGACAGCTTGCACGACCACCGGCGGCAGGGCGCAGAACACGACGTCGCAGCAAGCGAGCGCCACCATCGCGGCAGGTTACGACGCGGCCACCCGGGATGACGCCCAGTTCAACCGTCGATTCAAGCACGAGACAGCCGACGTCGACGGCGTGAAGATGCACTACGTCACCGGCGGCACCGGCGAGCCGCTCGTCCTCCTGCACGGCTGGCCCCAGTCGTGGTACTCGTGGCGCGAGATCATGCCGGCGCTCGCCGAGAAATACACCGTGTATGCGCTTGATCTGCCGGGACTCGGCGACAGCGAGGGTGCGCCGTCCGGTTACGACAAGGCCACCCTGGCCCGCTACGTCCACCGGCTGCTCGCCGGCAAGCTGGGGCTGAACAAGATCAAGCTGGTCGGGCATGATCTCGGCGCCGGTGTGGCGTTCCAGTACGCCACACAGTTCCCGGACGAGGTCGTCAAGTACGCCCACCTCGACTATCCGATGCCCGGCCCCGCTCTCAGCGCGAACGCCTACCGGCAGGCGAGCTGGCACATGTCATTCCACAACCAGGACGGGTTCCCCGAGCTGCTGGTCGACGACGACGTCCGTGACTACCTGTCTCTTTTCTACGGGTATGTTGCCTATGGTGGGACCAGCTTCGGCGGGCCGGGCGCGAAGGCTCCCTTCACCGCACAACAGATTGACGAATACGCCCGCACATACCAGCGCCCGCAGGTCCTGACCGGTGGGTTTGAGCTTTACCGCGCCCTGGACCAGGACGAACGGGACAACAAGGCCGCGAAGCCGATCACCATGCCGACGATGCTGCTGACAGCCGAAGGCACGCTCGACTTCACCCGCTCGACGGTCCAGCCCCTCATGTCCAACATCACCCGCGCTGTCGAGGTGCCCAAGGCCGGGCACTGGCTGATCAAGGAGAACCCCGAGTTCGTCACCACCGAGCTGGTGAAATTCTTCGCGAGTGGGGCGGACCGATGACCGACGCACTCAATGCCGAGTCGTTCTGGGAACAGCACCACCCCGCCCGGCGCGGCGGCGGCACCGGGCACCCCAACCCGGTGTTGAAAGAGACAGCCGAGGCATTGCAGCCCGGCGATGCCCTCGACCTGGGATGTGGCGCCGGGCCGAGGCCCGGCTGAGGATCGCGACCTGGATCGCGGACTTCTACAACACGCGTAGGCGGCACAGCGCCAACGACGGGCTGCCACCGGTCACATTCGAGCGTCGGGTGATCGAGAACGGTCGTTGGCCTCGCCCTGCTCGCGTCAGACTGGGACGAGCAGGACATCGACCTGATCAAGCACATCGGTCTGCTGTCGGAGACCTTCGGCCCCCTGGCTGCACACGCGCTGAAACGGCGGATGGGCGGCGGCCAAGCGCTCCTTTGGCTCGCCCAGCGCACCGCGGGATGGGGCCGAGTCAACATCGTTGAGGCCCTCTGCCAGGTCGAAGGGCCCGCCGCCCGCCCGTGGCTGTTGCGCGAAGCCATCAACGGCGACATCCTCAACGGCTACTACGTCGGCGCCGTCGCCAAAGCAGCCGACGTCCACGAGGCCATCACCGCACCCGACCCCGACGATGACCTCATCGACCACACCGGCCGACTGCTCAGCCTCATGGCGAACAACAACGGCATGGGCCAGACCTGGGACTACTATCACGCGATCCGCCGGGTTCTGGACGCCCACGTCACCCACCTGGCCCACCAGCAACCGGTCGCGCGCCGCTACTACACCGCCGCCCACATCGCCGACCGAGCGGGAGGACTGGCGCGGCTTGGCGCGCGCAGCAGCAAACAGGGGGCTGAGGTGCTCTTTCGGCTCATCGGCCGGAGAACTCCGCCGGCACCGGGCGAGCGGGCTACTTCTCGTTCGCGCCGGGCTCCCCGCCGATGGATTCCCGGTAGATCTCCGCGTAGGTGGGAGAGTCCTTGATCAGGTCGTCGCAGAACGCGGCGACGTCGCTGCCGATGAGTTCCAGGACCCCCTTGCCCGCGGCGGCACCCTCCTCGAAGAAGTCGACGACCCCGGGGAGCAGTGGCCCGTCGGGCAGGTCGACCGGTCCGACCTTGAACAGGTACTTCTGCATCTCCTTGTAGACGATCCGGTAGTCGGGCGGGAGCGCCTTGACGCGTGCCGTGTGCGCCCGCCACTGCTTCTTGCCCTCGATGATGTCTTGGATGCCCACGTCAGCCTCCCAGCCGGCTCAGTTTCCTTGCGACGTTCCTGTTCAACTGCTTGCGCCACCGGTCGCGATAGGTGCGGGCCCCTTCTCCGCCGGTCAGCGCCGCGCAGAAGCCTGCGATGTCGTCGCCGAGCACCTCCTGGGCACTCTGCCTGTCCGCTGCCGTTTCCTCCAGCAGCCCCAGGACGGCGTCGAAGATCGGCATCAGGTTGCGGCCGGTGAAGCTTCCATAGGGGAACAGATGCCCTTTGATCTGCTCCCACGCCGCCCGGTGGTCGTCCGGCAGGGCCTCGGCCCGGGCTTCGAACGCCTTCCATTCTTTGGTGAGATCGCTGCCTGTGACGGTCTCCCAGAAGTTCATCTCCCGCTCTCCTTGAGGCTGTTGATGCGTGATGAGACGTATTGCCATTTCGCCCAGAACTTTGCGAGTTCTTCGCGTCCGGCGTCGTTGAGCGTGTAGAACTTGCGTGGCGGACCGACCTCAGAGGGCCGTTTCGTCGCCTGGACGAGCCCGTTCCGCTCCAACCGCAGCAGGATGGTGTACACCGTCCCCTCGACGACGTCGGCGAAGCCGAGTTCGTTCAGCCGGCGCGTGATGGCGTACCCGTAGGTCTCCTCGCCGCCGATGATTTCGAGCACGCAGCCCTCAAGTGTGCCTTTGAGCATCTCCGTCATCTGCTTGTCCATGGACCCCCTTCCGGCTACTCGGTACTACTGACTACCAGTACAAAGTAACACCAACTACCGCTATTCAGCAACACCGAGTAGCTGGGAATGTCAGCCGGGACCGCAAGCGCGTAAGGGCGGGTGGGCGGCTGGCCAACGCTGGGTGTCGGGAAAATGAGTAGCGGCGGGCGCGTTCGGCGCGGCGTATGTGACACAGAATCTGCATTACCTGTCGGGGTCCCCATAGCGAACAGCGAAAATCCAACAGATACGCCTCTGAGCTGCGGTTACGCAGGTTTCTGGGACGGTTGTCGATCTCCTCGACTACGGTTCGTCATGGTTGGTGTGTTCTGTGACGTACGAGGCGGTTGATGTCAACGCGGTTCCTGTCGGATGAGCAGTTGGAGCGTCCGGGGGTGTCACCGGAATATGGCAGAAACGGGCCGCGGGACGGCAGGGCCGCTGCTCAGCGCTGGGCCAGCGCCTCGTAGGCAGTGGAGCGGCCGATCTTGAGGGGGCGGGCGGCCTCGGTGACCGAGACGCCGTCGTCGACCAGACGGCGCAGTGTGGCCAGTTCGGCGGGGGCGCCGCTCAGTGGCCGCCACCGGCGGCGTGCTCCCGGCGGTCGAGGTCGGCCTGCATCTGGGCGAGCCACTCCCGGCCCCTTCTGCGCCCGTCGGGGAGTTGGTCGTCGCGGTCCCAACGCCAGGAGACCGCGAGGGCGAGGCTGAGGATCCGGCAGTCGGTGAGCAGCCCGGAGTCGGCGGCTGGGTAGTGCGCGGCGACGTCCTCCGGAGCATGCGCGAGGTCGAACTCGACGGGTCCGCGGCAGGCGGTCTCCAGGTCGATGAAGAGCGGTCCGTCCGCGGTGGCGAGCAGGTTGCCGGGGTGCGGTTCGCCGTGCAGGAGCTGTTGCCGCGTGCCGCGGTCCAGGATCGCGCGGCTGATTCCGTGGAGGGTGTCGCTCAGCAGGGCGCGTTCCGCGGCGCCGAGGTCCGGGCTGACGGCGGGGTCCTCGACCACCCGGAGGGCGTCGGTGACGCGGTCGGTGAAGTGCGGTGCGGCGAAGTCGATGCGGCGCAGGCCGGCGTGCAGCCGGGCCAGGGCGTCGGCGTAGGCGGCGGGTGGATGGTTCTCGGGTGCGGCGGTGGGCTCGTAGTAGGTCCAGAGGGTGACAGCGAAGCCATCGCGGACATGGACACGGGGCTCGGCCCTCGGATCCAGACCCGCCACCGGGCTGCCGGTCCCGACGAGGCGCCGGGCGATCTCGACCTCGAAGTCGAGGCGGTGCGCGAGGGGCGCGACCCGGGCGAGCAGGCCGCTGGGCCGCAGCCGGACGGCGATCCGGTTCGAGTTGTGCAGCACGGCGGCGTCGTCGGCGCCCAGAGCGTACTCGGCGGCCGTGTCGACGGCCGCGGCCACCGCCCGCGGGATCTCGGTGTCCTTCACGTGTTCGGTGCCTCTCCCTGCTGGAGGTGATGTGTGCGGCGCAGGCCCTTGGCCCGGCCGAGTGTCTGATGCGTCTGACCAGGTCAGCACGGCCGGGCACAGCGGACCTTGAGGCCGTAGTCGTCCCGTGCCGTCAGGGGCCGGTCACGGAGAGCGCTCACGTCCGGATCATTCCGAAGCAGCGCCGTGCGCTACACCCGCCTCGGCGGCGAGGCCGTGGCCGAGATCACCGGCTCCTCGCCCTACCACGCCGAACCCACTAACCGCAGGTCAGATCCATATCCGTTGGATTTTCGCTGTTCGCTACGGGGCCCCCTGGCGCACTGGCATCCGCCGGGCCGCTCCCACCCGGCTCTCCATCGGCCGGACCGGAGGCGACTCGGCAACGTCATGTGTCACATCCTCCCGCGGAGGTCTCGTGTCTGTCGTCGTGTTCCCCGGCTACCCCAACCCGTCCGGCGTTTGCACCATCACGGCCGCCGTCGACCGCTATCTGGACCAGATCCCCGCCGTCACCACCGCGCCAGCTACGACGACAGCCTCGCCCAGCTCATCGACGTCGGCGGCGCCAGCCCCGTCGCGGACCTGACGCCCGAAGGCTTCGCCGCAGTGATGGATCGGTGAAACGGAGCGGCGGCCGCCGGCCGCACCGCCGCCGAACTCCAGGCCGAGTCCCGCCACCAGCACCTGGCCAGCCTCGGCACCTATGTTCGCCTTGGTGAACAGACCTCGGTCAAGGTCACCGCCGACGCTGACCCCGCAAGCTCGCTGAGCCACCTGCTGACTTGTCGGCCTCGTCTTCCTGTCGCTACTGACCGTTCCGATCCTCCTCGCGGGCCTACTCCGGCCGCCCCGTGCTCAGGCCGTGGCGAGGAAGTCTTTGATCTTCTCGGTGATCGCGGGGTAGTCGGGGGCGAACCAGATCATGTGACCATCGGCCCGGCTTTCCACCAGTTCGGCCTGGGAGATGGCCGCGGCGAGGGATTCGGCGTGGGTGAAGGGGACCGAGCGGTCGGTGCGGGTGGCGATGATCAAGGCCGGTTGGGTGACCTGCGTGGTGCAGTCGGGCACAGGCAGCATGTCGTTGACGAAGCCCGCACCGGAACGCATGAGAGTGAACAGTGCGAGGAGTTCGGCCTGGTCGTGCTCGCTCAGGCCGTCCATGACCTGGCGAACGGGCCGGGTGGACAGGTCGCGCAGCAACAATCGCAACCCCGCCCGCGGCGCCGCGCGCATCAGCAGCCGAACCACCGCCCAGGACGCCGCTTCGACGCGGGCGTTGAACACCAGACGGCCCCCCAGATAGGTGCGTCGGTCGTCGGGCCAGGGGCCGAAGCCGACCGCGCTTTGCAGGATCACCCGGCGCACCAGGTGCGGGTGGCGGGCGGCCATGGTCACAGCGGTGCGCCCGCCCGCCGAGATGCCCACCACCGCGGCGACCTGCTCGGTGCCCAGAGTGTGGCACAGGTCTGCGGTGACGTCGGCGAAGGCGGCGGGCGTGGTGGCGGTGGCCAGGAGGGTCCGCCCGTATCCGGGGCGAGAAGGCGCGAGCACCCGGTGACCCGAGGTGGTGAAGACCTCCTCGCCCAGAGCCAGTGCGGCCCGCATGTGACCACCGTGAAAGATCACGACAGTCTGGGGGCCGTCACCTTCCAGCCGGTACTCCACCGGCCCCGCCGCCAGGTGGGCGGTGATCGTCTCTCGCTCCGAGATCGTCATGATCGCAATGCTCGCATGCCTGCCACCGGCGGTATAACCGGTTCGTTGACGCGTATTTGACGCCTCACCCCCTTCCCTCACGACTGAACGTTTGTTTAGCATGCTGAACATGCGTTTAGACAGTGATCTCACCGCGCGGGCCAGGATCGGGAACGCGGCCCTGGAGTTGTTCGGTTCTGAAGGCGTGGGCCGGGTGAGCATCCGGGCCATCGCCGCCAAAGCCGGGGTCTCGCCCGCCCTGGTGGTACACCACTTCGGCTCCAAGGAGGGCCTGCGCGCGGCGTGCGACCAGTACGTGATCTCGCTGGTGCGCGGTGACCCCGACGACCCGGTCGACCTGGCAGACGCCTCCGGCCTGGCCGCCATGCTGGAGGAGGCCGAACCGGTGCGGCGCTATCTGGCTCGCGCCTTCCTCGACGCCACCCCCGAGGCGGCCGCATTGTTCGACGAGATCGTCGAGACCACCCAAGCATGGCTGGACCAAGGCAGCGCCGAAGGGTGGGCCCGCCCCACCGGCGACGCCCGGGCCCGCGCCGCTTTGTATGTGACCTGGCTGCTGGCGCCGCTGGCCTTCGGCGAGCACCTGTCCCGAGTGCTGGGCGTAGCCGACCTGCACAGCACCGACGCCACCTTGCGCTATTCGCAGACCTCCCTGGACATGCTCACCCACGGCGTGTTCACCGACGAGCGCCTGCTCAGCGCTTGGAACTCCGCCGCCGCGAACCGAGGAACGCCATGAAAGTCCTTATCCTCACCCACGGCACCCGCGGCGACGTCCAGCCGTACGCCGCCCTGGCCCTGGCCCTGCAGAACGCCGGCCATCACGCGGTGCTGGCCGCTCCGGCCGCCTCGGCCTCCCTCGCCGAACCCCACAACCTGCCCTTCGCGCCGGTGCACGACGGCCCCAACACCCTCCTCGACGCCCCCCACATCCGCCAGGCGATCGAGACCAACTACCGCGGCCTGGCCGGCAAGAAGGTCGCCCTGCAGGTCATGCGGGCCAGCAAGCCGCTCATGGCGCGAGTGTTCACCGACATGGTCACCGTCGCACAGGCAGGCGCCGACCTCGTCGTGCACGGCCCGAGCATCCCGGGCCATCGCATCGCCGAGGCCTTGGGCGTGCCCGCCGTGGCGGCGCTGCTGCAACCGGTGTGGGTGCCCACCGCCTCCTTTGCCAACCCGATGATCCCGCTGCCGCTGCCGCGGGCGCTGAACCGCGCCTCCTACATGCCGTTCCGCATGATGCTGCGCTCCTTCGGCGCGGTGGCCGACAAGATGCTCGACCTGCCCCGCCGGCGCGGCCGCCACGATTTTCTGCGCCGCCCTGACGGTGGCCCGGCCACCGTGCTGCACGGCTTCAGCCGCCACCTGCTGCCCCCCGGCACTGATTACCCGGCCTGGGTGCACACCACCGGGTTCTGGTTCCTGCCCGCGGCCTCCACCTGGAGGCCGCCCGAGGACCTGGCGGCGTTCCTGGCCGCCGGAGCGCCACCGGTGTACATCGGGTTCGGCAGCATGGCCGGCACCGACCCTCACCGCATCGGCCGCGTCGTCACCGACGCGATTCGCTTGACCGGCATGCGCGCGGTGCTGGTGTCCGGGTGGGGCGGCATCGCCGTCGACGACCTGCCCGCTCGGACCGAGGAGGTGTTCGTGCTGGACCAGGCCCCGCACGACTGGCTGTTCCCGCGGATGGCCGTGATCGTCCACCACGGCGGCAGCGGCACCACCGGCGCGGCGCTGGCCTCGGGACGGCCGCAGGTCATCTGCCCCTTCGTCGCCGACCAACCCTTCTGGGCCGCCCGAGCCCACGCCGCAGGCGTCGCCTCCGCACCCCTGCCGCAACGCCACCTCACCGCGCAAGGACTCGCCGCCGCGATCCGCCAGGCCACCGGCGAGGAGACCATGGCCCGGCGCGCCGGCCAGCTCGCCGACGCCATCCGCGGCGAAGACGGCACGAAGAGCGCGATCACCGTCTTGGAATCACTGGCCTGACCGCCTACGACGTCGCGGCGTGGGACTCGATCGACATCGTCGGCCTCGACCCGCACCAGCTGCGCCATTCGGCCGCCACCCACCTGGGCGAGCAGAAGGTGCCGCTCCGACTCATCATGGCCAAGACCCGCCACAAGAACCCCCGCACCGCCGTGCGCTACACCCGCCTCGGCGGCGAGGACATGGCCGAGATCACCGGCATCCTCGCCCCACCACGTCGAACCCACCAACCGCAGGTCAGATCCACATCCGTTGGATTTTCGCTGTTCGCTACGGGCCCCCTCGTCGCGGTGGTAGTCGAAGCGGAACGCTGCGGAGTGGGTGCCCGGTGTTTGCCATGCCCGTTAGGACAGCGGGAATGAGGGCCGGACTGCAGGTCTCTCGGATGGGTCCGGATCTGAGTCATGATGTTGCTGGTGGGTGGGGGTTTGAGGTGATCTGATCCGGATCCGGAATGACAGCGTCCGCCTTGGCCAGCGCGTCCACCCGGAGTGCTTCGGTGAAATTTCCGAGCGAGGTCAGCGTTTTGGTCAGTCCGCCGTAACTTCGCGTCAGGAACTCGCGGAATCCCGGATCCTTGGTGACCAGGCGACGTGCGACCTCTACCTGTCGGCGCGCCACGGGCAGCGCATCCTCGATGCGTTCCGCAAAAACCAAAGTCGCGCGCAGGCTCTCGAGCGATCCGGCGTACCTGCCCAGGTAATGATCTTCGTTCGCGTCGGCGAGCTGTTCGTAAATCTGGTTGCCTTGCCGGCAACTGTCGGCGGCCTCGTGGTACTGGCGGGTCACGACCTGGAGGTCGGCGAGACTGTGCAGGGCTGCGGCGAGACCGGATCGGTGGTAGTCGCTGGCGTCGGCTTCGGCGAGTTCCCGATAGAGCTGCACCGCTCGGGCGAGGGGAGGAAGTCCGTCCGCGGGTCGTCCGAAGCTGCGGTGAATCTCGCTGAGCACTTTCAGGGCGTAGGCGTAGTCGATGCGGTGCCGGGTGGGATCGGACTGGTGTACGGCTTCGCTCAGCAGCACTGCCTTGAGGGCCGCGGCCAGCGCTTCAGTGCGGTGGTCGAGACGAGCGTGCCGGTCGGCGAGCTTGGCCAGGGCGGTCGCGAGCGCGGCCGGTTGGTCGGCCGTGCGCAACAGTTCTATCCCTTCCGCGGTGTGTAACAGCGCCTCTGGGAAGTGCTGCAATCGTGCATATCGGTCGCCGAGGTTGACCAAGGCACGTGCCAGCCTCGAATTTTCGGAGGTGTCGAGCCGTCTCGCGAAGTCCGTGGCCTCGCGCGCCGTGTCCAGGGCTTCGTCCGGTCGGCCGATGTTGTCCAGAACCTGACTGAGGTCGGTCAGCGCCGAGACCAGCAGGGGAAGTAAGTGCCGCCGGGAGTCGATGAGCCGCCGCAGCAGTGGTTCGGCTTCCAGGCAGACCGGCAAGGCGTCGGCGTATCGGCCCAGGCTGGTGAGCACCTTGATGAGCTGTGCCAGCGACTCGGCGAGTTCTGCTTCAGTGCCCTGTCTGGCGAGGACGACCGCTTCTTCGACCGCTGCGACCGCCTGCTCTGGCTGGGCGAGTCGGAGGTGAAGCTGGGCAACCTGGTTGAGGTTGCGAATCAGCAGGATCCGGTGGCGTCGTGGGTTCGCCGCGCAAGCCTCGCGGCTGATGGCGACCCCGCGAGCCGCATCCGCCAGCGCGTCGTCGTAGCGGCCGAGATTCTCCTTCCCGCGCGACAGGTTGTGCAGGCCGTATTGCAGGAGGGCCAGATCGGTGTCCGGCGACTGCTCGGCCAGGCGCTCACGCAGCCTAAATGCCTCAGTGATGGCGGCCAGGGCCTGCTCGCATCGGTGTTGACCGGTCAGGATGGCACCCCGGTGGGTGAGGGCTTCAGCCAGCAGGGGCAGATAGTAGCCGTCGCCCTGGTCGGCAAACCGTTGCAGCACAGGCAGCGCCACGGCGTTGGAGACCAGCGCCTGGTCATAGTTACCCAGCTCCACCTGAATACCGCTCAACCGGTGCAGTGCGATGGCGAGCCCGGTGTCCTTTCCCCCGCCACGCTCGGCGAGCTCTCGTTGCAGCGTGACGGCTTCTTCGGCGACCGCAAGCGCTTCCCTGCTCTGGCCGAGTTTTATGTGGGCGGCGGCGAGATTACTCAGATCGAAGGACAGTTGCGCAAGATACCGGTCGCGATCTCGGTCGACGAGCTGCCGACTCACCCGCACACTTTCCAGGTTCCACTCGAGCGCCTCCTCGGGCTGGCTCGCCTGCCCGCTGCGGAGGACCAACAGGTGCAGTGCCACGTGGAGAGCGTCAAGGCCGTCTTCTGGGTCGATCTTGGCCACTCCCCGGAAGACGGGTAGCGCCAACCGCATCGTGGTGTACAGCAGTTGCGCGCCACGTTCGTGGTGGGTGGGGACGGCTGTCTGAAGGTGGGCGCAGGCGAAGGCGAGTTTCAGTTCGGGGTCTCGTCGCTCACCGCAGAACACCAGTGCGCTGTCCAACATGGTCGCCAGGTGAGCGTCGGGGTCATCCAGCGCCTGCTTCAGGAGCGCAGGAAGGTTCTTGACCAGGTAGCCGCGTAGCGCTGAGAACACACCCGGTCGCCGCTCCGCGGCCAATCGCAAGGTCGCGAGCAGCCGACTGCGATGGCGTGCGCTCGTCGCGCCGTGGTCGTGCACGGCGGCGATCACATCGTCGAGGTCGGCGGTGTTGCCGGCCGCGGAATCGAGTAGTTGCTCGACCAGCAAATCCGGCCCGAACGATGCCAGCGGCCGCTGTCCTGGATAGAGGTCGGCCAGCCAGTAGCAGATACGACCACGCCGTTCCCGTTGCGCCGACCCGGAAAACTCCGGCAGGGCCGCGAGCAGCTCAGCCGCCTCACCGGCTGAGGGCCCGGCCAGCACCACGGCCAGCACGGCGCGCACAGCATGCGTCTCGTGCAAATCGGCGAGCTGGTGCGCGGGCCGCAGACGAGCCCATCGGCTCTGCTCCCGAGCCAGGAGGTACGCCAGCACTTCCTCACGCATGGAGCCGGCGGACTCTGTTCCGCGGCGCCGACCGTGCACGGCCAGCAAGGAGGCCACGTGCACGAGCAACGGATTGGCGAAGTCGTCGTCGGTCAGATCAGGCACTGCCCCGACCTCGTCGATCCCGAGGTAGCGGCCGAATGCCCGCATCGCGGTCTCGGCGTGCTCCCGGCGCTCGTTCGGGGAAAGCGCATGAGCGCCCAGGTCGAGGTGCAAATTGCCGAACCCCGTCGCGGTCCGGTGGCTGGTCCGGTCAAGTTCAGCCCACCAGTGCGACCGCGCCGCCTGTTGGCGGGTCAGCAGCAACACGCGCATTCGGGGCCCGGCCACTCGGCTGGCCAGCTGTTCCAGCACGCGGCCGAGGACGGCGAGCAACTGCTCCGGGTGGTCGATCACCAGCAAGGTGGCAGACCTCGGAGTGAACTCGGTCAGCGCCTCGACGTTCGGCACCTGGCCGCAGTCCCACCCGCGCTCCCGCATCCGGGTGCCCAACTCAGCGGCGAGCCGGCTCTTGCCGGACCCACCCTCGCCAGAGACGACGCCGATGCTGAACATGCGGTCCTCGGCACACCACGCCTCCAGCTCCTCAAGCAGACCTTCTCGCGCCAAGTACGGCACCACGCCGAAGCGGGGCTGTAACAACCACACTTCTGGCGCACCCGGGGGCAGCGGCTGATACAGCGGATCAAGCGATGACGGCGCTGTCCGGGGTGTTTTCGACTCGGCCGTCCGCCCCTCGTCGGCCGCGAGCAGCAAGCCCCCTGGACTGGGGCGGTCCTCATCCTCCCGGTCCTCTCGCCGCAGGGCTCTGCGGGGGCCAGAGGTGCCTGCCTTCTCCCAGTGCGTCTTCCACCAGCGAAACTCACTCAGCCACAAGGGGTGCTTCGGGTCGTACGGCGGCAGGCGCCCGGTCAGCTCCACCATGACCTGGAGCAGCACCCACAACTGCCGGAAATCCTGGGCGACGCTGCCCCTGGCCAGCCAGCCGCTCACCGTCTGCGGGGCCAGCACCTCCAACCCGAGCTCGGCAAGCCGCCGGTTGGCCAGGTTGATCAGATCCTGTTGGGACAGCTTTCGGCTGTTCTTGGTCTGGTCCCGCAGCGCCCGCAGCGCGTCACGCAACCTCTGCCGGTCGGGCGGCAGCTGCTTGGGCCCGCTCATGGGCCTCCCGCCCGTACGGCGCATCCGGCCCATCCGGCGTGAGAGGCCCCGGACACCCCCACCACCTGGGGCTTCATCACCTCCCTCCGGCGTCTCCGACCGTTCTTCCCGCCCTGCCAGCCATTGGCTGAACTGAGGAACGTCGCAATCGGACGAGAAAAGGACGACTCGATGAACCTTGACCCTCTGGCGCTGGCCCCGATCATCGGTGTGATGTGCACGGCTCTGGCCGCGGTGCTGATGGTCCTCATTACCACCCGCGCTTCCCGATCGGCCGACCTGGCTCAGGTGTTGCGCGCTCTTGCCGAAGTACTACGCGCCATCTGGGGCAGGCGATAACGATACGTACCGTAACCGCAAGACTTCCTCGCGTCGAGATCTCAGGCATGGTCGGCTCGCTTCCCCCGACCGTTACCTGTTGCACGCCTCCCAGCGCGGTGGCGGCCAGGGGCTCGCGCTCGCCATCTCTCAGCGCGAGCACACCAAACCGCCCAGCGCATCCTGGCCGAGCACCTGCGCTGCCAGGATCCGCCTGCCCACCCTTGGTCGCGAACGTCAGCTCCAGGGGCAGCCCGGTGGTGATCGCCTTGATCGGGTCGCTGATCTGCTCGGCGGGGATCCACTGCCGCGCACCGATCAGCGCGTGCCCGACGCCGGCGGGGGTGAGAAATCGATGGAGCAGCAGCGGGAGGCCGGCGGCTGAGGAGGCCAGGGCGGTAGCCTGCCGTTCGATCTCCCGATTGATGTTGCCAAGTCCACGAGCGGACCGTGGTGGATCAGCTCCACCGCCGGGACGTGCCCTGCGACGGTGGCAACATCCGCCACCTCTTCCTTCCAGCCAGCGGCGAGCGGCCCCCTCATCGCACGAGTCCCGGGGAGCATTTTCAGGGCTGAGGTCGCTCCAGCAAGCGGGCCTGGAGCGCTTCGCGCTGGGCGGCGGTCAGCCGGTCGGGCCTGGGCTCCATGGTGTAGGTACCGCCCTCAGCCTGCAGCATGAGCGGGTCGGCCAGGTCCGGATGCCGATCGATCGTGTCGAGGGCCTCGGCCGTACGCTCGGGTGGCCACCCCAGGGATGTGGCGAGTTCGTCCAGGGTGAGCGCTCGCGCGGCGTACACCAGTGCGGCGATGACGGTCAGGGCGTCACGCACGGCGGCATCGGTGAGGCTGCTGCCGTGCATCTGCTCGCTGAGCCTGGCGAAGAAGTGATTCATCTGGGTGAGCCGGACCCCGGCGGGCGTATCGGCGCCGAAGAGCTCGATCCCGCGCCGGGTGGCCTCCGTGACGTTCGCGTGCGCCTTGGTGTCGGCCTGCCAAGCCCGCAGCCAGGCGTCCTCGTGGACGGTGTAGCGCTCCCGCCGCCCGCCGGGGTCGGAGGTCCGCCCCACCAGTTCCATCGTCTCCAGGTAGCCGATGGACTTGGACACCGAAGCTGGGCTTACCTGCAGCCGTTTCACCAGGTCGGCCGCGGTGAGGCCGTCGGCTTCCGCGGTGAGCAGGCCGGCGAGGACCCGAGAGGCCATCCGCTGCAGGCCGGTCCCTGACAGCAGCACCGCGAACTCCTCCACGAACTCACGTACTCGCTCTTGCGCGGCGTCCGGCCGGGACGCGTATCGGAGGGCATCGCCCCTGGCCGCGGGCGACCGGCTCAGTTCTGGGTCGTCGGGCGGATGACGATCTCGCTGATCTCCACGTCGCGCGGCTGTTCGATGGCGAAGGCGACGGCACGGGCGACGGCTTCCGGCGCGATGGCGTACTGGTCCATGGTGCGGCGGATCTCCTCGCGGACCTCGAGGTTGTCGATGGAGTCGGCGAGTTCCGTATGTACGTAGCCCGGCGAGATCGCCGTTGTCCGCAGCACGCCGTCGGTGGACTCCTGCCGCAACCCTTCCAGGAGGGTGCGCACGGCGTTCTTGGTCGCGGCGTAGACCGCCATCGTAGGGGTGATCTTCAGACCGGCCGTCGACACCGTGGTCACGAGGTGGCCCTGCCCCTGCTCGCGGAACACCGGCAGCGCGGCGGCGATGCCGTGCAGCACGCCGCGCAGGTTGACATCGATCATCGCTGACCAGCCGGCCACGTCGAGGTCGGCCACAGGACCGATCTTGCTGATGCCGGCGTTGCCCACCAGCACGTCGAGCCGCCCGAACTCTGTCACGGTCAGGCCGACGAGCCGTTCGAGGTCCTCGCGAGCGGTGACGTCCACGGCGCGGGTGAGGGCGCGTCCGCCGCGGTCGCGGATCTGGCGGGCGATCTCGTCGAGCCGCTCCGTCCGCCGTGCGCCGAGCACGACGGCGGCGCCTCGCTCGGCGAGCAAGCGCGCGGTGGCCTCGCCGATCCCGCTGCTCGCCCCGGTGATGGCCACGACCTTGCCGCTGATGGCTGACATGGGGATTCCCTCCACAGTAAAATGGACACGTGTCCGGTTGGATGCTCTCACCGTACCGGACACGTGTCCGTTTAACCGGCCCGCGATGCAGAGGACCGATGAACGCACCCCGCCGCCGAGCCGACGCCACCGAGAACCGCGCACGGATCCTCCAGGCCGCGCGAGAGGTCATCGCCAACGCGAACGAGGTGAGACTCAATGAGATCGCCAAGCGGGCGGGCGTCGGCCAGGGCACCCTCTACCGACACTTCCCGACCCGCGAGGCCCTGCTCGCCGAGGTCTACCGCAACGACGTGGACGACCTCGTGGCCGCCGCGCCGGGACTGCTCGCCGAGCACGCGCCGCTGCCCGCCCTGGCCGCCTGGCTGGACCGGGTGGCCGAGTACGCGAAGATCAAGCGCGAGGTGTTCGCGGCCGTCGAGGTGGGGGTGTGGCAGGACCTGTCCGCGCACAGTCTCGGCCCGATCGGCGAGGCGCTGACCAGGCTCCTGGATGCGGGCAAGGCCGAGGGCGTCATCCGCCCCGATGTGGACGCCCGCGACGTCATCCTGCTCATCGGCTACCTGACCCGCCTGGAGCCCACGGAGTGGGACGCCCGCGCCCACCACCTCCTGCGCGTCATCCTCGACGGCCTGCGCCGTCACACCTGAAGCGATCGGATCGGGCCGGGTTGCTCTCGGCGTCGAGATCATCGAAGACGTCTGGTCCGGCCGGCACCGGCAAAGCGCAGGTCCTCGGCTTGAACCAGGTGCGAGCCGAACGCTTCCCCGTGCCCGGCTCGCCGACGCGCGCGGAGCGAGCTGCGGATGACCGACCTGGCCGACGATGTCGTGTACAGCCGCAGCGGGCCGGCCTATCAGGCGGGCTCGCTGGACAAACGCGGCCTGATCACCCGCTCTCCGTCGCCGGGTGACGAGCGCAGCGTCATGGTGGCGGCCACCGCCGTCGGCCGCGCCCTGTTCGCCCAGGTGCTCCCGGGCATGCCGGCCGCGTCCGGCACCTGTTGTTCGAACCCTTGACCGGCGACGACGTCACCGCGCTCGACGCCGTCCTGGGCCGGGTCCGCGACCACATGCGCGCCGCTCCCCCCGCTCCGCCAAGCCTCGCGCTCGGCACAACCACACCGACCGAGGAGAGAGTGATGGACCGCGCGTTGCTGGCGGACTTTCTCCGGGCCCGCCGGGAAGCACTGCAGCCGGAGGAGGTGGGGCTGCCGCGGGGCGCCCGGCGTCGTACCGGTGGGCTGCGGTGATTACCTCCGGACCGATGGATCGTCGCCTTTTCTGGTCGATCGCTGGTTGAGCGACCCGTCGGCGCGTGAACGCTACCTCGTCGAGGCGGGTGTCCCCGTTCGACACCGCCCGAGGTGCTATCGGCATGTCGCACTGGGCGGGTCGGCACTGTATCGCCACCTGCTGATCTGTCCGGCGGAGCGCCAGACGCTGCTGATCTTCACGGCTGCCCCCGGCTCCGCCGGCCACGAGAAGCTCCGTGCTCCGGCCGCCGCGAGCAACGAGGAGAGTTCTGCCGACCGGCGTTAACCCCGGCCGAGACGGATGTCACCCGCCACATCACATTTGCTTCGAATTCGAAACATGCTAGTTTCAGAAGTGCTTCGAAGTCGAAGCACAACGGATTCAGAAAGACGAGGCTCGTCATGAAGGCAGTGCGTTTCCACGAGTACGGCACCCCCGAGGTCCTGCGCTACGAAGACGTGGACCAGCCGGTCCCCGGCGCCGGCGAGGTCCGGATCCGGGTGGCGGCGACGTCGTTCAACCCGGTCGAGGGCAACATCCGCGCCGGTGTCATGCAAGGCCCCATCCCGATCCGGCTGCCGCACACCCCCGGCATCGACATCGCAGGCACGGTCGACGCGCTCGGCGAGGACGTGACCGGCTTCGACGTCGGCGACCGGGTGATCGGCGCCCTTCCGCTGACCAGCACCGGCGCGGCCGCCGAGTACGTCATCGCCCCGGCCCGGATTCTGGCGGCAGCCCCCACGAGCGTCCCGCTGGTGGACGCCGCCGGACTACCGCTGGTCGGGCTCACCGCGTGGCAGGCGCTGTTCGACCACGCGAAGCCGACCACCGGCCAGCGGGTGCTGATCAACGGCGCGGGCGGCGCCGTCGGCGGCTACGCGGTGCAGCTGGCCAAGAACGCCGGCGCGTACGTGATCGCAACGACCGGCCCACGCAGCTCCGAGCAGGCCAAGACGGCCGGCGCCGACGAGATCCACGGTCCCGGGATCCCGGAGCTGTCCGAGCCGGTCGACGTCGTGCTCAACTTCGCCCCGATCGCCCCGGAGCAGATGGCCGCTCTAACCACCGTGATCCGGGACGGCGGCGTGCTGGTCAACACCACCGTGTGGATGCCCGCTGCGTCCGACGAGGCCCGCGGCGTACGGGGGATCAATCTTTTCTTCCGTCCCGACGCCGAACAGCTCACCCAGCTGGCGACCCTGCTTGACGCCGGCAAGCTGCACCTCGGCGCGACCCGGCGGGTGCCGCTGGCCGGACTGGCGCAGGTGCACGCCGAAGTCGCCACCGCCCCGATCAACGGCAAGGTCGTCTTCGTCGCCCCCGGCGCCACCCTCGACTAGAGGAAGGCACTCGGTCCCCACCGCGCGTTCGCCGCAGTGCTCGCCCCTATGGCTGAAGCCGTGGCGGGTTGCACACCCCGGTGGCCGGTGACGTCCCCGCACACCGGCCACCGCGGACCGGATCCGTGTACCTCCTCGTCAGAGGAGTACGCCGCCGGAGACCTCGATACGCTGGGCAGTGACCCAGCGCAGGCTCTCGGAGGCCAGTGCGGCGATGGCGTCGCCGATCTCTTCGGGTTCGCCGACGCGGCCGAGCGCGTCCTGGCAACGTGACACCGGCGACACCGGCGCACGACCTCAGGCCGGGGACCTGCGCTCCGGGCTGACGTCCATTGGTCACCGCTACGCCGACCAGAGTGCGGGCCAGTGCTCCGGCCTTCAGGCCGGAGGTTGAGGCCCGCGCGGGAACGCCCGCCATGGCGCGAGCGTGCCCTGACCTTCCTGCGACGACGCGGATCAGAGGGTCGCGGCGAGGGGAAGACCGGCCAGCAGGCGGTCGCGCAGGGCGTCGCCGCGGATGCCGAGCTCGGCAAGGTCGTCGGGGCCGGGGGCGCCGGTGACCAGCAGTTCGGGTACGAGGAGGCGGCTGAGCGGAACCTCGGGTGCCGGGTCGACCAGAGCGCCGATGGAGGCGGTGGACAGGTCGAGGTAGGCCGGCGCGAGGGTCCTGCCGTGGAGGGTGCCGGTGACCAGGTCGGGGCAGAACTCGTTCCAGAAGAGCGAGACGGTGGTGCGCAGGTCCCCATGGATCATCACCAGCTTGTCGGTCATGTCGCCGACGAAGGTCTCGGCCGTCACGTGGCCGCGTACGACCAGCTTCGCGTCGCCGGCCAGGTAGATGTTCCGCGCCCGCAGGTTCCCGAGGACGACCAGAGCGGCGGCCCCGTCGTCCACATCGGTGATGTTCCCGTCGACGACCAGGTCACCGTCCACGATGTACCCGGTTGCCGCCTCGGGCGTGCCCTCCCGCCACGGCGTCCGCTCGTGCTCGTCGAGGGGGAGTTCTCCGGTCACCGCGGCCGACCCCGGAACCAGGATGTACTCCTCCTCGTAAAGGTTCTCGTAGGTCTCCTTCGGCAGCCCGCGCTGCTCGAACAGGTCCACCGCATCGTCCCAGGCGAGGTAATTCGATCGCATGCGCGCGACCATAGCAATGAAACGCAGTCGTACCGTCTCGAAACCGACGTTGGATGTGGCGCGTACATTGCTGCGGCCCCCAACGATCGAGCGGAGGCCCAGTGGCCTGCTCACGTATCCAACCGGCCCGCGACGGTCCGTTATGCCCGTGGCCTCATCCGGCCACCCGCACGCCCTTGCCGGTAGTGGGGCACGGCCGGATACTCAAGGCCGCTGACGAGCTTCGCGGCGGATCCTCCTACGGAATGGGACGTGATCGCATGCCCGATGAAAGCACCAGCCGGGACCAGGCCAGAGCCGAGGCCGACGCCCTCGCCGCTTGGCAGGCCATCCCGTACTCCGTCTCCCCCGAGGAGGCGCAGCGGATCTCCCGGGCGTATCTGGACGAGGCCCGCGAAGAATTCGAGGAGCAGACCAGCCGGCTCTCCCAAGCCGACCAGGACAGGACTCGCCAGATCGAGGCGCAGCTGAACGCCAACGGCAGGCAGGTGTACGCCAACGCGAGATGGTGGGGTTTTGAGATCGTCCTCAACGCCGCGGCCGCCCAAGCCGCCGCCGAGATCTCGGAGTTGGTAGGGGAGATCGTGGCCATGGCCGTCCGTCCCAGGACGCTCGGCCGGTTGATCGAGCTCTCCTTCCAGATCCGTTCTCTCATCATCCAGATCGTCGGCAGGGACCACGGTTGTCGGCTGGTGTCGCCCTGGTTCGCCCCGGGGATGCTTCTTCCCATCTCTCTGGCCCCCAGGCAGGACACCTCGCTGTGGTGGACGACCATGAACACCTCTCACAACTGGAGCGAGAACGAGAGATTCCCCGGCCACCTGTCCAGGTCCAATCCGGCGCTGGCCGAGTTCCGCGGCCGGCTGTACGCCGTGCACCGTGGTGACCGGGACGAATCGCTCTGGTGGACCGCCTACGACCCCGGCAGCAACGAGGGCTGGAGCGACAATGTCCCCTTCCCCGCCCATCGCAGCGCCGACGGCCCTGCCCTGGCCGTTTACAACAACTTCCTGTACTGCGTGCACCGCGGCGGCGGCAACGACAGGAGCCTGTGGTGGACCCGCTTCGACGGCAACCGCTGGAGCCCCGACACCCGCATGAACGGCGCGTCCAGCCGAGGCCCGGCCCTGACGACCTTCAACGGCATGCTGTACTGCGCCTACCGGGACGCCAACAGCGATCAGATGTGGTGGACCCGCTTCAACGGCACCAGTTGGAGCAACGACCAGCCGTTCGGTAGCCACTTCACGGCCTCCAACCCCGCTCTGGCCGTCTACGGCGGCGTGCTGTATTGCGTGTTTCGCGGTGGAGGCTCCGACCACTTCCTGTGGTGGACCAGTTTCGACGGCACGCGCTGGAGCAGCGCACGTCGGCTGCCCGCCCACCGGAGTGCGGAGGGCCCTGCCCTGGCCGTCTTCAACAACAGGCTGTACTGCGTGCACCGAGGCTCCGGCGACCAGAGCCTGTGGTGGACCAGCTTCAACTCAGCCAGCTGGAGCCCCGACATCCGGCTGCCCGGCCACCTGAGCGCTCAAGGTCCCGCCATCGTCTCCTACCGCGAACCCTACGGCACCGAAGACCAGCTCTTCTGCGTGCACCGCGGTCATGGGTAGAAGCCGCCACTGCCGCCTGTGAAAAGGCGTGCTGCGCGTTCTTCGCGTTCCACGTCACCAGCGACGGCGAGCAGGTGATCTGGGACTGCGCCGTCAGCGACAACGACGCCGCACGCGCTCTGCTGGAGGAAGTACTGCGATACCCATCGCGAACGGTTCGGTATGGAATCGATCTGTGCCGTGCCGGAGTTCGCGCCGTCCACGTACTGGGCGGGTGCTGTCAGGGCCGTCGACGAGCGGCGGCGGATGCCGCGCTTGCGTTCGAGCGCGCTCGAACTCCTAGCATCGCCGGCATGACATCTCAACCAGGGGCTCAAGAGACTCAGCGGACATGGATCATCACTGGCGCGTCGGCGGGCTTCGGTCGTGCCATCGCCGAGTGCGCGGTCGGGCGGGGCGACAACGTGGTGCTGGCCGTGCGGCGGCCCGGGACGGTGGCCGACCTGGTGGACGCCCATCGCGACCAGGTGCTGGTCGCCGAGTTCGACGTGCGTGACACCGGGCGCGCCGGGGACGTCGTACGGTCGGCGGCCGAACGGTTCGATCGGGTGGACGTGCTGGTGAACAACGCCGGCCGCGGGGTCGTCGGCGCGGCCGAGGAGGTCGGCGAGCAGGAGCTTCGCGCGTCTTTGGAACTGCACCTGCTGGGTCCGGCGGCGCTCGTGCGGGCCGTCCTGCCCTACTTTCGCGAGCAGGGGTCGGGCACGATCGCCAGGGCGGGCGCGTCTCCTTCCCCGGCGTCGGCGCCTACTCGGCCGGCAAGTTCGCGCTCGAAGGCTGGTCGGAGGCGCTGGCCGGCGAGGTCGCGCCGTTCGGGGTCCGGGTGATGATCGTCGAGCCGAGCCGGTTTCGCACCTCGTTCAACGCGCCCGGCGTGCTCGGGGTCGCCGACGCCGGCGCCGTGTACGCCGGGCTGCTGGAGGCCGTCCGCAACGACATGGCGAGCGCCGACGGGATTCAGGAGGGCGATCCGGTACGGGCCGCGGAGATCATCGTGGACCTGGTCGCCGGTGAGGAGCCGCCGCTGCGCCTTCCGCTCGGGCGTGAGGCGGTCGAGCGCATCGGAAGGTCCTACCGGCAGAACCTGGAGGAGCTCGAACGCTGGGCCCCTGCCGCGCGTGCCGCCGACTTTCCCGGCGCCCCCGCGTCCGTCCGGCCGATCTAGAGTGTCGCCATGGCCACGGACGATCTGATGTCGAGGGCGCTCGCCGCCCTCGACGAGGTCGACGGCCCGATGTCGGTCGAGGTGATCCACCGCCTCGTCGACGTCGGCGCCGCCACCGACCTCATGACCATCGCGGAGGTCGCCGACCTGCTTGACATGTCGCCGCACACGCTGCGCTACTACGAGCGGATCGGACTGGTCGAGGTGGCCCGCGACGCCGGCGGCCACCGCAGCTACGACGCGGAGACGGTACGGAGGCTGGTGTTCCTGACCCGCATGCGCCTGTCCGGGATGGCCATACGCGACCTTCAGCACTACGTGCGGCTGGCCGATGAGGGCGACGACACCGTCCCCGAGCGCCTGGACCTGCTGCTCGAACACCGCGAGACGATCCGCCGGCAGCTCAAGGAGCTGACCCTGTCGCTGGCGGCGACCGAATACAAGATCGCCACCTACGGCGGCCACGCCGGACCGTCGTCAGCGGGCAAGGCCTGACCCGTTCGGCACCGAACCGCGCCGAACGGGTCCACCGCGCCCAGTCGGCACGGTCCGCCTCGTCACTGCGGCGAGAGGCAAAGCCCCATCATCGTCCTGGCAGTTCTTGACGGTGGTGCAGCCGTGTCCGCCCTGCTTGAGCACGGCTGCGGACCTGTCGCAGCGATCAGTCACCTCGTTCCCGGCCGAGGAAGCACGACAGGAGTCGCCTGAAGTCGTGCGGGTGCTCGAGCGCCGGCACGTGCCCGCATCGGCCGAGCACGTGCAGACGGACATCGGCCAGGTGTTCGAGCAGGGGCAGGGCTGCCGTCTCGAGCGGGGTGACTCGGTCCTCGGCGCCGTGGACGAGCAGCACGGGCGCGCGGATCCCTGCCAGCGTCTGCGCCGAGAGGGTGAGATCGTCGGCCCAACGTGCCCTGGGAGGAGGGAACAACGACGCGAATGCGGCCGCCCCCTCTCGCATCGCGGCCGCACGGGCGGCGACGGCCGACTCGGTCACGAGCGCTTGGTCGAGGACGAGGCGACTCAACATGTCTCGTGCCCCGGGCACGCCGGCGGGGGCGGCCCAGAGCGCGTCGAGGTCGGCCGACAGCGGCGCCCCGGGGGCGCCCATCGTCGAGACCGCCACGACACGGGTGACCTGCCGGGGACGCGCGGCCGCCAACGCCAGCGCCACGGCACCGCCCATGGAGTGGCCCACCACGGCGTAGTGCTCGACACCGAGAGCATCCATCAGGCCCGCGGCCTGCTCGGTCCACAGCCGGAGCCCACCCCTGGAGCCCGCCGGCATCGGGGTACGGCCGAACCCCGCCTGGTCAGGAGCCACCAGGCGCCAGGACGTGCCCAGCGCCTGGGCCGTCGTCGCCCAGGCTCCGGACCCGGTCGTACCGGGTCCGGAGCCGTGCAGCATCAGCACCGCGGGCCCGGTGCCGCTCTCCATGACGTGGACGGGAGAGCCGTCGACGGTGACGGTCCGAAGTGTCGTCACCGAGACCGGCCAGGTGTGCTCATGCGGACGCGGAGTTGATGGACTTGGAGAAGACGTCCATCATCGCCCGGCCGAACTGCGGCATGTCGGGCCAGCCGCGGCAGGAGACGAGGTTGCCGTCCACGACGTCGGGGGCGTCGATGACCGTCGCGCCCGCGTTCTCCATGTCACCGGTGATGGGGGGAAAGCACGCCGTCTTCCGGCCCTTCAGCAGCCCGTACACGGCCGGGACCTGCGCGCCGTGGCACACCAGCGCGATCGGGAGGTTGCGCGCGAAGAAGTGCTCGGTGATGCGCCTGACGTCGGCGTCGACCCGGATCCACTCGGGGGCACGTCCCCCGGGGATGATGAGGGCGTCATAGCGCTCGACGTCGACGTCGGCCCAGGGCACGTCGACCGGCAGCTTTCGGCCGTTCTTCTCCACGTAGGCGTCGGAGTTGGGGTCGAACTCGTGGATGACAAGCTGAACGTCACGCATGGTGCGTGACGAGACGTCAACGTCCCAGCCCCCCTCCTGCACACGGTAGTAGGGATACATGGTGTCGAGCTCCTCGGCGGCGTCGCCGGTCAGGAGCAGCGCTCTGGGCACCTGCTTCTCCTCGCATCTGGGCGGGTGAGATGGATCCAATCCGATCCGATCCGATCCGCTCCGGTTGGGTTAGCATTCCTCGGCCCGGCCCGCTCGTCAAGCCTTTGCCGCCATCGAGTCCGCGTCCTGGGCCTCGTCGAACAATCGCCGGAACCGCTCACCCGACAGCAGGATGTGCCGACGCATGGCGTAGGCGGCGGCGTCGGGATCACGCGCGGCGATCGCGGCCAGAACCTCTTCGTGCTCGGCCATGGCCAGGTGAGTGACCTGGGTGTCGTGCAGAAGCCGGAACAGGTGCACGTGCGTGTGCAGGCGAGCGAGCGCTTCGCGGATGACCTGGTTCTCCGCGCTCAGGGCGATGAGATCGTGAAAAGCGGCGTCGCGTAGCCCGAAGGCGCCATAGGCCATGGCCCCGTCGCCCCCCTCCAGCTCCGCCATCTCCTCCAGCATTCGTCGCATACCGTCCACCTGCTTCGAGGATGCGCGTTCGGCGGATCTGCGCGCCGCCGCCGGCTCGAGGAGCAGGCGGACCTCAACCATGTCCTCGAATCGGTCACGGGTGATCTGGGGGGGAATGCGATAACCGGCATGGGGCACACGCACGACCAGGCCCTCGGCCTCCATGCGGTTCAGAGCGTCTCGGATCGGTGTCTGCGAGACCCCGAGCTCTCGCGCCAGGGCATCGATCGTGACGCGGGAGCCAGGCTCGATCCGTAGCGACATCAGCTGTCCGAGCAGCGTGTCGTACACCTCGTCGGCAAGCCGGCCGCGAGATCTTCCCGGCGGCGTTCCGCCTCTCATGGCCCCACGGCGCCGCGCGATCACCGCTTCGTCGTCCATCGTGACGTGAGGTCCTTTCTTGCGCCTTCGGGAACCTGTTGACATCGGTCGCAACGCTACGGGATATTGACGCCCCCACCCGGATCGTATAGGAAAGGTGACGGATGCCAGCCATCCTTCACCAATCGGGGAACCGCCCGCCATCGCTCCGCTTCGATCAGTTGGAGCTCCCATGAGCATGCTCGACGTCCTACTCGATTCGCCATCGGGCCCACAAGGACCGAAGGACCTCTCGACTGCCTGAAGCCCATCACGTCGCGGCGTACTCGTGACGCCGGTCCGCGGGTCAGCCCCTGCGACAGCCGGCAACACGCCCGAACAACCCAGCAACTGCTCGGCGAAGCACATAGCAGGGCTCCAGAAGTTCCCACCCCCCAGAAAGCAGGCAAGAGGATGCGGTATCCCAAGCGGATAGGACGACTGTCCGTTCCCACTCGAAAGGTGCAGCTGGCGACGATGGCCATGGTGATGGCCACGACCATGGCGGCTTGCGGTGGCCAGGACGACGGCGCGGCGAGCGCCCCCAAGGCGCCGGCGGACATCCCGGAGCTCACCAAGGACCCGCTGACCCTCAGCTTCATCTGGTTCGAGTGGCCCCCCGCCAAAGCTCTGGAAGACTTCGCGAACGCGGAGTACACCAAGGAGCGGTCGAACGTGACCATCAAGGTCAACACCGTGCCGAACGCGAACTGGCACGACGCGATGTTCACCCAGTTCGCAGCGAACAAGACCGACTTCGACATCCCGATCCTGGACTCGCAGCACATCGGCGAGGCCGTGACGAACGGCAACATCCTCGACATCACCGACTTCGTCAAGAAGAACATCGACGTCGACGCCTACAACCCGTACCTCCTGGCGGCCTACGGCCAGTACCCCCAGGCGGAGACCGGGCAGCGCGACGAGAACGCCAGCCTGTACGGCCTGCCACTGCTCGGCGACACCTGGACGATGATCTACCGCAAGGACCTGATCGGCGACAAGCCGCCGCAGACCTGGGACGAGATGATCGCAGCCGCCGAGAAGTGCCAGACGGACAACCCCGGCGTCAGCGGGCTGGCCTTCCACCAGGCCAACGGCTCCGACGCCGCGGCCGTGACCTACAACACGGTCAACGGCGTCTACGGCGGCAAACTCTGGGACTCCAAGGCGCGCAAGATCGAGGGCGTCATCAACGACGCCGCGGGCCAGGAGGCGATGGACGTCCTGGTCAACAAGATGAAGCCGCTGACCGCCGCGGGCTCCGGCAACTGGTTCATCGACGAGGTGAACGCGGCGGTCGCCCAGGGCAAGGCATGCATCGCGTTCAACTGGATCGCCGCGAGCGGTGGCCTGCTCGACCCGAAGGAGTCGACGCTCGGCACCACGCGGGAGGAGATCCTCCAGAAGCTGGGCTTCGCCACCCTGCCGAAGCAGAAGACGGACCTGGTGCCGCTCGGCGGCATGGGGATGCACGTGTCGGCCTACTCCTCCCCGGAGAAGCAGGCGGAGGCCCTGAACTTCATGAAGTGGTTCGAGCAGGCTGACATCCAGAAGAAGTGGGCGGCCGCCGGTGGTGTGCCCGCGCGTACGGACGCCCTGGCCTCGCCCGAGTTCCTCAATGCCGGGCCGTTCAACCAGGTGTACGCCGACTCGGTCACCCGGATGCGGGACATGTGGAACGTGCCCGAGTACGCGCGCCTCATCGACATCGAGAACACCAACGTGAACGCGGCTCTCAACGGCGCGAAGAACCCGAAGGACGCGCTCAACGACATCGCCAAGGAACAGCAGGGCGTGCTCGACTCCGCCGGCCGCAAGGGTGGCGGCGGACTGTGAGTGACCCCGTCTCTCTGACGACGGACCACCCGGTGCAGGAGGCGTCCGTGACGCCTCCTGCACCGGGGCGGTCCCGCCACCTGAGCGACCGCTGGCTCACGGTGGCCTTCATCTCCCCCGCGTTGCTGCTGTTGCTGGCGATGTCGGTTTTCCCGCTGCTGTGGGCTTTGTACCTGTCGTTCACCGACTACTCGGCCACCCGAGGGGGGGCCGCCACCTTCGTCTGGTTCGAGAACTTCACCGCCATCCTGACTTCGGCGCAGGTCCACCTGAGGGCCTTCACGACGTTGATCTACGTGGTCGGTGCGGTCACCCTGCAGACCGTGCTCGGTTTCTCCATCGCGTACCTGATCTCACGGCGCACGCACGGGCGAGGAGTGCTGACCACGCTGTTCCTGGTTCCGATGATGCTGTCGCCGGTCGTGGTCGGGCTGTTCTGGCGATTCATGCTCGACGCGCAGTTCGGCGTGATCAACAGCATGCTCGGCTCGCTCGGCCTGGGGCAGGTGGAGTGGCTCACCCGGCAGAACACGGCATTGATCTCCCTGATCGTGGTCGACACCTGGCAGTGGACGCCGTTCATCATGCTCATCGCACTCGCGGGCCTCACCGCGGTCCCCAAGTACCTGTACGAGGCCGCCTCGATCGACCGGGCGTCCGAGTGGTTCCGGTTCCGCACCATCACTCTTCCGCTGGTGTGGCCGCTGCTCCTCATCGCCGTGCTGTTCAGGGCCATCGAGGCATTCCGGCTGTTCGACCTCGTCTACATCCTCACCAGCGGAGGTCCGGGAGTCTCCACCGAGACGTTGTCGTTCCACGTCTACAAGGTCGCTTTCCTGGGCTTCAACACCGGAACCGCCTCGGCGTACGGGATCCTCATGGTCCTCGTCGTCATCGTCCTCGCGCAGCTCTACATGCGCTACCTGAACAAGCTCAAGGAGGACTGATGGCCGTCTCCGTCGACGAGGCCGTGTCCCCAGGTCCTGTCCAGGATCACCGGCCCCCAGGGCGCCGCTTCGGCGGCCGGGGACGCGCCGTGCTGGAGGTCGCGCTGCTGGCCGTGCTGGCCACCGTGATGCTCTTCCCGGTGCTGTGGATGATCGAGACGTCCATCAAGGAGAACCGGGACGTCTACGCCATCCCGGCCAAGTTCTTCAACTTCACGGTCACGTTGGACCATTTCAAGGACGTGTTCGTCGCCTCCGGTGGCGGTCCCTCGACCTTGTCCGGCGCGTTCCTCAACTCCGTCGTGGTCGCCGGGGTCTCCACGGTGCTGGCCACCGTGCTGGGGGTCCCGGCGGCCTGGGCCTACTCACGCTTCGCCGTGAAGGCCAAGAAGGACCAGCTGTTCTTCATCCTGTCCACCCGGTTCATGCCGCCCGTGGTGGTCGTGATCCCGATCTTCCTCATGTACCGCCAAGTCGGACTCTTCGACACCAAGCTCGGCCTGATCCTCATCTACACCGCGTTCAACGTCCCGTTCACGATCTGGATGATGAAGGGGTTCGTCGACGAGGTGCCCGCGGAGTACGAGGATGCCGCCATGCTCGACGGTTACACCCGCCTGCAGGCGTTCTGGAAATTCACTCTTCCCCTGCTCCTGCCCGGCATCGCCGCGACGGCGGTCTTCGCCCTCATCTTCTCGTGGAACGAGTTCGTGTTCGCCATCTTCCTCACCTCCAGCGACGCCGTGCGGACGGCCCCGCCCGCCATCGCCGGCCTCATCGGCGGAACCACTGTGGACTGGGGTCTCGTGGCCGCCGCCTCCATAGTGTTCGCCCTACCGGTGCTCGTCTTCGCCTACCTGGTGCGCAAGCACCTCGTCGCCGGTGTGACGCTCGGGGCGGTGCGACGCTGATGGCGGGCATCGAGGTGACCGCGCTGCACAAGCGCTACCCGGACGGGACGGTCGCGGTCGAGCACGTGGACCTGTCCATCGCCGACGGCGAGCTGTTCGTGATGCTCGGCCCTTCGGGCTGCGGCAAGACGACCACGCTGCGGGCCATAGCCGGCCTGGAGAGGCAGACGACGGGCGACATCCGCATCGGCGACACACTGGTCAACGACCTGCCGCCCGCCGAGCGCGACATCGCCATGGTGTTCCAGTTCTACGCTCTCTACCCGCATCTGAGAACCCGCGACAACCTGGCGTTCCCCCTGCGGGCCGAGGGACTGCCCAAGCAGGAGGTGCAGGAGCGGGTCGACGAGGCCGCCCGGCTGATGCGGCTCGGCCCGCTCATGGACCGGCGACCGCACCGGCTGTCCGGCGGGGAGCAGCAGCGCGTCGCGCTCGCTCGCGCCCTGGTGCGACGACCGCGCGCGTTCCTCATGGACGAACCCCTCACCAACCTGGACGCGGAGCTGAGGGCGGACATGCGCACGGAGATCAAGCACCTCCAAGGGGAGCTGGGGACGACGATGGTCTACGTCACCCACGACCAGGTCGAGGCGATGTCGCTCGGTCACAGAATCGCCATCCTCAACAAGGGCCGCGTCGAGCAGGTCGGCACGCCGCTGGAGGTCTACGACCGTCCGGCGAGTCTCTTCTGCGCCGCGTTCATCGGCTCCCCGCCGATGAACCTGATCGAGGTGGAGCTGGCCGACGGGCAACTGCGCAGCAAGAGCGGACTGGCCCTCACGCCACCGCCGAACCTGCCGCGCGACCGTTCCCTGATCGCGGGCGTCCGGCCGGAGGCGCTGGAAGTCACGGAACCGGGGGCGGAACGTTCGGTCCCGGCCCGCGTGGTCTCGGCGGAGTGGCTGGGCGACGAGATCATCTACGTGGTCGACCACGGCGACCGGCGCGACGCACGGGTTCGAATGCCACTGACCGTCCGTTTCGCCGCCGACGCGCCGGTCGGGCTGCGGCACACCGGCGGGCCCCCGCCCGTCTACGACGCGAGCACGGAAGAGCTGGTGGCCTGATGGGAACCGTGGCAGTGCACGGGCTGTCCAAGTCCTTCGGTAAAGTCCAGGCCCTCGACGGGGTGACGCTGGACGTGCCGGACGGCTCGTTCTTCGTCGTGCTGGGGCCCTCCGGGGCAGGCAAGACGACGACCCTGCGAGCGATCGCCGGCCTTGAGAAGCTCGACGCCGGGTCGGTGCACCTGGACGGGAGAGACGCGACCGGTGACACCCCGGCCGCACGCGACCTGGCCATGGTCTTCCAGAGCTACGCCCTCTACCCGCGACTCACGGCGTACGAGAACATCGCCTCGCCACTGCGGGCACGCCGCTGCTCTTCCAGCGAGATCGCCGCCGCCGTCGAGAAGATGTCGAGTCTGCTGCACATCGAACGCCTGCTGCAGCGTCGTCCCGCGCAGATGTCGGGCGGTGAGATGCAGCGTGTCGCCCTGGCCAGGGCACTGGTCCGTCGCCCGCGCGCGTTCCTCATGGACGAGCCGCTGACCAACCTCGACCTCAAGCTCCGCGTCGAGATGCGCACCGAGCTCACCCGCATCCACCGGAGCCTCGGGGGAACCTTCGTCTACGTGACCAACGACCAGGTCGAGGCCCTGTCCATGGCCGACCAGGTCGCGGTCCTCAAGGAGGGGAAGGTGCAACAGGTCGGAACGCCGGCCGAGGTGTACGAGCGTCCGGCCAACCAGTGGGTCGCGGGCTTCGTCGGGAGCCCGGCGATCAGCCTGCTCGCCTGCCACGCCGAGGGAGATCGCCTGGTCGGGGCGGAAGGCTGGACGCTGCCGCGGCCCCGCTGGACCACGGCCGAGGACGGTCGTCCGCTGCTGCTGGGCCTGCGCGCGGAGGACCTGTCCGTCGAGCGGCGTGGGAGCGCGTCGTTGCCGGGTGAGCTCTACGGCCTTGAGCCGCTCGGTGACCGGACGGTGGTCGACGTCCGGGTGGGGACGGAGATGCTCAAGATCAAGGCACGACCCACCGTCACCGGTACGCCGGGCGAGCGGCTGCTTGTCACGGTCGACCTGGACCGTGCGCACCTGTTCGACGCGGACACCGGGCTGGCGCTGTCCGAGGCCGGGAGGTAACCGCGCGGGGCGACGTCGACATGTGCCCCTACGAGGCGATCGAGCCTCGGCGGACCGTCACTGGTGAGCACGGCCTGACGACGCCGAAGCAGCCATGGCCCGAGAAGGCGATCGGTGGCGCGGGGCGTCGCCTCTCGGCCAGGGCCGAGGCCACGTTCGACCCGCTCGGCGACCTCGACCCCGACGAGGTCGTGTGACCCGTTCGTCAACGCGCGTGGCGCGACCGCGGAGGTCACGCCGGACATCACCAAGCACATCACAGGAGGCGACGCGATGAGTGACCCGATGAACGTCCTGGCCCCCGAGCACCGGCGGCTCCGGATCGGCGACGCCTGGCGCGACGCCGCCGGCGGAGCCACCTTCGCCGTCGAGGACCCGGCCACCGGCAAGACCATCGCCGAGGTGGCGGACGCCGACGTCGTGGACGGGCTCGCCGCTCTGGACGCGGCGAGCAAGGCGATGGCGGAGTGGGCGGCGACCTCGCCGCGAAAACGGTCGGAGTTGCTGACCGCGACGTACCGGGCACTGACCGAGCGATCCGAGGAGGTCGCCCGGCTGATAACGCTCGAGATGGGCAAGCCGCTCGCCGAGGCTCGCGGAGAGGTGGCCTACGGCGCCGAGTTCTTCCGTTGGTTCGCCGAGGAGGCGGTGCGCGTCGAGGGACGCTACAACACCGCTCCCGCCGGTGGATATCGCATCCTCACCGTACCGAAGCCGGTCGGACCGTGCGTCTTCGTGACGCCCTGGAACTTTCCGCTGGCCATGGGTGCCCGCAAGATCGCTCCTGCGCTGGCGGCGGGCTGCACGACGATCACCAAGCCGGCGGCCCAGACGCCACTCACCATGCTGTTCCTGGCCCGCATCATGGAGGAGGTCGGCGTTCCCCCGGGCGTCGTCAACGTCGTGACGACAAAGCGTTCCGGCAAGGTGGTCTCGGCACTGCTGGCCGACCGCCGGACCCGCAAGCTTTCGTTCACCGGGTCGACCGAGGTCGGGCGCGTGCTGCTCCGACAGGCGGCGGACAACGTGCTGCGCACCTCCATGGAACTGGGCGGCAACGCGGCCTTGATCGTGTGTGCCGACGCGGACCTGGATGTCGCGCTCGACGGTGCCATGGTGGCCAAGATGCGCAACATCGGGGAGTCCTGCATCGCGGCCAACCGGATCTACGTCGAGGAGCCGGTGCGCGAGGAGTTCACGGCGCGCTTCGCCGAGCGGATGGCCGCACTCTCGGTGGGCCACGGTCTCGACGACGGCGTGAACGTCGGGGCGCTGATCGACGAGCCCTCGGTCACCAAGATCGACGAGCTCGTCGCCGACGCGGTCGATCGCGGCGCCCGTGTCCTGGTGGGCGGCGAGCGTCCGGAGGGGCCGGGCCACTTCTACCCGCCTACGGTCCTCGTCGACGTGCCCGAAGACGCGCAGATACTGGAGGCGGAAATCTTCGGCCCGGTGGCGCCGATCATCTCGTTCACGTCCGACGACGAGGTGATGGCGAAGGCCAACGACACCGAGCACGGCCTGGCCGGATACGTCTTCACCCGTGACCTCCAGCGGGCGCTCCGGTTCGCCGAAGGGCTGGAGACGGGGATGATCGGCATCAACCGTGGCCTGATCTCGGACCCGTCGGCTCCGTTCGGAGGCGTGAAGCAGTCCGGGATCGGCAAGGAGGGGTCGCACGAGGGCATCTTCGAGTACCTCGACGTCACCTACGCCGCGATCGACCTACCGTGACCGGCCTGCGGCTCCGGGTGCCCGCCGAGGATCACCGCATCGCGATGGACCCGAGGGCGCCCGGGCACGACCGGATCCGGGAGTCCGGCACGCGCCTGCGCCACCCGGCAGCCAACCCTGCCGACGCCGTCCCGGTCTCGCAGGTGACCTGGACGTCCGCCCAGCAAATCACCGCCGACGTTCCAGAGAGGCACTGACATGCTTGAGACCGTCCGCGGACCACGCCAGCTGATAGTGGGCGAAGGGGTCGCGCAGAACATCCCACGAGTGGTGGCCGAGTGCGGCTCGCGACTCCTCATCGTGACCGACCGGGTTCTTCTGGGGCAGCCGGGCGTGGCCGAGATCGTGGCCGCAGTGCGGGAGAAGGTCGAAGTCGTCGGGGTGTTCGCCGACGCGACTCCGGACGTGCCACTCACCGATGTCGCCCTGGCCGTCTCGGTCGCCGCAGAGGTGGACGCCGACGTGATCCTCGCCATCGGGGGCGGCACGGTGATCGACCTCGCCAAAATCGTCGGCGTCATCCGGCGCCACGGTGGGACGCCGCGCGACTTCTACGGCGAGTCGAGGGTGCCGGGGCCGACGATTCCTCTCGTCGCGGTCCCGACGACGTCAGGCACCGGCTCCGAGCTCACGCCCGTCTCGGTGCTGACCGACCCGGACCGCGAGCTGAAGGTGGGGGTCTCCAGTGTCCACATCGTGCCCGACTTCGCCATCGTCGACCCCGAGCTCACCTACACCTGCCCCGCGACCGTCACCGCCCACTCCGGCATCGACGCGTTTTGCCACGCGGTGGAGAGCTACACCGCGCGGCCCCGGGCCCACGCACCTCGCGACCCGGTGGAGCAGGTCTTCCTCGGCCGCAACCCGATCACCGATCACTACGCGCTCCTGGCCGCGGAGCGGATCGCCCGCAGCTTGCCCCGTGCCGTCAGGGACGGAGGCGACAAGGACGCGCGCGCGGACATGTCCTATGGGTCCATGCTGGCCGGGCTCGCGTTCTCCCACGCGGGCAACGGGGCTCCGCACGCCCTCCAGTACCCCATCGGCGCAGCCACCCACACACCGCACGGCCTGGGCGTCGGGCTGCTGCTGCCCTACGCGCTGGACGCGGCCAAGGATGCCATCGGCGACCGGTTGGCCGTCCTCGCCGGGGCGTGCGGGCTCGACGTGACCGACGCCTCCGATGCCGAGGCCGCGGATACGTTCCTCACCTGGCTCGACGGGCTCCTTGCCGACATCGGCATCCCTGCCACCTTGGCGGACATCGGCGTGGCACGCGCCGACCTCCCGCGCTTCGCGGAGATGGCCAGTGGCGTCACCCGCTTGATCCAGAACCATCCGGGCCCGACCGACACCGCCAGCCTGACCGCGATCCTCGAAGCGGCCTGGACCGGGGACCGGACCCGACGCGTCCTGACTCCGGAGCAGAGACGGTGACGGGCCTTTCACCTGACGACGAGTTCCCTGCCCCACCCTGGGTATCGGAATTGTCGGCTACGCCGTAATGGGAGCCGCCCGTTCCCCGGCCTGGCGCACGGCTGCGCGCCCACCAGGCCGTTCGTCGCCGCCCCGCGATGCCCGGGTACCGGGCCTTCGGTGCGTCCGGGGCGGTGATCTGCCGGGTCCGCGGGTGGATGCCGTCGGTGCCGCTCATGACGTCCGCGTCGAGGCGATGTCTTCGCCCAAGTGATGAATCAGCGGCACGTCAGGTTGACGGCCAGGGCGGCCACCGCCATGCAGAAGAAGAGGCTCCAGGGGGCGAAGTGGTGGTCGTTGGCCCGTAGGTGTGCCGCGAATGCGCCGAGGAAGTACAGCACGAGCCCGCCGGCGGCGAGCGTGCCCAGGATCGGTACGGCGATTCCGGCCAGCAGCCCCAGCGCCCCGGCGGCCAGCAGCACCCCCAACAGGCGCATCCAGGACCGGGGAACGCCCAACATGTCCGCCTGGCTCTTGGGGTAGTCATGGCCGATGAGGTTGGCGATGGCTGCCATACCGTAGAGCGCCGCAGCGAGAAGTGTGACCGTGAGATAGACCGCGAACATCAAGCTGTTCCCTCTTCCGTGACAACGATCGGCTGGTTGATCGCCTCACGGACGAGACGGCGGCCCGAGGAGTGACGCGTCGCCGTGTGATCTGCGTTACAGCGCGACGCCGGTCAGCTTCTCCGGGTTGCTGACCACGTGGATCACCTCGATTTTCCCCTTCGCCAGGTGGAAGGTGGCCGCCAGCACCGGTGTGCGCCCCGAGTGGATGATGATTCCCGGGCCGTCGTTTACCTGGAAGATCTGCGCCAGCGAGTCGTACGGCCGACGTGCCGACAGGACGACGGCGGCGCGGGCCACACGCTCGCGGCCGTGGATGGCCCTGCGAGGGGCGCCGGTGAATCCGCCACCGTCGCTCACCATGGTCACATCCGGCGCCAATACCTCCATCAGGGCATTCAGGTCGCCGCCAAGGCAGGCCGCCAGAAACCGCTCGGTGGCCTGCCGCCTGGTCGCTTGATCGGTGTCATAGCGTCGGTGCCGCGTCTCCACCGCCTTCCTGGCGCGGAGCGCTATCTGACGCACTGTCGCGTGTTTGCGCCCGATGAGGTGCGCTATCTCGTGGTGGCCGTACCCGAAGGCCTCGCTGAGCACGAACACCGCGCGTTCCACCGGGGAGAGCATCTCGAGCACCAGCAGCATCGCGGTCGACACCGACTCCTTGAGCAGCACGTTCTGCGCGGCATCCGGATCGGTCAGAAGCGGCTCGGGCAGCCACGATCCCACATAGGACTCCCGCCGCACGCGTGCACTGCGCAGCCGGTCGATCGCCAGCCGGGTGGCCACCTTGACCAGATAGCCTTCGGCGTCCGCGACGGTCGCCACATCGACGCGACTCCAGCGTAACCACGCGTCCTGCACCACATCTTCGGCTTCGGCGACGCTGCCGAGCACCCGGTAGGCCACGGCGTGCAGCAGACCGCGGTGCTCGGCGAATGTCTGCTCGATTGCCAGGGGAAACATCTTGACCCGCTCCGATACGGCTCGCGTGAACCTCGGGTACGCCGTCCGATCGATCGGCACCACCTGAACCTTCGAAATGTGACGACCGCAGCTTGTCGGGGTTGGCGATGATGCGAATCCCGCTGATCCGGCCGTTCGACGTCTCCGGCACCAGCACGCCGACCAGCTTCCCACCGGCCCGGGCCAGCAGTCCCGGTGCGCCGTTCACCTCCGTAGCCGACAGCCGCCCCCCCTCACCGGCGATGCTCAACGACCCCACCAGGTAGCGCCACCTTGGAGACACCGGAGATGGGCCGCCGAGCGGCGCCGACCCTGCCGCCACCGTCCACCCACACGGTCACGTCCTCGGCCTCCTCAGCCGAACCCGGCATTCGATAGGCCAACCCGAACAGCTTCGAACGATGCCGCTCGAACTCCTCAACCGCATCAACTGTCACGCGCACCAGACTCTCAGCCCCCTTACGCGCCCGGTCGCCTGGAGGCCACGACGGGTGCCGCTCGCCCTGCCGCAGCGATCGGGGATGGGTGGAGCGAGTCGTGCGGTTCACCGAGCCGGAGGATGAAACCCGTCCCGGAAAGGCTGAGGAGCCTCTGCGATCGTGACGATCAGTCGATCCTGACCACGTACTTGCCCCGTACCCCGCCCGCCTCCAGCGCCCGGTGTGCCGCCGCCGTCTCCTCCAGCGGGAAGCACCTGTCCACCGCGGGGCGCAGTCCCCCGTCCGCCGCCTGGCGGGCGAGGTCGTCGAAGAGCGCCCGCGTGGGGTTGCCGCTGAAGAAGCGCACCCGGCCGCGTCCGTGTACGGCGCTGGCGGCGATGTAGCCGAGTGAGGCGGCGAGCCGTGTCAGGTCGAAGGAGATGGCGACCATGCGTCCGCCGGGCGTCAGCAGGCGCCGGAAGGACCGCAGGTCGGTGCCCGCGGTGTCGAGGACCACGTCGAACAGGCCCAGTTCCCCCGGCGGGACGGTCCGGTGGTCGATGGCGTGGTGGGCGCCGAGCGTGCGGACGAAGTCGAGGTTGGCGGCGCGGGCCAGGGCCGTGACTTCGGCACCGTATGCCCGTCCGAGCTGGACGGCGGCGTTGCCGACGCCACCTGCTGCGCCCCGTACGAGCAGTCGTTCGCCGGGGCGCAGCCTCGCCTTGTCGCGCAGCGCCGTGATGGCCGTGGTCGCGACCGGCAGCGCGGCGGCTGCCACCAGATCCAGTCCGTCCGGGACCCGGCCGAGCCGCTCGGCCCGGACCGCCACGTACTCGGCGGCGCTGCCGAATCCGGTACGGCCCACGACGCCCCACACCCGGTCGCCGACCGCGACGCCCGTGGTATCGGCGCCGAGCGCGGCGACCTCGCCGGTGAAGTCCAGCCCGACGCGTTGCGGGAACTTCTGTCCGGTGAAGAGACGGAGGCGGCCGGAACGGGCCGCCAGTTCGCCGCCGTTGACGCTGAACGCGCGCACCCGCACGAGTACCTCGCCGGGTGCCGGTTCGGGGCGTGGTACCCGGCCCACGTACAACACCTCGGGGCCGCCGAAGCGGTCGAAAAGCACTGCTCTCATCGTGCGGTCGTCCATCGTTCTCACCTTCGTCACCAGCGGCCGTGCGGGGGGCTGGCCCCGAGCGTAGGCTCTTAACCGGACGACACCGTCCGTTTAGGCCGGAGGTGAGAGACAGTGGTGGAGGAATCCTCTCGGATCGGGGGCCCGGGGCTGCGGGCCGACGCCCGGCGCAACCGGGGACGCATCCTCGTCGCCGCCCGTGCGGTCTTCGCCGAGCACGGGATCGACGCGCCCATGGCGGCCGTGGCGCGACGGGCCGGGGTCGGCGTCGCGACGCTGTACCGGCGTTTTCCGACCCGGGACGACCTGGTGCGGGCCGCGTTCGCGCAGCAGATGGAGACCTGCGCCCGAGCGCTCACCGAGGCGCTGGCCGACCCCGACCCCTGGCGGGGCTTCCAGCGGCTGGTCGAGACGGCCTGCGAGCTTCAGCGGGAGGAACAGGGGTTCTCGGCCGCGTTCGTCGCGGCCTTCCCGGACAGCACGGTGGAACACGCGCAGGCCCGGGAACGGGCCGAGCGGGACCTGATGACCCTGGTCCGCAGAGCCCAGGCAGCGGGCGCGCTGCGGGCCGACTTCCACCCCTCCGACCTCGCCGTGGCCCTGCTGTCCCATTGCGGGCTGGTCACCGCGCTGCCGCGTGACGGTGCCGCGTCTCGGCGCCTGGTGGCGTACCTGCTCCAGTCGTTCCGTGCCGAGGCGGCTCACGGGGCCCTGCCTCCGCCGAGTGCCCTGTCGCTGCGCGGCCTCCCGCTCGCGGCCGACGGCTCCCGGAGACAGCGGCCCTCCAAGAACTGACGCGAGGCGCCTGCGGCTTCGGGGCGAAGTGATCAGCGAGCCGGTGGGGCGGACGCGCGCAGTGCCGCGGCGAGCCATTCGTACGGGAACCGCTCCGTTGGCGCGTTGTTCACGGCGGTGACCAGCGCCATGTACCGGTCGAGCGGCCCCTCCGGCTCCGGTGGCGTGCGGTCCCACTCCGCGGCCACCAGCATGTGGTCGGCCGTCTGGATCCGGAACTCGGGCGTGTCCGGCATCCCGGGGCTGTCCGGTGTCGCGAAAATGCCGGTCAGCCACCCGATCCATCGATCGGCGATCTCCAGCCCTCGCGGCGAGTCCGGCGGCACCCGCTCCCGCGCCGCGTCCATCGCCGCCTGGCCGATCGGCGTGGCCGCCTCCAGGCTGTCCAGCATCGGCGACGAGGTCATCAGCGGTCCGGCCCCGGTGGTGCACACCTCGTGCAGCTCACGGCGCACGGCCTTCCGGGCCTCGGCGTCCCGGACCATCTCGGCCAGCTCGATCCACGCCTCCAGCTGGGCCGCGCTGGGATGTTCTGGCAGCTCAGGCCGGACCGCCCGCCACCACTCGACCATCCGCTCCGGCGGCTCCCAGCCGGTGGAGACCTCCGTCCAGAACTCGTCGATCAGCCGGTCGCGCTCCTCGTCCGGCATGCCGACGAGCTTGTGCATCAGCGTGACCTGCTCGGCCGTGGAGTCCTGTCGCAGGATGGTCGACAACACCGCGCGACGGCTGCGCAGCCGTGCCTCCTGCCGTGCCAGCAGGGCCAGGTGGGTGGCGGCCAGCTCGCGCAGCGTCGCCTCGCCGGCCAGCACCCGCCGGATCTCGTCCAGGCCGGCGTCGAGTTCCCGTAGCGTCCGGACCAGTTCCAGCCGGGCGATGGCCGACACGTCGTACAGGCGGTGGCCGGCCGACGTGCCGGCGGTCGGCGTGACGACACCGGCGTCCGCGTAGTACCGGACGGCGCTGACGCTCAGGCCGGTCCGCCGGGCGACATCCCCGATGGCATACAGCTCGTTCGTGTCCACGACGCCCACTATGCGACCTCAAGCGGCTTGAGATGCAAGCTCCCGATGCCGCGTTCCTGAACCGAGTCGAAGATCCCTGCTGAACCGGGGTCATAGGCGGATCGTCTTCGCCTACCTCGCTTCGGCGCATGCCTTCGCCTCGGCCAGATACCGCGACACCGGGCCCAGGGTCAGCATCCCGCTGGCGGCGCCGGCCTGTTCCGCGCGGGCACCGCTCAGGGCCGCCGCGGCGTGCGCGGCGATTTCGCGCTCGCCGAGGTGTACGGCGGCGCGGGCGGTCAGGCACCACATGGCCTCCTGCATGTGGTCACGCGGCGGTTCGGGCACCGCGGCGAGGGCGGTACGGGCCTGCTCGCCCCGGTCCTGGGCGAGCAGCACGAGGGGGCGTGCCCAGGGCCGGTACGGACCCCAGTCGAGGTGCGGGTCAACGGGCGCGGGCCGGTCGTGCAGCAGGCGCAGCCCCAGCAGGGCGAGCGGGAACAGGCCGCGGTGCAGCCCCGGCATTCCGGCCGCAAGGAGGGCGTCCTCGCAGGCGCGGTAGTGCGCTGCGGCCGTGGCGGCGCTCGGCCCACCGGGTTCGGTGCTGCGGGCGGCCGTGGCCCGGGCACTGAACCACCGGGTGAGGACGGCGACGAGGGGCGCCTCCGTGGTGGCGGCGAGCTGTTCGGCGGCCTCGGCGTGGGCGGTCGCGGCGTCGAGATCACCGAGGGCCGAGGCGGATTGCAGGCGGATGAGCCGGCCGAGTACGGCGAAGTCCGGCAGCTCGTGCCGGGTGGCCAGGTCGAGGATCTCGGCGCCGATCCCGTCTCGTACCGTCGCGAGTCCGGGGCGGGTGAAGGACTGCAGGAAGACCCCGTTGAGCGCGAACGCCAGCAGGGCCGGATCGGCCAGGTCCCGTGCCAGCGCCTCGGCCCGCAGCGCCGCCTGGTGCGCGCGTCTCAGCTCGGCCCCGGACAGATCGGCGCTGCGGCTCTCGACGGCGATCGTGGCCAGCAGGCGGCCCGACAGGTCGGGGGGACCGTCGGGGCCGAGTGCGGTGAGGGTGCGCTCGGCGGCCGTGACGACGGCGCGGGACTGTTCGGGGTCGTCGGCCCGGCTCCAGATGGCGGGCACGTCGTAGGCGCCGATGATCCGGGCGGTCAGAAAGAGGTCTCCCGTGCGTTCCGCCGCCTGGATGGCGGCGAGGCGGTCGCGCCGCGAGTGGATGAGGGCGTCGCCACCCGCCAGTGCGAGGGTGCGGGCCAGATTCACGGTGGTGCGCGGGCCGAGCCGGGCACCGGGACCGGTCCACGCGGTGCGCGCGCCTTCGAGGAGCGCGGATCCGCGGAGGATGTCCGTCTCCAGGCGCTGAAGATCGGCACCGGGGTCCAGTCCGAGTTGGTCGACGAGCATCGTGCGGGCGCGGCGGAGTGCGGCCAGCGCGTCGGCCTGGCGGCCCGCGCGGTACAGCGCGCGGGCGAGGAGCCCCCAGGCCGGCTCGCGCCACGGATGTTCGGCGACGTGAGCACCCAGTTCGGCGACGAGATCGGCCCCTTCCCCGGAGTCGAGGAGGATGCGGGCGCGCAGTTCCACCCCCTCCAACCTCAGTTCCTCCAGCCGGGTCCGCTCGCGCCGCACCCATGGGGAGCCGGGCACATCGGCGTAGGCGGGTCCGCGCCAGGCCGCGAGCGCCGCGTCGAGGTCGGCCACCGCGTCGGGGGTGCGGCGGGCGCGGGCCAGGGCGTCCTGGAACCGGTGGACGTCCACCTCCTCGCGTGACAGGCGCAGCGCGTAGCCGGGACCTTCGGTGACGATCACGCGCGGCGGGCTGCGCGGCGGCCGATCGGGTTCGAGGGCGCGGCGCAACGCGGCGACGAACGTCCGCAAAGCGCCCACGGCGCGGGCCGGTGGATCGGTCCACAGATCGTCGACGAGGGTGTCGGTGGTCACCATCCGCCCCTCGGCGGCGACGAGCCTGGCGAGCACCTCACGATGGCGAGGCCCGCCCAGGTCGGCCGGGCTGCCGTCGTCGCGGAGCGCCCGCACGGCGCCGAGCACGTCGATTCGCATGCCCCCATCCTCCCTGCCGGGGGTCGGCCGCGCCCAACCGCACTGATCGGCTGCTGATCGCCGTCGCCCAGGCTGATCGGGTCAGTTCCCCACCAGAAAAGGACGGCCCCTCATGACGCTCACCATTCCCGGCTTCGATCACATTCGCCTGCCCGGCGCGGACGGCGTTGAGCTGGCCACCGCTGTCGGCGGCAGCGGCAGCCCGGTCGTGCTGTTGCACGGTTTCCCTCAGACCCACCTGATGTGGCGACACGTCGCCGAGCGACTCGCCGACGAGCACACGGTGATCTGTCCTGACCTTCGAGGCTACGGCGCCAGCGACAAGCCGGCGGCCACCGACCCCGACGTGTACGCCAAGCGCGCCATGGCCGCCGACGTCGTGACCCTAGCGGCGGCGCTCGGGCACGAGCGTTTCGCCCTCGTCGGCCACGACCGGGGCGCCCTGGTCGCCTTCCGGGCGGGGTTGGACCATCCTGAGACCATCACGCACCTGGGCATCCTCGACATCGTGCCGACGCTCGACATGTGGAACGTCCTGCACGGCGTCTCGGCGGCGGTCGGCTACCACCTTTTCCTGATGGCGCAGCCGCCGGGCCTGCCGGAGACGATGATCGCAGGCAGCGCGGACGCGTTCTTCGGTTCCTTCCTCGACGCCTGGGCCAACGACCCGGCCGCCATGCCGGAGGATGTGCGTGCCGAATACCTGCGGGCGAGCGCCGCGGCGGTGCCGTCGATCGTCGCGGACTACCGGGCCTCGGCGGGCATCGACGTCCTGCACGACCAGGCGGACCTGGACGCCGGGTCGCAGCTGGCCATGCCCGTGACGGTCGTCCAGCAGGACTGGGGTGCGCGGCTGGGCTACGACGCCGCCGGCGTGTGGAAGGCATGGGCGCCGGACCTGGACCACCGGCTGACCCGGGCGGGGCACTTCATGGCCGAAGAGGCACCCGACGAGATCGCGGCGGTGATCCGGGGCCTGCTGGCCCGCTGACCCTCCTGTTCTCGGCTCGTCCGCACGGGTGGATCCGATCGGGGTGCCTGAGCGGCGACCGCCCCGTGACCGATTCAATGTCCCAAATAGTTGATGTCAGAGGAAGGAACCACGCGATGAGCACCCAGGACGTCTTCCCGCTGAAGCCCGTTGCGATCCACGTGTCCGACGAGGCCCTCGATGACCTGCGCGCCCGTCTCGCATTGACCCGTCCGCCGCTGGACGAGGGGAACGAGGACTGGTCCTACGGCGTCCCCGACGGCTATCTCCGTGACTTGGTCGCCTACTGGCGGGACGGCTACGACTGGCGCAAGGCCGAGGCCGCCATCAACGTCCACGACCACTACCAAGTGAGCGTCGACGGTGTCCCGGTGCACTTCATGCGCAAGGCCGGCCGCGGCCCCCGTCCGATCCCGCTGATCCTCACCCACGGCTGGCCGTGGACGTTCTGGCACTGGTCGAAGGTGATCGATCCGCTCGCCGACCCGGCCGCGTTCGGCGGTGACCCCGCCGACGCCTTCGACGTCATCGTGCCGTCTCTGCCCGGCTTCGGTTTCCCCGGCCCGCTCACCGGCTTTCCCGACGTCAACTTCTGGAAGGTCTCCGACCTCTGGCACACCCTGATGACCGAGACCCTGGGGTATGAGAAGTACGCCGCCGGAGGCTGCGACATCGGCGGAATCGTCACCAGCCAGCTCGGCCACAAGTACGCCGACGAGCTGTACGGCATCCACATCGGCTCCGGGCTGCCGCTCGGCTTCTTCACCGGCCCCCGGGCCTGGAACTTCGCCCGGAACCAGCCTCTCACCGACGACCAGCCCGCGGACATCCGCGCCCGCATCATCGAGCTGGACCATCGCTGGGCGTCCCACCTCGCCGTGCACATGCTCGACGGCGCCACCCTGGCCCACGGGCTGAGCGACTCCCCCGCCGGACTGCTCGCCTGGCTGCTGGAGCGCTGGAACGCCTGGAGCGACAACGGCGGCGACGTCGAAACCGTCTTCACCAGGGACGACCTGCTCACCCACGCCACGATCTACTGGGTGAACAACTCCATCGCCACGTCGATGCGCTACTACGCCAACGCCAACCGCTACCCCTGGGCCCCCGCCCACGACCGCACCCCGGTCGTGCAGGCCCCGGTCGGTCTTACCTTCGTCACGTACGAGAACCCTCCCGGCATCCATACCGCCGCCGAGCGCGTCCAGGCGTTCAAGACCGGCCCGCAGGGCGACTGGTTCAACCACGTCAACGTCAACGCCCACGACCACGGCGGCCACTTCATCCCCTGGGAGAACCCCGACGCCTGGGTGAAAGACCTGCGCCGTACCTTCCACGGCCGCAGACCCTGAACGACCTTCGCGGGCTCCTGTGGCGACGGGCCGCCGGCCGGCACAGTCCACGGGAGCCGCTCCCGCCTCGACCGGCGTCGGCTTCGTGGGTATGTCCGGCGCGGAGCGCCGGACATACCCCGGGTGAACCGCCGGACCGCCCATCCGCGTATCTCCGGACATGAGGTGTGCGCCCCAGGCAGCGACGGCCGATGACATGATCCACGGTCCCGGTCTTCTCGGCGGGCTACCCGCCTGACAGGATGTCGTTCGTGACCCCTCCGGCGTCGGCGCTGCGCGTGCCGCGAGCCGTCGTCTTCGCGACGATGTGCCTCGTGGTCTCCGCGGGCGGCCACGCCCTGGCCGGGGGTGGCCTGATCCCCCCGCACCTGGCCGTTCTCGGCGCGTTGATCGCTTTTTGCGTGGCGTACGCGCTGAACGGGCGTGAACGCGGGGTGGAGGCCGTGCTCGGCGCGACCATCGGCGCGCAGATCCTGCTGCACGAGCTGTTCGGCCGTGCCGCGCCCGCCTCGCACGTGATGTCGCCCGCCGAGCACGGCCATTCCGCGCTGGGCATGACGGTGGTCCATCTGGTGGTGGCGCTGGGCACCGGCTGGTGGCTGCACCGGGGTGAGAGCGCGCTGTGGCTGATGATCCGCCTGTACGGCGGGCCCAGGCCGCTGATCCGGCTGCTGTTCGCCGTCCCCGTCGAGGTGGCGGCACCGGTGTGGCGGGCCGTCCCGGCCGCAGAGGTTCGGCCGTACGGCGGCTGGGAGATCTCACCGGTGCTGCGGCGGCGCGGTCCGCCCGTGCCGCGACACGCCGGCTGAGGGACCTCGGAAGAAAGGGTCCGGCGGGCGGCGTGCCCCCGTGACCATGATGTCCTCCTCTCTTGTGTTTCGCCGGAGGCGTCTCTTCCGTTCTCGTCGGCCCGTATCGAGGGCGCGACGAAAGGTCCTTTTTCGGAGCCCACCATGGCATCCCTGCCGCGATCCGTCCGCACGACCGTTGTCACCACACTGTGCTGCGCCCTGTTCGTCCTGCTCAGCACCCCATTCGCCCCCGCCGCACTCGCCCACGACCGCCTCAAGAGCAGCTCCCCGGCCAAGGGTGCCAAGGTCTCGGCGGTCGAGCGGATCAAGTTGGAGTTCAGCTCCCGGATGCGCTTCCCCACGGTCGCGTTGCGCACGGCGGGCGATGTGGTCATCGACATCGGCAAGGCGAAGGGCGCGGGCGACACGGTCACCTCCGACGTTCCCGAGCCGCTGCCCGCAGGCAGATATGTGATCGCCTGGCGGGTGGTCTCCTCCGACGGTCACCCGATCGAAGGGGAGATCCCCTTCACCGTGACCGCCCCGGCAACCCCGTCTGCCATCCCCTCCCGCACGCCGATGTCGGAGTCGGACACCTCCGCCGTTCCTTCGGCGGACGCGCAGCCCTCCTCACCCGCCCCGACATCTCCTACCTCCGCCGTGGCCGACGCCCCCGTTTCCGCGGCCGACGACCGGCAGGCTTCCGAGGGGCTGCCGGGCTGGACCTGGATCGCGCTGGTCGCGCTCACGCTGATCGGCGCGGGCACCTGGTCGCTGATCTCGCGCCGGGGCCGTCCCGGCGGCGGTGCGGAGTGATCCACTGAGCACGCCCGCGCACCCGACGCTCCGCCTGGCCCGCGCCGCGGTCTTCGCCGTGGTGTGCCTGGGGCTGGGCGCGCTCGCCCATATCGTGGGCGGCGGCGTCGTCTCCGCGCCGGCGGCGGGAGCTCTGGCGCTGGCGTTCCTGACGGCGCTGCCCGCGACCGGCACCGAGCGCGGCCTGGCGGTGATCTGGCCGCTGCTGGCGGCCACGCAGGTGGCGCTGCACCTGCTCTTCTCCGCCGTTCACCTCATCACGCCACTGGCCGAGACCGGCGGACACGCGCATTCCGGTTCTGGGCTGGTGCCCGGCCTGGGCATGGTGGCGACACACGCCTGGGCCGCAGCGCTGGCCGCTTGGTGGCTGGCGCGCGGCGAGGCCGCGCTCTGGGCGGTGCTGCGCCGCCTCGCCGTCCGGGTTTTACGGTTGCTGACAGTCCGGTGCGACCGGACTGCAGAACCCGCCCGCCCCTGGCTCACCGCCTCCCCCGCACCGCCGCTGCTGCGCTCGGCGCTGTTGCGGTACGCGCTCAGCGGACGCGCCCCGCCGCTGTCGATCCGTAGCTGAACCGCTCCCCCATCACGGACCGACCTTCGTTCGAAGGCGGTTCCGTCTCCTCACGATGCCCTCCCGGGCGGACCCGTGTCCGTTCGGCCGCCGTCGTGCCCGAATTCACAGGCCGTACCCCTCACCGCAGGCCGGAGCAGGCCCATGCCCATCCCCCTTCTCGCCGCGAACACGAAACCCGATCGGTCCGGCCACGCGCCCCGATCCCGCTTCCGCGTTCCGCCTCGGCATTCGCGCTGTCCGGCCGCCCTCTTCCCGATCCCTGTCATGGCCGGCCCCTCCGGGGCCGCGCCTTCGACCCGTGTATCCGTTCTGCACCGTGACCCGAGGAACGATCACCATGATTTCCGCCACGTGCGATCAACCCACTGCCGACCACGACGTCACCACGTGTCCCGATGACGATTTGACGCTGCTCGCGCTGACCGCGCGCTCGGGAGCGCCCGCGGACGTCGAGGCCTTCACCCGCGCGGTCTACACCGAGGTCCGCAGGTTCGTCGCCCATCTGGCCGGGAGCGCGCCGGCCGAAGACCTGACCCAGGAGACGTTCGTACGCGTCCTGCGCAGCCTGCCCCACTTCGCGGGCCGCTCCTCGGCCAGGACCTGGTTGCTGTCCATCGCCCGGCGGGTCGTCGTCGACCGGTTCCGGTCCGCGTCCCGCCGCCCCGTAGTCGCCGATCTCGTCGACTGGCAGGGCGTCGCCGAACGCCGTCAACCCGTCGGGCTACCAGGCTGCGAGGATCAGGTGGCTCTGGCCGACCTGCTGGCCAAGGTGCCCCGCGAGCGGCGGGAGGCGTTCGTGCTCACCCAGGTCGTCGGCGTGCCCTACGCCGAGGCCGCCCTGCTGATCGGCTGCCCGATCGGCACGGTGCGCTCCCGGGTGGCGCGAGCCCGAACCCAGCTCATCGAGTCCTTGGAAGCCGCCGACCGAGCCGCCTGAGTCCCGCTTCACAGAACTTCGAAGGCCGGCAGGAGGGTGTGAAGGTTCAGCTGCGCCGGCGCGGCGGCGACGAGGCGGGCCGGGCCCGCGGCGGTGGCCAGGTCGACCTCGACGTTGACGGGTGACGAAGGCAGCGTCGCGGATCGTTTTCGGCTCGTCTAGAGGTTGTTCGCGGTGAGCCAGGCCAGACAGGCGTCGGCCACCTCACGCCAGCCGTGGTCGATGGTCAGGGAGTGGCCGCGGTCGGGGAAATCCTGGAAGTCGGTGATCGCGGTGGAGTCTCGGTACTGCTTGAGGGTCGCTTTGGTGACGGTCTCGGGGACGGTGTGGTCCTTGCCACCGGCGATCAGGAGCAGCGGTCCCCGGGAGTTGTTGCCGGTGTCGACCTTGGCGGGCGAATGAGGGGAGAAGTTGGCGGCGGCGACCTCGAACAGCGGTTTGCCCGGGGCGGGGATGGTCCAGCGTTCGTACAGTTCGGCGGCTTCCTGAGGCGGGATGGCGTTGCCGAACGCGTAGGTGAACTGGTCGAGGGTGAGGGAGACCGCCCGGTGCTTGTTGGCCGGGTTCTTGAACACCGGCAGGGTCGAGCGCAGCGCCGACAGCGGCAGCGGCAGCACCCCCTTGATCTGCGCGGCGTCGATCGCGATCGCGGCTCTGGCCAGGTTCTGCCCGAGCAGCTTCTCGGCGATCATGCCGCCGAAGGAGTGGCCGATCAGGATCGGCTTGACGCCCAGAGCGTTGATGATCTCTGTGTAGTGGGCGACGACGTCGTCGATGCCATGGTCGGCGATGCTCTCGGGGTTCTTGCGGGACAGTTCGACGCTTTCGCCGTCGCCCGGCCAGCCAGGGGCCGTCGCGTCGTAGCCGACGGTCGTGAACAGCTCGATCCAGGAGGACCAGGAGGTGGCGTGCAGCCAGAGGCCGTGGATGAAGATGACGGGAACGGTCGGTGCGGTCATGGGGTGTGGCTCCTTGGGAACAGGGCTGTTATGCCGGATGGGTGTGCTTGACCGCCCCGGTCGTGGTCGTGGTCGCGGCGGTGCGGATGTGGTCGGCCACGGCTGCCGGTCGCGACAGCGCGATCGCGTGTGACGCGTCGACCTCGATGGTCTCGGCCCCGGCGCGCCGGGCCATGAAACGCTGGGCGGCGGGATGGATCGCCTGATCGGCGGTCGCCACGACGTACCAGGACGGGAGAATCTTCCAGCTCGCGTCGGGAGAGCTGTCCTCGAACGCCGTAGCCGCGATGGGGCGTTGCGCGGCGGCCGCCACCGAGGTGAAGGGCCCGGGCAGGTCGGCGGCGAACACCGCGGGAAACCGCTCGTCCCTGAGGAACAACTCCACGGTCTCCTCCCCGTCGGCTGCGCGCAAGACGGCCGGCCGCAGCGCCGGGCCCAGCAGGCTGCCGGGGAAGTGGCCCGTGACGTCCAGCAGGCTCTCCCCCGCCTCCAGCGCGAAGGCGGTCACGTAGACCAGCCCAACCACGTTGCCCGGTCGTGTTCCGGCCCAGGTGATGACCGCACCGCCGTAGGAGTGGCCCACCAGCAGGACCGGACCGTCGATCGCGGCGACGACGCCGGTGAGGTAGGCGGCGTCGGTGGCCAGGCCGCGCAGCGGGTTGGCCACCGCGGTCACGGGTATCCCGGAATCCTGAAGTTCGGCGATCACGCCCGACCAGCTCGACCCGTCCGCGAAGGCGCCGTGGACCAGGACGACGGTCGGCGTGCTGCCGTTCTTGAAGGATCTCTCTGCTGTCATGGCCTCACCGTAGGAAGTCCCGTGCGCGCCTCGCGAGCGTCACATGACTGTGTCACCGAGCGTCACCCGAGCAGGCGGTGAGGTGGGGCCGATACACGTAGCGCTGTGCTCAGAGCCGATCGTGAGGTGACCCCCAGCTTGGGGAAGATCCTGTAGAGGTGGGAGCTGACGGTTCGGTGAGACAGGTAGAGCTTCTCGCCGATCTCCCGGTTCGTCAGGCCGTCGGCCGCCATCTGGGCGATCTGGAGTTCCTGCGGGGTCAGCACGTCGCGCGCTTCGCTGCTGCGACTGTGGCTGCTCTCGCCCGAGGCCCTCAGCTCCTGGCGCGCTCGTTCGCTCCAGGGGATCACTCCCAAGGCGTCGAACGTCTCGCGAGCCATCCGCAAGGGCGCCCGCGACTCGGCCGTACGCCGCCGACGCCGCAGCCATTCCCCGTACGCCAGCTGCACCCGGGCCCGCACGAAGGGCCATCGCCGCAGGTCGGCGCCGAGCGCGGCATCGAAGAAGGGTCCTGCCACCGCCTCGTCGGCCAGCACGGCCCGCGCGTGGCGCAGGTCGGCGTGCAGGGACGGCGACGGTGTGGTGAGCGCCACCGTCTCCATTTCCCGGAGGATGCCGGCGACCGCGTGGTTCTGGCCGCTGTGCGCCGCGGCGTCTGCGAGTTCGGCGATGGAAAAGCAGCGTAGCGCCAGGTGGAAGGCCGGATCGGCGGGGTCGTGCATTCTTCGCAGCTGGTCGAAGGCGTCGGCGTAACGTCCTTCGCCCAGCGCGGCGAGCCCGCGCGCGAGCTGTACCGTGGCCAGTACGGGGCGGGCTCCGATGGGCAGGGCCACCTGCTCGGCCGCCGCCGCGAGGCTCTCCACCCGATCCTGTTCGCCGCGTAGCGCGGCGAGCACCGCGCCCGAGGCCTGAGCGATGGCGTGCATCAGCGGCTGGGATGTCTCGTGCGCCAGACGGGCGGCCTCCTCGGCAGCGGGAATGGCCACGCTCAGGTCGGCCAGCCGGGCCGCGCTCCATGCCTGTGCCCCGAGGTCTCGTGCCAGGAGGCTGAGCCGGCCCTGTGCGCGCAGGGCCGGTAGCGACGCGGCGCAAAACTTCTCTGACAGGTCGAATGCCCCCACCATCAACGCCGAACTGCCGAGCAGTCCTGCCACCGGCCTGCCGTCGGCCGGGTGGGCGGCCAGGTGGCGTAATCGCTCGATCACGACCTTGCCACGCTCGATGGGAGCCGCGAACGCCAAGACCGTCAGCAACCGCCCGTCCATATCGTCGACGGGCAGGCCCTCGGCCACGGTGACGACGCGTTGCCGTGACTCCTCGTCGGCATGAGCCCAGAAACATCGCAAGGCCGCACTGGACAGGAGTTTCAGCGCGAGATCGACGTCTCCCTGCGCCGCCATGCTCTCGGCGAGGTCGGCCAGTGAGTGCGCTGCCTCGCTGTCGTCACGGATGCCGTCCTCGAAGTTCTCACGGATCCACACGATACGGGCCCGCTGCCGGGCCGAAGGCCGCAGCCGCTCGCCTTCGCCCAGCAGCCGCACGACGATGTCGCGCCGTCCCATCTCAGCCGCGTACTCGGCGGCCCGCACAAGCCGTTCACACCGGTGAGCGGGATTCTCGCTGAGCCTGACCGCGTGCTCCAGCGCCGCGACGGCCGACAACAGGTCGCCTCGGCGTCGCACGCCTTTGGCCGCGGTCTCCAGCTCGGCGGCGATGCTCTCATCCGGTCTGGGGGTGGATGCCGCGCGGTGCCAGAGGCGACGGTCGGGCCGGCCGATGAGGACGTCGGCCAGGGCGGCGTGCACCGCGTGCCTCTGGGAGATGCTCGCCCCCTGGTAGATCGCCGAGCGCATGAGCGGGTGCCGGAAGGACACCCCGGCTTCGTGCACGTCGATCAGCCGTACGCTGACAGCGGGAGCCAGATCGTCTGCCGTGACCGCTACAGCGGTGATCAGCGCAGTGGCGTCGAGGGTCTCGGAAAGAGCGGTGCTGTCGTTGAGCGCGGCCACCAGCAGCAAGGTCCGAAGGGTCGGCGACAATCCCGACATGCGGGCGGTGAAAGCCTGCTCCAGCCGGGTGGTCAGCGGGAGCCATCCCGGCGGCAGGGGCCCCTTCCCGTCCCGCGTGTCCGAGGCGATCGGCAGTTCGACGAGGGCCAACGGATTTCCCGCCGCCTCCCGCAGCAACCGTGCGCGCACCGTCGGCGCCAGGGCGGGGCTGTGGGCGTCCAGCAGGGCGGTCGCGGCGGTGTCGTCGAGCCGATCGAGGAGCAACTCCTGCAGCCCCACCCTGTCGAGAGGACTCTGGAAACCGTCGCGTATCGCGGCCAACAGCACGATCGGTTCGGAGTCCAGCCGCCGCGCGACGAACGCGAGCACGTCGGCGCTGGCACGGTCCAGCCAGTGAGCGTCCTCGACGAGGAACAGGACGGGCGAGCGGACGGCGGCCTCGCCCAGGAGATTCAGCGCAGCCAGGGCGATGAGGAACGGGTCCGGCACCCGGGCGTCGGTCAAGCCGAACGCCGCTCCCAGCGCGTCGCGCTGCGGAGCGGGCAGTTTTCCGATCTCGGCACGAAGCGGAAGCAGTACCTGATGCAGGCCGGCGAAGGGCATGTGTGTCTCTGATTCCACACCGGCCGTCCGCAGGACGCGCATGCCACGCGCGGCCGCGATCTCCGCCGTGTCCAGCAACAGGGCCGACTTTCCGATCCCCGCCTCGCCACGCACCAGCAACGCCCCGCCGCTGGTGTGGACGCCGTCCACGAACTCGCGGAGACGCCGCTGTTCGGACTCTCGCCCGAAAAGTGATCTTCCTGGCGGGTTCGCTGGCATATATGGCCATGATTGCCTGCGCCAGAGGTCCCGTCCAGCGAGCCCACTGTCAGGCCCGTTGACAGGTCGCTTCTGACCGGGCCGGTCTTGCGCAGCGGCGAAATCCGCCGGGGCGGCGTTCCTGCGGTCGGATATCGCGCTTTCTTCGGAAACGCGGGTCATGAGGATTCCGGCCTTTCACTGATGCGTTCAGTGCTGCGGGTGTCCGTGTTCTGGGCGGCTCGCATGCGGCGGCCGCGATCTGTGCTGCGGCGAGGGCTCCCAGGCCGGCGGGAAGAACATGGCCTGGCCTCCCGCGCGAGGGCGGACGTCGTCAGGCGGCGGCCTCACGGATGAGGTCGGCGACCACGGCGGGCTGGGAGACGTGGACGGCATGGCTGCCGATGACCTCGACGACCTTCGCCCCGGCACGCTCGGCCATCCTGTGCTGAGCCGGCGGCGGGATCATCCGGTCCTCGGTCGCGATGAGGTACCAGCTGGGCCTGTGCCGCCAGGCCGGTTCGGTGACCGGCCCGCCGAAAGCGTCCACGCCCCACGGGACCTGGGAGTCCGCCATGAACGCGGCCACCCGGCCGGGCAGGTCGGCGGCGAACGCGGCGGCGAACCTGTCACGGTCGAGGAGGAGAAAGCCCTCCACCGCGGGCAGGATGGGCGGCGCCGGCGCGCCAGGGGGTGCGGCGGCGATGAGGGTGCCGACCGACTCACCCCTGTCGGGGGCGAACGCGGCGACGTACACCAGCGACGTGACGTTGGGGTGGGTGCCGGCCTCGCTGATGACGACCCCGCCGTAGGAGTGGCCGACCAGGACGGCTGGACCATCGAGGCCGTCCAACACCCGGCGGGTCACCGCGGCGTCGTCCTCCAGCGACAGCGTCGGGTTCTGCACGACGTGGACGCGGAGTCCATCCCTGGTCAGCTCGTCGTGGACGCCCCGCCAGCCGGATCCGTCCACGAAGCCCCCGTGCACGAGCACGATGTTCCCGACAGCGGTCATGGTCGCTCCTGACCTGGACGGACAGGCCCGGCGCCTGTCCCTGACGCTCTCCATCCAAGTCGCGCGCGCGTGGTCAGGCCACGCAGAACAGGACGCAGAAGTGGCGCGGAAACCGTCAGGGCGCGGCGGTCGCCAGGCTCCGGCAGCGGCCGCTCGCCTCGGCGTCGCCGACGGCCTGGTACACCTCGGCCGCCCGCGCGTAGGCACGGCGACTCTCCCCGATCCGGTCCTCCTCGGCCAGCAGGACCGCCAGTGTCTCCAGGGAGCGGGCCTGCGGGACGGGCAACTGCCCCTGCTCCATGAGGCTGATCGCCTCGGTGAGCTTGAGGATCGCCTCGGCCCGGCGGCCGAGCAGTCCCAGACAGTCGCCGACGCGGGCCAGCGCGATCGGCCGGATGATCGCCACGACGCTCGGCGTCACCCCCGAGCGGTCGTCGTTCAGCAGAGCCAGCAGGCCGAGGTAGCGCTCCAGTGCCTCGGCGTGGTGCCCGGCGTCGCGCAGGCAGGTGCCGATGGCGCCGAGAGAGTGGCAGTACCGGTCCATGTCGCCGTTGGACCTGTGTAACTCCGCCGCCCGGGTTTCCGACGCGATGGCCTCGTCGAGGCGCCCGAGCCGCCGAAGCGCGCCCCCCGCATGGTGGTGGGCCAAGGCGATCTGGATCGAGGCACCGCTGCGGGTCGCCAGGTCCATCGCCTGGGCCGTGTAGCGCAGTGTGGCCTCCGGGTCGTCTCGCGACAGCAGATGAGCCCAGGCCAGCATGTTCAGCTGCACGGCCTGCCTGGCAGGGTCGCCCAGGGCGGCGGCGGCCTCGGCACCGAGGGTGAACACCTCGTACCAGAGCGGCGCGTGCATCCACCGGTCGGAGAACCAGTCCATCGACTCGGCGCAGTCGAGGACGACGTCGAACCGGCCGATGCTCGTCGCGTGACGTAACGCGCCCAGCCAGTTGTCCGCGTTCACGCGCAGCCAGTGGTCGGCCTTCTCCGCGGAGGACAGCTCGGCGGCGTCGGGGGCGGCTTGGCCGGGATCGCCGTACCCGGGCTCGAACCACCGCCCGGCGGTCGTGGCCGTCGACAGCAGCCACGACGTCAGCGTCACGCTGAGCGCGTCGCACTCGGCCGTGGTCTCCTCCTTGCGAAGCCGGTCGCGGGCGAACAGCCGGACCAGGTCGTGGAAGCGGTAGCGCCCCGACGTGTTGTCCTGCAGCAGGCCGAGGTCGACGAGTTCGTCGAGGGCGTTCCATGCCTCCTCGATCGATGTGCCGCCCGCCACGGCGGCCAGAGCGGCGTCGAAGTCACGGCCAGGAACCAGGGCGAGGCGGCGGAAGAGGCGTCGCGTCGAGATGGCCAGCTGCTCGTAGGACAACCCGAACGCGGTGGCGATCTTGAGGTCGCCGGCGCTGAGCTGGTCCAGGCGGCGCTCCTCGTTCGTCAGCCGGGCGGCGAGATCGGCGGCGTTCCAGCCGGGCCGGCTGACCAGCCGATTTCCGGCGATCCGCAGCGCGAGCGGCAGACCACCGCACAACTGCGCGAGCCGCCCGACGGCCGATTCTTCGTCCGGGGCGCCGCGATCTTTCAGGATTCCGGTCAGCAGCATGGTGGCTTCCAGCGGGGGCAAGGGCCCGAGGGCGAGTCTGCGCACTCCTTCCAGACCGGCCAGCAGGCGACGGCTGGTCACCAGGGCCTTTCCCGCACCACCGCCCGGCAGCAGCGGCCGGACCTGCTCCTCGGAGGCGGCATTGTCGAGCACGATCAGCGCGCGCCGGTCGCGCAGCAGGGAGCGGTACAGGGACGCACGCTCGGCGACGTCGCCCGGGATCTGCTGATCCGCGATGCCGAGTGCGCGAAGGAGCATGCCCAAGGCATCGTCGACGGGTAAGGGCTGCGGAGACATACCGAACAGGTCGAGGAAGAACACCCCGCGGGGGAAATCCGGCCGCAGGACGTGCCCGGCGCGGACGGCCAACGTGGTCTTGCCCAGCCCGGCGGAACCGGTGATGAGCCCGACCCCCGCCGCGCCCGGCGCGTCCCCGGCGCGTAGGAGTTCGCTCGTCCAGGCCAGTCCCGCGGCTCGACCGGTGAAGTCGCCGACGGAGCGCGGCAGCTCGCACAGCCCGGTCGGCCGGGCCCAGCGATCACGCAGGCGGCCCTCACGCGCCAGCTCGACGAGCTGGTCGCGGTCGGCGTCGTCCAGGCCGAGAGCGTCGGCCAGCGCGGTGACGGTCCGATGCTGGGAACCCTTGCTGCGTCCGCGTTCCATGTCCGACAACGTCCGGGCGCTGACCCCGGAGGCCTCGGCGAGCTGCTCCAGTGTCAGACGTACCGCGTGCCGATGACGACGCAGCACCTCCGCGAAGCTGGGTGTGGTGATCGGGTGCTCCTTCTCCGCGACCTGGTGGAGATGCCCCAAAGCCTATGGGAAGACCGGTGACAGCCACAGGTCACCGCATGATCGAGGGTGAGACGCCGCTTCGTGCGCCTTCGGCCTGGAACAAGACCCGCAGTCACGTGGCGCTCGGTGACGCAGTCAGGTGACGCTCGCGCGGCCGGCGAGCCGGTTTCTACGGTTTGCCCCATGAACACCCAGTGCTCCATCGCTCCTTGAGCGGCGACGCCGAGGCTCTCGGCGAACCGTGCGCGACGTCCCGGTCCACCGTGGAGAGACCGGAGAGCCGGACCGCACGGTCGGCACGTTCAGCAGCCTACGACCCTCACCCGCCTCGGAAAGGGAAACGTCCTGTGAAAACGATCCAATCCGCTCCTGCCCCGAAGATCCGCGGCCGCGCCGTCATCCCGATCGCGGTGATCGGCCTGCTCGCCTCCCTCACCCCTGCCGCCTCCGCCCTGGCCACGCCGGCGCCCATCACGGCCATCGCCGCCGAGACGCCCTCGAAGAGCGGCGATGAGCCACGCGTTCCGGCGGGTTTCCGCGAGCGGAGAGTTCGGGTCGGCGACATCTCGATCAACTACGTGCGCGGTGGACGCGGGCCGACGCTGGTGCTGCTGCACGGATATCCGCAGACCTGGTACACCTGGCGCGAAGTCCTGCCCGAGCTCGCCAAGCACTACACCGTCATCGCTCCGGATCTACGCGGAGCGGGCCAGAGCGACGCACCCGCCGACGGCTACGACAAGAAGACCCTCGCCGCCGACCTGCACGGCTTGTTGACCGAACTCGGCCTCAAGCGGGACATCAGGCTCGTGGGCCACGACATCGGCACGATGGTCGCCTACGCCTACGCCGCCGCCCACCGCCGCGACGTCACCAAGCTGGTCCTCAGCGAGGCCCCCATCCCCGACAAGTCCCTCTACACCTTCCCCGCCCTCACCGCGAAGGGGCCGGGCTTCTGGAACTTCGGCTACTTCAGCCTCACCAACGGCCTGCCCGAGCGCATGGTGAACGGCAGGGAGGAGCAGTGGGTGGAGCGTTTCGTCGACTCCCTCGAAGTCAGGAAGAACGGCGTCAGCGACAAGCAGGTCCGCGAGTACGCGCGCTGGCTGCGCGACGACGCGCACCTGCGGGCGAGTTTCGAATGGTTTCGTGCCCTGCCACAGGACGTCACCGACAACCGCGCGTACGGCGCGAAGAAGCTCACCATGCCCGTGCTCGCCATCGGCGCCCGCGGCAGCCTCGGTGACTTCGTCCCCGCCCAGGTCCGCCGATACGCCGACCGCGTGACCGGGGTCGTCATCGAAGACTCCGGTCACTGGATCTTCGAGGAACACCCCGAACAGCTCACCCGCACACTTCTGCGCTTCCTCAAGAACTGACCCGACGCCGAAACAGGAGCAACCGCATGAACAAGAGGCACCCACCCCATACCGGCGACACGCAGAACTTCTTAGCCTCCCGCTGCCTCAGCGCCTCGCCTGACACCTTCACCTCTGACCAAGGAGATCCGCCATGTCGGCCTTCGGGGAGTCTGAGTACAGAAATTAGCGGTAGAGGCCGCTAACTGCGGAAATGCGGGTACATGACCATTCTGCCCGGTATGGCCAGCCCGGAATTGATGGCCGTGAGCTGGAGAAACGTCTCCGCCCTCAGCTCTACCGCCAAAATCTGTACCGATCCTCCCGGGAGGTATGGAAACCCCAGAGTTCCCGCGAACCCAAGGGTCGAGCCCAGGCGCTTGGGGTGGTCTGGGAGGTTGTGCGCCCTTGGGTTCGCCGGAACCCAAGGGCGTTGAGGAAGAAGCTTCACCGATCCCGAAATCCCTTCAACCGCCAGAGCGACGTGCCCTGTACGGAGAATGCCCAGGTCCTGAAGCTATGGCGAAGATGGAAGGCTCAGGGAACTGTGGGGTTATTCCTTACTCAGGAGAATACTTAGGAGAATCGCCACTCCTGGTTCTGTGCCCCGGAGGTGCAGGTCCACTGGATGAGGGGGTCCCCATCCTTGTTGTTGCTGTCACCGGTGTAGCGGCCCGTCACGGTCAGACACTTATTGCTGTGACGGGCGACGACGAGGAAGTACCCGTTGGCCTGCTGCTCGAATCGCCACTCTTGGTTCTGTGCCCCGGAGGTGCAGGTCCACTGGATGAGGGGGTCCCCATCCTTGTTGTTGCTGTCACCGGTGTAGCGGCCCGTCACGGTCAGACACTTATTGCTGTGACGGGCGACGACGAGGAAGTACCCGTTGGCCTGCTGCTCGAGCCGCCACTCTTGGTTCTGTGCCCCGGAGGTGCAGGTCCACTGGATGAGGGGGTCCCCATCCTTGTTGTTGCTGTCACCGGTGTAGCGGCCCGTCACGGTCAGACACTTATTGCTGTGACGGGCTGCCAGGTTTGTGGTGACCTGGGCAGTGACGGCGTTCGCTGCCGGCATCGCAACGACCGGGCCGGCGAGCAGAGCGACAGCGAGAACTACGGCTTGACCAGCGTGAGTGAATTTCCTCGAATCCCCTTCCTTCCACTCCTTAATCGCACGCCTCTCCGCCGGAGACTTGCGGCGAAACCAAGACATCTTCGATCCTTCCGGTCGCGCGGACAGCACTGAGAGTCCTCCATCGTTATGGAACCTCGACCACAGGAATCCGTAAAGCCGCTGGCCGAAAGAATCGAGTGGTCTAAGAAATAACCCTTGAGTTCGTTGGGCTCGTTTTGGCCTGCGTAAACCCAGGAACTGGGCTTATTGGCTGGCGCTCCGGCTTCTTCTTCGAGAGTTGCTGAGATTTCAGAGATTCTGAAGGTCTACCGTCCTCGTCGTTCGTCTTGCTCCAACGGTGAAGGCGAGGAGGCCGGAGTCGGTGCTGGCGGTAGTGAAGGACCTTCGAGTGGTGCGTGCCCGGCTCCTCATGCTCCCGGACGGCAGCACGCGCACGCACGGGCCGGTGTTCCTGTCCGAACGCCGCCCCGTCCCCGCCCGCCGCCCAGACGCCGGCGACATCTGCCCGCACACCGGCCGCGCCACACCCGCGTCGGCGACGACAGCGGTCTTGGGTGAACGCCCGGTGTCCGCGGCTCAACCGCGCAGTCGCGCGTTGAGCCGTGCGGCCTGTCGCGTGAGGTGGTCGCGTTCGGAGAGGTTGGGTGCCGATCGGGCGGCTTCGGCGTAGAGACGTGCCGCGGTCACCGGGTCGCCGTCACGTTCGCGCAGGTACGCCGCGGCGGCGGTGTGGCGGGGCAGGGAGGGGTCGAGTTCCGCGAGGGCGGCCAGACCGGCCCGCGGGCCGTCGGCCTCGCCGACCGCGACGGCCCGGTTGAGGCGGGCCACCGGATTGCCGGTGAGGCGCACCAGTTCGTCGTACCACTCGACGATCTGCACCCAGTCGGTCTCCTCGACCGTTCGGGCGTCGGCGTGCAGCGCGGCGATGGCGGCCTGGGCCTGGAACTCGCCCAGCCGGTCACGGGCGAGGGCCGCCTGGAGCACGTCGACGCCCTCGGCGATCAGGCGGGTGTCCCACAGGCCGCGGTCCTGTTCGGCCAGAGGGACGAGCCTGCCGTCGGGGCCGGTTCGTGCCGGTCGCCGGGCGTGGTGCAGCAGCATGAGCGCGAGCAGGCCCGCGACCTCCTCGTGCCTGGTCGCCGCGGCCAGCCGGCGAGTGAGCCGGATCGCCTCGGCGGCGAGGTCGACGTCGCCGGAGTAGCCCTCGTTGAAGACCAGGTAGAGCACGCGCAAAACCGTGGCGACGTCTCCAGGCCGGTCGAACCGGACGTCCGAGACGGTTCGCTTGGCCCTGCTGATCCGCTGGGCCATGGTCGCCTCCGGCACGAGGTATGCCTGCGCGATCTGACGCGTCGTGAGGCCGCCGACCGCGCGCAGCGTGAGCGCGACGGCCGAGGCCGGTGTCAGGGACGGGTGCGCGCACAGGAAGTACAGGCGGAGTGTGTCGTCCACCGCCTTCCCCGGGCCGGGTACGGGCTCGGTCTCGACGCGCACCTCGCGGTGCCGCCGCGAGGCGTCGGCGCGGGCGGCGTCGAGGAACTTCCGCCACGCCACGGTGATCAGCCACCCACGGGGATCCCGTGGTGGATCGCCCGGCCACACACGTACGGCCTCGACCAGGGCGTCCTGCACGGCGTCCTCGGCCGCCGCGAAGTCGGCTCCACGACGGACGAGAACGCCGATCACCGCGGGCACCAGCTCCCGCAGCAGCGACTCGTTCACTCGACCACCGTGGGCTGCCCGTAGAACGGTCGCAGCTCAAGCCACTCGTGGATCGGCTTCCCGCCCGCTCCCGGCGCCGCGGACAACTCACCGGCCAGCTCAAGCGCCCGCTCGTAGGTCTCGACGTCGATCACCATCCAGCCGGCGATCAGGTCCTTGGTCTCCGCGAACGGGCCGTCGGTGACCGGCGGACGCCCTTCGCCGTCGTAGCGGACAAAGGTGCCCTCCGGGGAGAGCGCCTGGCTGTCGACGAACTCGCCGGTGCTCTCAAGCCGGGCGGCGAAGTCACGCATGTACTGCATGTGGGCCGAGATCTCCTCCGGCTCCCACTGGTCCATCGGCACGTCGTTCACCGATGCCGGCGCGCCCCGGTAGTGCTTGAGCAGCAGGTACTTGGCCATCGTGTTCTCCTTGGTGAGGTACGGCCCATTGTGGCGGTGTTCACCACGGGGACGGAGCGGCGCGCGGCTTCTCGACATCCCGTCGCGACATTTTCCGGCGGACTTCACGGAGTCCGCGTACCGCTGCGGGGTCGAGGCGTGGGAGATCCATCCCACGCGAGCGATCGTGTGTTGCCCGGCCGCCCTCTTCGCTGTCGTTCTCGGTCCATCCGGCGGATCGTTCCGGTTGGTCGCGGGTCGGCCGCGACGGGCCGTCAGCCGAGTTGCTCGGCCAGCGCGAGGATGATCCCGCCGGGGCCGCGAAGGTAGCAGAGCAGGTAGATGTTCTCGTAGCGCACCAGATCTCCGAGGAGTTCGGCGCCGTGGGCGCGCAGGCGGGCGACGGTGTCGTCGATGTCGTCGACGGCGAACATGACCCGATGCAGGCCCAGCGTGTTGGGCGGCGGGTTCTGCGGCCCGGCGCTGATCGCCGCGGGGGCGTGGTACTTCATCAGCTCCAGTTTGTTGTGACCGTCCGGGGTCCGCATCATCGCGATGTCGCTCCGGATACCGTCGAGTCCGACGGTACGGTCCGCCCAGAGGCCTTCGATCTGCGCCTCGCTTTCCAGCTCCATGCCGAGTTCCACGAAGAACGCGATCGCGGCCTCGAGGTCGTCGACGACGATGCCGACGTTGTCCATCCGCTGAATCGCCATGGTGGTTCTCCTTCTTCGCTGGGCGGTCCGTTGTGGCCACCGGTGTACCTGGGACGGAGCCGGCACCACATTCTCGACATCCGGTAACGTACCGAGTTCGATCGCCCTGGCGCGGATCATCTCGGTCACGCCGGATTCGGCCGCGACGAGCCATATTCTCTGCATCTTCGTGAACCGCTCGCGGAGCGGGAAGGCGCGCCGGCCGGAGCCGCCCTGACGCGAAGGAGAGTGACGTGCGACCGCCTCGATGTGCGAGAACGGGATCAGCCGTCGACGATCACACCTCCGATCTCGCCCCCGTCACCTGTCGCTGCTCGCCTACCTGCAGTACGACGGCCCCAGCACGGTGAACCGCCTGGCGGAACGACTGGAGGTCGCTCCCACGACCATCAGCCTCATGGTCGGCGACCTGTCTCGACGCGGTGTCCTGACACGGGAGGAGGACGACGCCGACCGGCGGCGGCGGGTCGTCGCGATCGCACCGGAGTACGCCGAGCCGATCCGCGAGTGGCTGGCGGGCAGCGCGCTGGCGTGGGCCGAGGTCCTGGCCGACCTCACACCGGCCGAGCGCGCCACGATCGTACGGACGATGCGTGCCTACGAGACCGCCCTGGGCAGGCGGATGCACACCTGACGCGAAACCGCCCACGTCGACGGTGACGGCTCACGGAGGTTTCCCGGCCATCAGCCAGGTCGGCGCCTACGACCTGCCGCGTATGGTCGCCCGAAGCGGCGGTGTCCGGTCTGGGCCAAGGGGCTGGGAAACATCGGGGTGGGTGGCTGTGCCGACTGGGCGGACCCACGATCAGCCGGTCTCGTTGAGACCACCGAGGGAGGCGGGCGGTGCCGGCATCCCAGTACACCCATTCGGTGTCGCCGCCCTTGGACGTCAGTGGCGCTTTGCGGTTCTCCAGGTCGAGGTCTTCGACGTTTCATTCGACGACGCCCCTGACCGGCGCACGACTATGCCAGGTGATCTACATGAGCCGTTGGGTGTCTGCCACGTCAGCTGGGACGTTTTCCAATGTAGGCAAGGTGTGTCGAATCGGTCCTGCGGCGTCGGGCGAGGTCGCCCGGCGCCGCAGGTAGCTCGTCAGTGACGATGGGTCATGTCACGGTGAACATGAGTACGCCTGTCAGGGCGGTGTAGCCGTCGTTGTGGAGGTACCAGGCCGCGTAGGTGCCCGGGCCGGGCAGGGCGGTGGTGGGAATGGCGATGGTGCCGTCGGCCCCAGGGGCATATCCCCAGGCGAGGGCCTCCACCTCCGAGGGCTTCTTGTCGACCGGATACAGGCCGACCCAGTTCTTGGCGCTGACGGTGCCGGCCGGGGTGGAGTAGTGGACGGTGAAGTTCGTCCCCTTGGCGACGGACTTGGTGGTGCTGGTCAGGGTGCTCACGGGCGCCGGTGCGGCGGGCGTGAGGGCAGGGGCGTCGGAGGGGAGGCTGTAATAGGCCGCCAGGCGGCCCACGATGGTCTCGGCGTAGGGGACAAGGCTGGCGAAGTGTGTGGCCAGAGCGGTTTTGGCTGCCCCGCTCAACGCGTTGAAGTCGCCGGTGGCGCCGGTCAGGTAGGGCTGCAGGCGGTGGATGAGCCCATAATCGCTGGTGATGCCGAGGGCGCCCATGGCTTGGGCCAGGGACGGGGTGGTGGTGGCGGTGTCCAGGACGCGGCTGACGAAGGTGACGCGGTGCATGATGCGCCAGCAGGGGGGTTTGCGGTCGGATTGCTGGGCGCGCTTGAGCGCCAGCGCGTTGGGGTCCTTGCCGCGGTCCAGCCATTCGGGGTCGATGACCTTGCCGTAGAAGTCCTCGAAGTTGTCGGTGGTGGTGTCGAGATAGAGGGTCATGAAGCGGTAGGCGTCGACGCGACCGGGCACCAGGATCGGTTTGCCGTCGGCGTCGAACACCGGAATGTCGCCGTTGTGTTTTTGTAACTGGTTGCCGGGGGCGCAGGTGACGTCCAGGCTGAAGGTGCGGGTGGCGTCCTTGGATTTGCTGCGGGTGACGCTGTAGCCGGTGGTCGTGGTGGACTCGAAACCGAACTTGGCGCCGACGTTGCCAATCGCGAAGCCCCCGACTTCGCTCCAGCCGATGGCGGCGGTGAAGGTGAAGGAGCCGGCCGTGGTCTCGGTGACCTGGTCGGTGGTGCCGGTGGTCTCGGCGAAGAACCCGCCGGCGGCTGTCCACACGTAGGTGTTGACGATGTTGCGGCGTGAGGCGGCCCGGGTGGCCGCGCGTCCGGCCTCGGGGTTGCCGCCCTGGGCGATTTCGGCGCCGGTGCCGCCCATCATGCCGTTCAGTACCTTGGCCGCCTGGCCGTGGGTAGGGTCGGGGGCGTGGGTCTCGGTGGACACCGATTCGTAGAAGCCCTGCAGCTGCTGCTGTTCGCGCTGGATCCGCTTCTTGATCCGGTAGGCCTCCACCGGCCGGTAATAGCTGAACTCGCCGCGCTCCCCCTGGCCCGCCTTGGGGAAGTGCGGGTCGGGGAAGGCACGCAGTCCTGGGGCCGTCTCGTGCTTGGCGTAGCCGACGACGCCGTCCAGGGTGCCCTGCTTGGTGTAGCGGGGGTTGATCGGGAAGGGGATCAGGTTCCAGTCGCGGGGGATGTCGGGGCTGGGCAGCATCCGGTAGGCGACCAGGGCGCCGCTGTGGACCAGGCGCAGCGCGTACAGGTCGGCGGTCTCGGACTGCACCACGGCGAATCCGGTGTTGGCCGGCACCCAGCGTCGCCCGGCGGTGGGGTTGACCTGCTTGGTCGGGTCGGGGTCCTCCCAGCCGCCGGTGACCTCCACCTTGCTGGTACGGGTGGTGTTGGTGCCTTGGGAGACCTTGGTCTCGTTGCTCCAGGTGTTGGCGTACTTGAGTTCGATGTTGAGCCCGAGATCCAAGGTGGCTTCGGCCAGGGGTTGTGCCGTACCGGCGCCCAGGGGGGCGGCGACGGTCCAGATGCTCTGGGCGGTCGCTATCTCGAATTTCACCTTCGCGGACGTGTCGATGCTGTTGTTCTTGTTCGACGACAGGGCGTTGACGACGTTGTCGGCCTGGACGAAGGCGACTGAGGAGGCGCCCTTGTAGTCGCCGGCGGTGCCGGCGATGAGGTTCTCCGACGGGATCGGCGGGGCGCCTTCGATGTAGCCGATCAGTTGCGGGTCGAACTGGGCCTGGCCCACCCAGGTGGTGGTCAGCTCACCGACCTTGTACCCGGTGTTGAGCACCCACGATTTGTCGGCCTGCAGGTAGGTGTAGGCCCGTTTCAGCACCCCGATGAGCGAATCGTCGGTGAGGCGCTGGATGTCGCCGTATTCGGTGGCGGCCGGGGTGGCTGCGATCAAGGTGTGGAAGGCGGTGCGGATGCCGGTCAGCGCGGAGCGGACCTGGGCGGTGTCGGTGGAGATCGGCGCGGTGGACAGCACGATCTTGGGGGGCGGACTCGACTGGGTCAGGTGATGGCCACTCAGGCCGGCGTCCTTCACCACCACCCCGGCCACGGTGTCATCGGCATCGAAGGGATAGTAGGCCAGCAGATCCTGGCGGTCGCCGCGGACGCGGCCGAACATGTTGTCCAGGATCTGCTCCTGGGTGCGGGCGGTGCGCCACACCCGGATCTCGTCCAGGTCACCGGTGAACCCGTCGGCCACCACCGAGCGCGAGGAGGTGGGCCGCACCACGCTCGACGTCGTCGAGATCGTCTTCCCCGAGGGGACGGGGCTGCCGTTGCGGTAGAAGGTGAACCGGTTCCCGTCGGGGTCGGGGGTGCGGACGCGGGTCACCGCGTGCAGCGTGGCCGGGTAGGAGCCGCACAGGTCCTGGGTCTGGGAGCCCTTGCTCTCAGGGAAGGTCCACCACGCGGTCAGGCCGGAGGCCTTGGCGGTGATCGGCACGCCGATCTGGTCGCCGTTCCTGACGACGGTCCAGATCCGCACCTCCGACAGCGCGCCCTTCAGACCGGAGGCCGTCTTGCCCACCATCATCCGGCCCAGCTCGGCCGGCGCGTCGTTGCCCACGGGCTTGGCGCCGCCGTACCACTGCGAGTCGCCGACCTTCTTGCCGTTGATGAAGAAACAGATCTCCACCTCGGTCGTGGTACCCGTCGGGTTCTTGCGGGTGACGGCGACCTTGTTGAAAGTGCCCGCCGTCAGGGCCGTCGTCGACTTGTAGACCTTCGCCGCGTCCGAGCCGGAGCCGGGTTCGAAGGTGAAGGCGAGGCGACCGTCGGTGTCCACATACAGGCAGTAGGGGACGGCGGTGTGGTTGCCGGCGCCGAACGTGCCTTTGCCGACCAGTCCCTGCTTGGCGCCGATGGAGTCGAGTTTGACGAACGCCTCGATGGTCAGGTCGTCCACGAGGTCCAGGCCGCCCGCGCCGCCGGCGTTGAGGTGGCCGGTGCCGTCCATCTGGATCGCCCAGTCCTGCTCGAACGAAACCGCCAGATGCGCCCATTCGGCCAGGGGGAACACCTCGGAGCTGCGGAAGACCTGCTTGTTGATGTTCGCGTTGATGACGTAGCCGGACTCCCCGTTGGTCCGGGTGCCGTGCTCCACCCCCAGCGCGTACCAGGTGTCGCCGACATCGGTGTGCAAGATGGTGTCCAAGCCGTCGACGAACGTCGGCTTGGCCCAGGCCTCAAGCGTCAGGTTCCCGGCCGCGGCCAGGGCGGAGATGTTCGCCGTACTCGTCAGTTCCAGACGGTGCTTTTGGGCGGCGTCAAAGGAGAACGCCCGTCCCGGCGCGTCACCGTGCCAGCGCGGCCCCAGCGGTTCGCTGAGATTGGACGCGGTTCCCGCGGGCACCGACGCGGTGAGAGACCCGGCGTAGGCGCTGATGAGCAGCGAGCCGTGAGCCGGCGACATGCCGGCCACGTTGCACGAGGCCAGCGTGTAATCGTAGGCTGCGATGCGGACCTTGGCGCCCGTGCCGGCGGTGAGGTTGCCGGTGGTGAGGGTGATCTGCGCCGACCCCGACTGCCCGCCTGCGACCGTGCGGCTGTCCCCGCCCACCGTGATGACCGAGCCCGCCGTCAGCGTGGTCGTCAGCGGCTCGGCCAGCGTCACGGTCTTGTCCTGGAGCGACAAGACCGTCCCCAGGTCCGATCCTCGTGCCGAGCCGTTCAGCACCGCGGCCAGGAGGTCGGCCCGGTCGGGTACCGAGGGAAACGTCTCGACCGTCGTACCCCGGCTCACCTCCACCTTGCACATGCCGGTCCCGGTCGCGGTCACCTTCACGTCGAAGTCGGCCAGTTTCATCGCCACATCGCGGCCGGACAGGCGCAACGTGCCGCCCGTCATGGCGATCTCCTTGACAGCGGGGGAAATGGTGGTCGCGTAGTAGACGGCGAAGAACTGGCCCTCCCCGCCACGGAAGTACAGCGCCACCTCACCGGTGGAGCTGTCCAGCAGCGCGGGGGCGTGACTTGTCCAGGCGACCGACAACAGGGCACCCAGCACGGTCAGGCCCGAGCGGTCGATGCACACCTTGGGCATCGCCAAGACCGCCTCGGCCGCACCGAGCAGCGCCCCGGTCAGCGTGGCCTGCGCGTTGAGAGCCGTCTCCAAGGCCGCCTTGTCCGCACCGAGTCGCTTCTGGGCCTCGAACTGGCGATCAGCTTCCGGATTCAGGACGGCCGCCTCGGCGAAGAGATTTCTCTCCCTCTCCCGGTGGCCGCCCCAGTCGCGGGCCGGGCCAACGATGGTCCGGTTGAGCGTGTACAAGCTGATGGCGCCTCCGTCGTACAGCTCGTGATCGATCTGGGCCAACCGCGCCCTGGTGCCCGCGAGCCGCGCAGCGAGCACCTGGTCGTTGTAGAGCTGACCGCGGGCCGTGGTGACGGCCTCCTGGGCGGCCCGCAGCTTGTCGCTGTCCTTGGTGGGGTCGGGCACGCCGATCCAGGTCAGATCGATCACTCCCGGCGCCGTGGCCAGTCTCCCCTCCCGCGACAGTGCGAAGTCCAGGGTCGCGACGTAGGAGCGGCCGGTCGGCTCACCCGTCGGCGGCGGCCCCGAGGTGGCGAAGGCCAGCAGTACCCGCGCCTGCCCCTTCTCCGGCGACGGCGTGTGGCCGTATCCCGTCACCGCTGGTTGCTGCTGGTAGTACAGGGTCGCGGTCAGACCGCAGACCACCTTGCGCCCGGTGATCGAGAACGACTGGCGGCTCACCCCCGGGCCGTCGAACAACGGTGCGTCCGAATCCGTCCACACCGGACCGGCCTCGAACGTGCCCTCGAACTTGTTGACACCGCGGTCGTGCACCTTGGTGCCCGAGCCCTCGTCGAAGGGAAAGTAGGCATACAGCCCGGCCTCCGTGCCGGCCGGCCGTTGCCCCCGCGCCGAGAAATCACCGCGGGAAAGCGTCCAGATCCGCACCTCGTCGATGTGCCCGTTAAAGGGATCAGCCTGTGCCGGGCCAGAAACGACCCGTTTGCCGACCATGAGCTGGGCGGTGACCTCGACTTTCGTGGCCGTGGCGAGGGTCCCCACGGCCACGCCGTCCAGGAACAGTTGCATCTGCGACCCGTCGAAGACCGCCGCCACATGCGAGTAGACACTCATCGGCACCGCCGAGGTGGAGGTGAGAGTCTGAGAGCCGTGGCCGAACAGCAGCTTGCCGTCGGCCTTCAGACTCAAATAGGCCGGGGTGGCCAAGCCGGTCGTGTCGGTGCGGCCCACGATGAGCCCGGTGGTGGTGGCGGTGGCGGGCTTGATCCAGGCTTCCATCGTGTACGGCCCGGCGGTCACCGCCGTAGAGGTCTTCCCCGCGATGACCGGGGCGCTGGCCGTGTTGTCGAATCGCAGCGCGGTGCCTCCCCGGTTCTGCGGTGGGCGCACCGGCACCAGCAGTTTCCCGGTGTGGGAGTCGATGCCCGGGGCCCGCTCCAGCACTGAGCTGGCGAATTTGGGGTCGGGACTGGTGTAGAGCTGGGTGCCGGCGACGTTGAACAGCCCTTCGGGACTTTGCTCCAGGTTGTAGCTGTGCAGGAGGCCGGCGTCGTCGGCGGTGAAGATCTGCCAGCGCGAGAACCCCGAGATCGCGGTCGGCAGCGACAACACCGAGAAGATCCCGCCGCTGAGCTTGCCCGCGAACGACAGCTTCAGGGTCGGCTCGTAAAACAGCCGCCCCTCCATGTCGCGGGTGCCGAGTGTGTCTCCGCCCGAAGCGGGGGCGATTCGGCTGCGGCTGCGCTGGTAGCGCGCCTCTACGACCGGTTTGAGTTCGGCGCCGACCAGCACGAACCGGTCGCACAGCAACGCGGAGTCGGCTGCGGCGACCTTGGCCTCGCCGACCAGGGTGTAGTCCTTGCGCGCCGAGTCCCCCGACCACAGGCCCCCGGTCGTCTTGTACACCGACCCCGAGTCACCGGCCGCGACCGACTGGCGAAACACCAGGATGTGCCGGCCGTCGGAGAGCACCTGGATGGGGAAGGTAGAGGTCAGCCGAGCCGTCGTCGACAGGAACGGGTCGTCCTCTCCCGGCAGCAGCTTCTCCGAGAACGATGCCTCCACCGAGCCGCGCCTCTTCACCGTCGGCATGACCGCCGTCAGCGGCGTCTCCGTGCTCACCTCGACCATCTCGGTGGGGAAGGGCAGAAGTCCCGGGTCGCTGTTCCAGTAGGCCGCATCCAGTGCTCCCCGCGCCCGGTCGGCCTGGTCCAGGCTCAGCACGCTGTAGTAGATACGCCGGTCGGCCCCCACCGCGAAGGCGACGACCATGCCGTCGTGGCGGACCATTGTCGTGGAGGTGTACTCGCGGTCCTTGTAGACCTTCACCAGGTTTTTGTCGTGCACGAAGAAAACTCCTGACCATTGACGCCCGAGAAACACGTGAAGACATCCGCGCACCACAAAACAAAACGTGATGCGGCCGGATTGAATGCGTGCGTGAACATGCGCACGCGAAAGAATTAGATTTGCGCGCCCGTCAAGGGGGTGCGCAACAACGGCTCAAATATCACACGTCGGCGCCGTGAGCCGACGTGTACGACCTATGCCCGGCGGCGCCGTAGAGCTTCTACCTCATCACCTAGACAGACAGCGCCACCCCCAGTTCGACTTCCTCTCTCCGTAGGACTGAGGCGCGTCTTAGGCGACAGCGATGCACATCCCGCCGATACCACCTGCCCAACACGAACCATCAACTAAGACATCACATTGCGTGGCAAATAACAACAGACGGTTTCGGTATGTTGTGCCGATTTTCGGCGTGGCTGCGATTTCCGCATCGCCGACTCTCGATCCTTACTATCTCAACTGTCGCCAGAAATATTACCTGACCTTTTCCTCTGTGGGTCGCGGCCGATATCATGCAGCAGAGACAGCTGTTTTGATGTGCGTTTTCTGATGGTTTCACTGCGCCTCGGTCAGTCCGAAATAAGGGATTGTCCACCTGCCGTAATTTGCGCCTCGCCGATACCCGTTCCGTCGACGGGCAGTGCGCCCGCGCACGGCACAACCGTCGAGGCCACCGTGGACCGGCATCGACTGGCGCCCTGGAGCGCGACGAAGATCCGTTATCACGCCGCCACACGCCAAACCGTCACCTGGTCAGTGGCTACACGCCTTCGTACGGTCTGGGAATGGGCAAACGACCGGTTAGGTCCCACATGCGCAGGCTGTCTAGCGGTCGGCGAATCCGGGTGCGTACTCACTCCCGCAGGACCGCGGCAGCAGCGATTGACATCAGCGCGGCCGCCGTCCTGGTCATCGTCATGGCCGCTCTCTTGACCCGTTCCTCGACGAGTGACCCAGCCCCAGGCCCCAAGGCCGGCCGTCCCCGCCGAAACCAGCACGGCGCCGGCGGACCCAGTAACCGAACCTCCGCCGCCAGAACCAACCTGATCCCCCGGCCCATGTTGGCAAGGGGCGGTTGCGCCCAAGGTGGGTGAGGTCAGGAAGTGATGGGCAGGTCGCGGCGGGCCTGGTCCAGATCGGTGGTCCAGATCCACAGCCGCTGCGCGGGGGCACCTGGTGGTAGCCGTAGAGGCCGACCTCGGCCAGGGTGCGCAGGTCCACACACACCCGCTGAAACGCCTGCCCGATCGTGGCGGCCGGGCCGTCGGGCAGGTCGCGGGCGCCGAGTTTGATGCAGGCCCGGTACTCATAGCCCAGCAGCAGATCCTCGCCGAACTGCGCCCACACTCCGCGTTTTTCGGCCCAGGCGGTCTCGGCGTCGGCGACCAGCAGCGTCAGGTCGGCCGTTGAGGGCAGAGAGGGGTAGATGAGGAAGGTCGCGGCCCAGCCGGAGGCGACCATGTCGAGGTTGAAGGTGCGCCGGCGCGGGTCATCGCGTGGCGGCAGCGGGTCGCTGGCGCTGCCGGTGAATCAGGCCCTTTGTCGGTGTGAATGGCTGCCCGCGGGTTCCTCCACCCCATCGTCGGCGGGCTTGACGAGCAGCACCCGCCCGGCGTCCTCGGTGATCAGCGGGACTCACACGTTCAGACCGCCACTCAGCGGTCCGTGGGACTGTACGGTTTTCGGTGGTTGCCGAGAAGGCGCCCTCAGAAGCCGAGATCGCTGAGGCCGGGGTGGTCGTCGGGACGGCGGCCCAGCGGCCAGAAGTACTTGCGCTCGGATTCGGCGATGGGGAGGGTGTTGATGGAGGCGTGGCGGGTGTGCATCAGGCCGTGCTCGTCGTATTCCCAGTTCTCGTTGCCGTAGGAGCGGTACCAGTTCCCGGCATCGTCGCGGTGCTCGTAGGCGAAGCGCACGGCGATGCGGTTGCCGTCGTAGGCCCACAGCTCCTTGATCAGCCGGTAGTCGAGCTCGGTGTTCCACTTGCGGGTCAGCAACGCGACGATCTCGTCTCGGCCCGTGGCGAACTCCGAGCGGTTGCGCCAGCGGGAGTCCACCGTGTAGCCCAGCGACACCTTCTGTGGGTCGCGGGTGTTCCACGCGTCCTCGGCCAATCGGACCTTCTCGATGGCCGTCTCCCGGGTGAACGGTGGCACCGGCGGGCGGGTCGTGTCAGCCATGTCGACTCAACTCCTTCGAACTCCGGGGACTCACCGCAGGTCCGGTGAGCCCTGGAAACATCGGAGAACGTTCGTTCTCTCAACTACTTGCTAGAGTAGAGAACGTCGGTTCTCCGCGCAAGGGGGCACAGATGGTGGATCGGGAAGCGGCACGGGAACGGGTGCTCGACGCAGCCCAGGAGCTGTTCTACAGCCGGGGCATCCAGGCGGTCGGGATGGATGCGGTACGCAACGCCTCCGGGGTGTCTCTCAAGCGCCTCTACCAGCTGTTCCCCTCCAAGGAAGCGCTCGTGCTGGAATTCCTGCAGCAGCGGGATTCACGGTGGCAGCGGGCTCTCGCCGACTACGTCGAGGCGCAGCCGACGCCCGAGGAGCGGATCGCCGCGGTGTTCGACTGGCTGCACAAGTGGTTCTGTGAGCCGGATTACCGCGGATGCGCCTTCATCAACTCCTTCGGCGAGTTGGGCGCCGTCTCGCCCGAGGTCGCCGAGCAGGCCCAGCAGCACAAGAGGGCCTTCCACGACTACCTCGCCCGGCTCGTGAAGGCATCTGGGCGGCCCGCCAAACTGGCCGATCAGCTCGCGCTCCTCGCCGAAGGAGCGATCACCACCGCAGCGATCTTCGGCACACCCGAAATCGCACACCAGGCACGAGACGCTGCGTGCCTCCTGATGCACACGCATCCCGGCCCTGATCTCCCAGAACTACGGCGATGACAAGTAGCGACAGATGATCACAACATGCCTCGTTGTTCGCTGAATCGCAACCAAGCCAGCGCAAATGGTCACCGACCATGCATCGATAGGGCCTCTGACCTGTGGTCTGCCCCTTTCTGGCTTACTTGGTCTGCCCCCACGTAGGCTCTCTTCGTGAGACAGCCACTCGATCCAGACATGTTCGCGGGGTGCCGCGCCTCGGAGGTCCCTCTCATCCGAATCGGCGATAAATGGACGGGGCGAATAATCCGGTGCCTTGAATCCGGACCTCGGCGTTTCTCGGAATTGCAGATCCCACTGCGTGGAATTACACCGAAGGTGCTTACGGAGACGCTCCGCGCGATCGAACGCACCGTCTACCCTGAGATGCCCCCGCGAGTCGAATACGAGCTGACCTCACTCGGCCGGACGCTTCACGAACCCATGGCCGCCTGCTGCGCCTGGTCACAGGCACACATGCCGGAAATATTAGATGCACGTGAAGCCTGACGCGCCGCAGGGAGAACCGACCGAATTCGGTTCTCCCCATTGGCCTGGCACTTCAGCTTTTCAAGCTGGATGACGCATCACCTGCGGCTCCACCGGTTGTCCTCACCGCCGATCATGATCTCTGCGCTTGGAATCGATCACCTCAGACTCCGGCTACGGTTCGTAGCGGCGGCGTGCGAGGTGAACGGTGACGTCGGCGGTGATCTCGACCGTCTCCGGTAGAACCCTCCTGATCTGGCGAAACACCTGCTCGCGCTCCGCGTCCGGCAGGACGAGATAGGCCGAGACGGTCGAGAGGTGGCCGATGTAAGCGTCGGCGGTCAGCGTGAAGCGGCGTTCGATCACGGCTTGCCGGACATCGGTGAACCATTCGGACCGTTGAAGCTCGGTGCCCGGCCACTGCATCTCCGCCTCCGGAGGTGTCCCATCCGGGGACGGGACATCATCTCTCGCCAGGAACGGTGCCCGTGCCGCGCGGACGGTGCGCGCCACGGCCGGGTCGGCCGGCTCGATCGGCCCGCCGAACGAGGCGACCACTCCGCCCGGCTCCACCAGCGAAGCCATCCGTGACCACCGATCCTCCGGGCTCGTCCAATGCAATGCCGCGGCCGCGTAGACCAGGTCGTACCTCTCCCCCGGCCGCAGATCCTCGAACGCGGCTCGCACGGTCCTGACATGTGCCGGTACGTGCTTGCGCAGCTCGGTGAGCATGGCCTCATCGGGCTCGGTCGCGGTCACCGCGACCCCTCGCTCGGCGAACAGGCGGGTCGCCTTGCCCGTGCCGGCACCGATTTCGAGGGCGGTCCTCAACGGCCGGGCGGCGTACGCCGCTACCGTGTCGAAAAGCTCCTCGGGATATCCCGGCCGGAACCGTTCGTAGGCTTGCGCCATCATTCCGAAGCTCAGCGCGCGATCGGACACGCTGAGCACGATAGTCCCCCGACGGCGCTCAAGCGATGTTGCTGGAGAGTCCCACGTAGATGGCCGTGCTGAACGGCGGCAAGGACACGCGGCGCCACCCGGATGAACGGCGACAGGGGCGGCGGTCAGGGAATCACCGCTCCTCCTTGAGCCGCTCGAAGACGAGCTGGGTTCGGTGTACGGCGCGCACGCCGTACACCTGACAGATCAGGTCCGGGGTGAGGACCTGCTCGGGCGGCCCGCCGGTCACGATGCGGCCGGCGTTCATCACGTAGAGGCGGTCACAGAAGGCGGCGGCCTGGTTGAGGTCGTGCAGCACGGCGAGGGTGGCGATGCCCAGCTCGCGCACCAGATGCAGGATCTCCAGCTGGTGGCGGATGTCGAGGTGGGAGGTGGGCTCGTCCAGCAGCAGCAGGCGGGTCTGCTGGGCCAGGGCGCGGGCGAGCAGGACGCGTTGTTTCTCCCCGCCGGACAGGGTGGCGAAGATCCGCTCGGTGGCGCCGGCCAGGCCGACGCGCTCCAGCGCCCGCGCGCACAGCTCCTCGTCGCCGGCGGCGTCGGCCCTGTAGGGGGTGCGGCCCATGAAGACGATCTCGGCCACCGTGAAGTCGAGGTCGGACGGGGTCTCCTGGGCGACCACGGCGGTGCGACGGGCGGCCTGGCGGGCGGGCAGCCGGTGCACGTCGTCACCGTCGACGGTGATGAGCCCGGCGGCGGGGCGCAGCGCCCGGTAGATCGAACGCAGCAGGGTGGACTTGCCGCAACCGTTCGGCCCGACCAGGCCGACGAACTCGCCGTCGTCCACCACCAGGTCGGCCTCGTGCACGATCGGGTGGCCGTCCAGTGTGACGGACACGCCGCGCAGATCGAGTTTCACGTGACGCTCACCGCCCGGTCCACGGAGCGGCGGCGCAGCAGCCACAGGAAGAACGGCACGCCGAACAGGGCGGTGACGATACTGAGCGCCAGTTCCTGCGGCGCGTTGACGGTGCGCGCGGCGATGTCCACGAACTGCAGGAACACCGCTCCGAGCAGGGCACTGACGGGCAACACGCGGCGGTGGTCGGCGCCCACCAGCAGCCGGGCGGCGTGCGGCACGATCAGGCCGACGAACGCGATCGCGCCGCTGGTGGCCACCAGCACGCCGACCAGCAGTGAGGTCAGCACGAACAGAATCAGGCGGAAGCGGTGCACGTTCACGCCGAGCGAGACGGCCGTCTCCTCTCCGGCGGCGAGCGCGTTCAGCGGACGGTGCTGCAGCAGCAGGTACGTCACCCCGGCGGCGAGGACGACGGCCGGCAACGGCAGCATGTGCCAGCGGGCGCCGCCGAGGCTCCCCATCAGCCAGAACAGCACCTGCTGTGCGGCCCGGCCGCTCTGGGCCAGCTGCAGGACGAAGCTGTAGGCGGCCTGGAACAGGTAGGCCAGCGCCACCCCGGCCAGCACGAGCCGGGACGGGGACAGGCGGCCGGACCGCTGCGCCAGCGTGTACACCAGGGCGAGCGAGAGCAGGGATCCGGCGAAGGCCGCAGCCGACAGTGACAGCCCGCCCAGCGCCGAGGCGCCCAGAATCAGCACGAGCACCGCGCCGAACGAGGCGCCGGAGGAGATGCCGAGCAGGAACGGGTCGGCCAGCGGGTTGCGTACCAGGGCCTGCAGCACCGCGCCGACCACAGAGAGCCCGGCCCCGACCAGGAGTGCCAGCAGCGCGCGTGGCAGCCGGAACTCCCACACGATCTGCTCCTGCACCGGGGTCCAGGTGCGCGCTCCCCCATCGGTCAGGACGCCGGGCAGGAGACGGTCGGCGACGATGCCCCAGGCTTGGGGCAGCGCGACGTGCACCGCGCCGATGCTCACCGCCAGCCAGGTCGAGGCGACGACGGCGACGGCGAGCACGGCGATGAGCAGGAGAAACCCGCTCACGCGGCGCCTCTTCGGCACGAGCCCGGTCTGTGCCGGGCTCTGCCGGGTCGCGCCGGTCACCGGGTGAAGGCGTCGGGGTGCAGGAAGCGGGCGATGTCGGCGATGGCCAGGATGTTGCGGTAGCCGGGGTGCTGGGCCGCCACGGGGAGTGCGAGGTAGCGCTGCTCCTTGGCCGCGGGGCTGTTCTTGGCGATGGCGAAGGCCTCGGCGGCCTTGGCCGGTGAGCTTGGCATGTCCTCGCCGCGCAGGGTGGAGTAGTCGCTGATCAGGACGGCCTCGGGCTGGGCGGCGCTGACCTTCTCGGCGCTGACCTCGGTGTAGTCGCCCTTGACGTCGGCCAGCACGTTCGTCCCGCCGGCGGCGGTGATCATCTGGTGGGTGATGCCCGAGCCGCCGTAGGCGTTGACCGGGCCCTTGCCGCCGTCGGTGGCCAGCACCTTGACCGGGCTACGGCCGGCGACGCGCTTCGTGACATCGGCGAGCCTGCCCTGAAGTTCGGCGATCAGCGCGTCGGCGCGGTCGGGGACACCGAAGATGGCGCCGAGATTGCGCAGGTCGGTGTAGGTGTCGTCGATGGTGAACTCGAGCACCTCCTCGGGGCTGCACCAGCCGCCCAGGATGTACACCGGGGAGCCGGCCGCGTCCAGCTCCTCCACGGTGGCGTAACCGCCGGCGGCGTCGAAGCCGGCCATCGCGTTGTCCAGGACGAAGTCCGCGCCCTGGGAGAGCATGACCTCTTTCTGCGGCAGCATGATCGTGCCGGAGATCTCCGGGATCTTGGCGTACTGCTCCTGCTGCCCCGGCAGGAACGGGCTCTCGGAAAAGTTCGTGCGCCCGGCGACCTGATCGCCCAGACCGAGCGCGAACAGAGTCTCCAGAGAGGGGTGGTAGCCGGTCACCACCTTGGCGGGCGGCTTGTCGAACGTGAGCTCGCGCCCGCAGTTCTCCACCGTGACCGGGAAACCGGCCTGCGGCGCCGCCGCCTGTTCGGCCTTCTGGCCGGTCCCTTGAGTGGCGGGAGCCGGTGAGCAGGCGGTCAGCGTCAGAGCGACTGCCAGGACGAGCAGTCTTCTCATGATCGGGGTACCGCCTTCGGTGGCGCGTCGCCGCCAGATGGTCGGGGTGATGCGGGGCGGGCGGCTCATGTGGTGAGTCTCCGGAGGTTCGAGATCAAACGATCGTTGTGCATCAAAGCACCACATTCTGCACATAAGTTGCAATTGCCAGCAAGTCGCACTAGGTCGGCGATGATCGGAGGGGCCTTCCGTGCGAGGTGGAGAACACGGCACACCCACAGGTAATCGGGCTGGGGCATCCTGGCCTGGGAACCGCTGAGCCGACGCCTGGTGGTGGGGCAGGTGTACGACCATCACGGCAACGTCGGTGTGAACACCACCCCGCTGCTGGTCTTCGACGCCTGGGAGCACGCCTACTACCTGCAGTACCGCAACGTGCGCCCCGACTACGTCGAGCAGCTGTGGTCACTGATCAACTGGAACGACGTCATCGCCCGCTTCGACGCGGCCAAGGGCGCCTGACCTCATGACCGCGGCGCCCGACCGTCCGTCCTTCCTTGGTGAATGGTCCAACAGGACGGCCGGGCGCCGCCCCCTGCACATCCAGATAGTCGCCTCCCACGTCATCACCCGGTTTCCTGGGAGCGTCATGGGGGCCACGAGAACACCGAGATGATGCGCCCCTGGCAGATCGTCCCCTGATCGGGGCCTTGATCAGGCATTACCCGATTCGTCGTATCGGATCGCCTGAACCCGGGCATGCCCGTGATGCGCGGGCATGCGGCAGATGAATTGGGGGCTCGGGATGCGGCCGGTGGGACAGGACGACCAGACGTGCGCCGACAGGCCGCCTGTGCACCGGCGCGAGTTGCTCGGCCTGCCGGTCGTGGTGGTCTGCGGATCGGCGCTGACGGCTTGCGGGACGCATACCACCAACGTCTCCTACGCCACCTCGCCGACGCCTTCCGCCCCGGCCGAGCAGATCGAACCCGTTACCCCACCTGAGGATCTGATGCGCGAGCACGGTGTGCTCAAGCGCATCCTGCTCATCTACCGGGACGGGATCCGGCGCATCGACGGCGGCCAAACCGTACCGGCCCAGGCGCTGCACGCCTCGGCGGGTCTCATCCGCTCCTTCATCGAGGAGTACCACGAGCGCCTGGAAGAGAAGTACGTCTTCCCGCCGCTGGTCAAGGCCGGCAAGCTCACCGGCACCGTCACGGTGCTGCTCCAGCAACATCGGCGCGGACGCACGGTGACCGGCCGCATCCTGAACGCCACCGGCACCACCGGCGTCGCGACGCCGTCCGCCCAGGCCCGCCGCGCCCTGGTCGCCGACATGGCCGCCTTCGTCCGCATGTACGAACCGCACGAGGCGCGCGAGGACACCGTCGTCTTCCCCGCCCTGCGCGAAGTCGTCTCCGCCAAGCAGTTCGCCGAGTTGGGCGAGATCTTCGAAGACGAGGAACACCGCCGTTTCGGTACGGCCGGCTTCGCAGGCGTCGTCAACCAGGTGGCCGACATCGAGAAGAGCCTCGGCATCTACGACCTGGCCCAGTTCACTCCCCGGGGGTGAGCTGTCGATGACTTGAACGCGATCATGCGGTGTGTGGCCAGGAAGCTTCCTGAACGCCGGCCCGAAGCAGGGCTTCGGGCCGGGAAGCGGCACTGATCAGAGATCCGCTCGGACAGCTCGGGCGGCGGCGACCATGTTGGCCAGGGCTGCTCGCGTCTCGGGGTAGCCGCGGGTCTTCAGCCCGCAGTCGGGGTTGACCCACAGACGGTCGGCCGAAACGGCCTGGAGGGCGTTGCGCAGGTTGTCCTCGATCTCCTCGGCGGTCGGGACGCGCGGTGAGTGGATGTCGTAGACGCCGGGGCCGATGCCGTTGGCGTAGCCGACCTCGGTCAGGTAGGGCAACAGCTCCATGTGGGAGCGGGCGGCCTCGACGCTGGTGACGTCGGCGTCCAGGTCGGCGATCGGGCTGATGATCTCGCCGAACTCCGAGTAGCACATGTGGGTGTGGATCTGGGTGGAGTCGGCGGCGCCGGAGGTGGCCAGCCGGAACGCCCCGACCGCCCAGGCCAGATAGACCTCCTGGTCGTCCTTTCGGAGCGGCAGGAGCTCGCGCAGCGCCGGCTCGTCCACCTGGATGATCCCGATCCCGGCGGCCTCCAGATCCGTGATCTCGTCCCGGAGCGCGAGGGCCACCTGGCGGGCGGTCTGCGCCAAGGGCTGGTCGTCGCGGACGAACGACCAGGCCAGCATCGTCACCGGCCCGGTGAGCATGCCCTTGACCGGCCTGGACGTGAGCGACTGGGCGTAGGAGGCCCACTCCACCGTCATCGGCTCGGGGCGTGAGACGTCGCCGTGCAGGATCGGCGGGCGCACGCAGCGGGAACCGTACGACTGGACCCAGCCGTGGTCGGTGGCGGCGTAGCCGTCGAGTCGCTCGGCGAAGTACTGGACCATGTCGTTGCGCTCGGGCTCGCCGTGGACGAGCACGTCCAGGCCGAGCTCCTCCTGAAGCGTGATCACGCGGGCGATCTCGGTGCGCATCGCCTCGACGTAGGCGTTCTCGTCGATCCGTCCCGCCTTACGGTCCGCGCGGGCCTTGCGGATCTCCGCGGTCTGCGGGAACGAGCCGATCGTCGTCGTGGCCAGCTCGGGCAGTCCCAGTTTGGCCCGCTGCGCCGCGAACCGGACCGCCCGATCGGCCCGCCGCGCGTCACCAAGAGCCTCCAGCCGGGCCCGGACGTCGGGATCGGCCGGTACGACAGGGGGTTTCACGGCCGACGGGTTCTCGGAGCGCAGGTCGGCGGCGAGACCGACCAGCTCGGCGACCTTCTGCCGGGCGAACGCCAGCCGCGCCCGGACCGCCGGGTCCAGCGCCGCCTCACTGTCGAGGTCGATCGGGACGTGCAGCAGTGAACAGGAACTGCTCAGCTCCACCGTGTCGGCGAACCCGAGCAGGACCGCATACGTCGACTTCACCCGCGCCGGGTCGGCGCGCCACACGTTCCTGCCGTCGACCACCCCGGCGACCAAGGTCTTGCGGGCCAGCCCGCCGACCGAGGCCACCGCCTCCAGGTTGCCGGGTCCGGCGACGAAGTCGAGCCCGATCGCCTCGACCTCGGTGGAAGCGATCGTCCGCAGCGCCTGCGCACCGACGGCGCCGAAGTACGTGGCGAGCAGGATCTTCGGACGGCTGGGCAGGCCGCCAAGCCGCCGGTAGGCCCGCCCGAGCGCGTCGATCTCCCGGGCCCCGAGGTCGCGGGCCAGGACAGGCTCGTCGAACTGCACCCATTGCGCGCCCGCGCCCGCCAGCCGTTCCAGCAACTCGGCGTAGGTCTCCACCAGGGAGTCCAGCAGGTCGAGCGGGGTGAATCCCTCAGGTGAGTTCGGCGCGGCCTTGGCCAGCAGGAGATAGGTGAGCGGGCCGACGAGCACGGGCCGCGTCTCGATCCCCAGATTCCTGGCCTCCAGATACTCGGCCACGGGCTTGGCGGCCGAGCCTCCGGCGAGCTGGAACCGGGTGTCCAACGCCATCTCGGGGACGATGTAGTGGTAGTTGGTGTCAAACCATTTGGTCATCTCCAGGGGCGGAAGCTCGGCAGTGCCTCGCGCCATCGCGAAGTACCGGTCGAGCCCGGTGAGGTCGCGGTAACGCGTCGGCACGGCGTCGATCATGACCGTGGTGTCGAGCACCTGGTCGTAGAACGAGAACGTGTTCGACGGGATCGCATCAAGGCCCGCGTCACGCAGCTCGGTCCAGACCGAGCCGCGCAGCGACGCGGCGGTCGCCTCCAGCTCGTCGGCGCCGATCGTGCCGGCCCAGAAATCCTCGGTGGCGAATTTGAGCTCCCGATGCGCGCCGATGCGCGGGTAGCCCAAAACGGTCGTCCTCATGGCAACTTCCCTCGTCTCGCCAGTATGCGGCCAGGCAGGAGAGAGAAACGCAACGCGGAGCAGGCCCCCGGCGAGCGCGTCCCAGGCCCTCCCACGAGGCCGCGGACCACCGCGCGCCGAGCGGCACGCGGGCGGAGGCAGGTCTTCGGACTCGCGGGCACCATGCCTGAGGCATGACCTACTGGCCGTCGCTTCCCAGGCACGCGCCCAGTGCTTGTGACGGCGGTCGTTCCTGCTTACCGCTGCGGGGCAGTCCCGGATTCACACCGGGTTCCCTCTTACGACGCCCACCCCCGAAGGAGACGGGCGAACCATCCACACCGGAGAGCTTAACGGCCCGGCCACCGTTCGGGCCCAGTCGTGTGCGCGTCGGTGGCTCACTACGGGCGAACGGCGACCGATTCGGCGGAGAGCGTGACCTCGATGGTGATGTGCGGATTGTCCACTTGCGGGAGCTGAAGCCCACGCTTGAACTCCTCCGCATCGTCCGGCATCATCTTCGGCTGAACTGTGACCTTGACGTGGCCGGTCTCGTCATCTGGGTGCGTCGTCATCGTGGCCACCTCAGGACGGGATTGGAGCCAGGACACGACCGTGTCCTGGGCCTCCCGAAGCTCCGCGGCCGAGAATCCCTTGCCGCCGATCAGGGTGACCTCCACGGGGAGGGTCCTGGCCAACTCGATCGCGCGAGTCGGAATGGGCCCCTTGAAGCCGACGCGCAGCCCTCGCTGGTCGTCGACGTACCTGACGCCGGAGATCTCGTCGGGAAACTCCGTATTAAGTTTGTCGATCACCTGACTGTTGGACGACTGCGAACCGAAGCGGTCGATGGCCTCCTCGTAGGAGATGCCCTCCGATCTGGCGATGGTCCCAAGGTCGACCAACTCGGCGTAGGGAATGCCGTCGATCGTCACGCCCGGGTCGGTCACCGCGGGGTCGTAACCCTCGAAGTCCGTCGGCTTGGGCGACGAGGTAGCAGCCACCCGGGTCGCGTACCGCTTGACGACCTCCTCCAAAGGCCGACCCGACGACGCTGCCTCTCGCTTGAGCCGCTCCAGGGTGGGCCGATGCGCTTTGGGCTGATCGGCCCGCGGCAACACGATCGTCTCGCTTCCGGCCACAGTGAGTGCCGGACCGGCACCGGACTGGCCGCAGGCGCACAACGACGCAAGCACCGCAATGGTCAAAAGCAATTTCTTCACACCTAAGGGACGCTCCGCCGCCCTGAAGGGTTCATCCAGCCGCTCCCGGTGCGGCGAAGTCCGTTCGTCAAATAACTTGGGTCTCTTGGCGCACTCCGGAAGGCACGGTCCGGCGCCGTTACGCGGGCGGAGGACGGTTGTGACCGGGCTCTCGCCGTTGCGGAGCAGGCGTGGTGCCGATGCCGGCCCGTGTCCTGGTCGCCCCGGTTGCCTGCCGAAGTGAAGCGCGGCCGGTTGCCCGTACTCCGCTGTCATGGGTGGCCGTTCACTCAGTCCGTCATCGCGCGGGCGAAGTGCGGTTCCGCCGCTTCCAGTCGCGGTACCGAGATGCCCAACCGTCGTGCTTCGGCCAGGGTGTCCCGGCAGACCTCACGCGGCTCCTCGGCGTCGGGATCGGAGTGCGCCGCGAAATTCACGCGCGCGAGCGCGACATGAGCGGTCAGCCAGGCGAGCACGGGGGCCGTCAGCCAGGCGGGCGCACGCAACACCAGCACACCGCCCCGATGACGTCGCAGGTCGACACCGCGCGCCCGGAGGAGCGGCAGAAGCTCCCGGCCGGCCAGCAGCCCTTCGCGCAGGTCGCTCCTTGCCCCGGCCAGCTTGGACAACGAGCCCAGCCGCAAGCCTTGTGAGTGCAGGCCGGCACCCGACGCGAAATGGACCCACAGCCAGCCGCGGAAGTCAGGCCGCTCCTTGAGCCGGAGTCCGGCCTCGCGAAACGCCTGGCGTACGGCCCGCTCCCGGTCGGTCGGGGGCGGGCCGAGGGTGCCGAAGACGACCGACGGCAGCAGCGTCCCACGGAGCACGCCGTCTTCGCCGAAGCCGCCGCCGGAGCCGGGAAAGCCCCAGGCGACCTGATCGCAGGGGAGGTCGCCGATCGCGGCCGGCGGCTCGGTCCAGATGTTGCCGAAGACCAGCACCGTGGCCCGGCCGACGCGCGAGGCTAGGAAGGCCGCCGCCTCGGCGAGGCGGTGGTGCGACACGCTGAGCACGATCAGGTCGAAGTCGTGGTCGGGCTCCAGCGTCTCGCGCAGGCGTACCGGCCACCTCTCGACGACGCGTTCTCCCCACGGCCGCCGTCGTGCGTCGAGCAGGTCGAGGTCTATCGCTTCGCCGTACGTCGCCGCGCGTCCGGGCCGGACGTAGAACTCGACGTCGTGACCGGCCCTCTCCAGGGCCCAGCCGTAGATGGTGGCGATCACGCCTCGGCCGAACATCAGGATCTTCACGCCGCACCTCATGGGATACAATCGAATTGGAGGTCATCTCCACTTCTTTGAAGATATGGAGACAGTCTCCACTTGTCAACGCGAGGTAGCACATGACCGCCGACAAACCACTACGCGCCGACGCCCGGCGCAACCGCGAGGCCCTGATCGCCAAAGCCCGGGAGATCTTCGACACCGGCGACTTCTTCGACCTGCGCTTCGACGACTTCGCCCAACTGGCCGGCGTGGGCACCGGCACGCTGTACCGCCACTTCCCCACCCGGGAGGCACTGGCCGAGGCGGTCTACCACGGAGAAGTCGCCACGCTGTGCGACCGCGCCCGCCGACTACAGGCCACACTGCCCGCACCGGAGGCACTGGCCACCTTCCTGCGCGACACGGTCGGCTACCTGGACACCCACCACGGCCTCGCCCGGACACTGGCCACACTCATGGCCACCCGTTCGGGCGTACTCGCCGAAGGCAGCAAGGCACTGGAGCAGGCCGTCACCGACCTCGTGGCCACCGCCGCGAAAGACGGCGCCATCCGCGACGACGTGAATGCCGGCGCCGTCATGATGGCACTGCACGGCATCGGCGCGGCCCACGACCGCCCCCATTGGCGGGCCGAGGCCGACGGTGTCATCACCCTCCTGCTGGACGGGCTGCGCCGGTCGTACTCAGGCGACGGTCCGCGGGAGCGTGAACAGGAGAGCCCCGACGTGAAGTGAGGCCACCCCGCGATCGGCCGTCAGGTGCCGGCCCACGTCCGCCGGGTTCGTCATGAAGGCTCGGACACGGGGTGCCCGAGCCGACGGCACGCGAGCAGCAGGATCACCGGAAGGAGCAGGCACTGGGCGGCGATGGCCGGCCAGAATCCGGGAAGATGCCCCGCGCTCTCGAACAGCTGGTAGAGGCTCCCGCCGACGAGGCCACTCAAGGACGCGCCGACTCCTTCGGCCAGCCGCTGGTGACCGAAGACGACCGCCGGTGACCGCTTCGTACGGCTGAGCATCTCAAGGACGTTCTTGAGGAAGAGCACCGAGTTGCCCACGCCGATGACGAGGATCCCGGCGGCGACCGTTATCGCGTTCCCGCCGGTGAACGCGATCATGCCGACGGCGAGGCAGCAGAAACCGACCGCCATCGCGTGGGTGTAGCGCATCCGCTCGACCCGTCGCGTGAGGAGCGGTTGCAGTACGGCCAGCACCAGCGAGTAGCCCATCATCGCCGCACCGTAGAACACGGTGGGCAGCCTGCCCTCGGCGTAGGACGACAGGAACTGGTAGAAGTGCATGTACAGATAGAGGGTCATGGCGGTCACGACGAACGGCAGGACCGCGAGGCCGGCCAGTGCCCGGCGCAGTGGCTCGATCACCTCGCCCTCTTCCCGCCGCTCTCGCGGCAGGAGGGCGTGCCCGATCGCCATCGCCGCGTGCAGCACCGTGGCGGCGACGAACATCCCGCCCGGGTCGTGAATGAACAGCGCCCCCACCACCGGCCCGACCGCGATGCCGACGTTGCCCGTGGCGTAGCTCGCGGACATCAGCCGCGGCCGGTCGCCGGGACTCGCACCGTGCACGGTGTAACCCCGGACGCTGGGTGAGTAGAGCCCGGTGGCCGCCGATCGCAGGAACAGCGCGGCGACCGTCACCGCCGGCCAGGTGCCGCCGGCGAGGAACCCCAGCGACGCGATGGTCTGCAGAACCATCGCGATCACCAGGCTCCTCTGAAGTCCGATCCGTTCGGCGAGGGCCGCGCCGGGCACCCCTCCGGCGAACTGCACGAACGTCGCCACCCCGAGGATGAGGCCCACCTGATCCATGCCGAGGGCCATTCGGTCGCGGAGCAGGATCGCCAGGTAGGGGTACACGGAGAAGCTGATGAGATTGACGAGGAACCCGCTCCCGAACAGGGCGAGCTGCGTGCCGGTGAACGAGCGGACGCCGGATCGCGCGGGAGAGCCCGATGCCTCCCGGTCGGTGGGTGTCATACCGATCGCGCCTTGGTCTCGATGTCCATGGTGGGAGTGGCCGCGAGCAGGGTGCGGGTGTAGGGGTGGCGCGGGCGGGTGGTGACGTCCCCGGTCGGGCCCTGCTCGACGATCCGGCCGTGCCGCATGACGGCGACGCGGTCCGCGAGCTGGGAGATGACGGCGAGGTCGTGGGTGATGAACAGGCAGCCGAACTCGAGCCGGTCGCGCAGATCGCACAACAGGTTGAGCACCGTCGCCTGGACCGACACGTCGAGCGCGGTGACCGGCTCGTCGCAGATCAGCAGGCGCGGCTCCAGAGCCAGTGCCCGGGCGATCGCCACGCGCTGCTGCTGCCCTCCCGACAGCTGACCGGGACGGCGATCGCCGACCTGAGGGTCGAGCCCGACGAGGTCCATCAGCTCGCTCACCCGCGTGGACCGGGACCGGGTGTCGCCGATCCGGTGGATGTGCAGCGGCTCGGCGAGGGCCTGGCGTACCGTCTGCCGCGGGCTGAGCGTGAGGCAGGGGTCCTGGAAGATCATCTGGACCTGTCGCCGATGTGCCCGCAGGGCCCGGCCACGGAGCGCGTGCACGTCCACTTCCGCGACGCGTACCGCTCCCGCGCTGGGCCGGTGCAGCCCGGTCACGACCCGCGCCAGCGTCGTCTTGCCGCAGCCCGACTCGCCGACCAGTCCGACGATCTCACCCGCCGCCACGCGCAGCGTGACGTCCTCGATCACCGCCGTGACGTCCCGGCCGCGCTCCCGGCCACCGTAGCCCGCGCTCACCCCGACGATCTCTAACACGGGCCGGTGCTCCTCTCCCCCGCCTCCGCGGGGCGGCTGGGGTGGCGCAGGCAGGCCGACCGGTGTGCGTCGACGCGAGGCGGCGCGCCTGGGACCGGGGCCTCCAGGGCCGGTGGTTCGGACACACAGGCCGTCGCCACGAGCGGGCAGCGGGACGCGAACCCACATCCCTCGGTCTCGTCCGGGCCGGCGCCCGCCCGGCCTGGCATGGTGCGAAACCGGGTGCCCGGTGCGGCCCCGGGCCGTGGTACGGCGTCCAGCAGGCCCCGCGTGTAGGGGTGGTCGGGATCGGTGATCACCGTGGCGAGCGGGCCCGACTCCACGATCCGGCCGCCGTACACGACGGCCACGCTGTCGGCCAGGCGCGACACGACCGCCAGGTCGTGGCTGACGACGACCATGGCCATGCCCAGCTCGTCACGCAGACGCGCCAGCAGCACGAGCAACTGCGCCTGCACGGTCACGTCGAGGGCCGAGGTGGGTTCGTCGGCGACGAGCAACTCCGGCTCGCCCGCGAGGGCGATGGCGATCTGTGCCCGCTGGCGCATCCCGCCGGACAGCTGGTGGGGAAACTCGCGGGCGACCTTCGCCGGGTCCGGCAGACCGGCCAGGCGCAACAGTTCCTCGGTGACCCGGCGGGTCACGGCGCGGTGGCCGCCCCGGCCGGTGTTGCGGACCGCCTCGTCGACGTGCGCACCGATCGTCCGCAACGGGTTGAGTACGGAGGCGCTGTCCTGGAAGACGACGCCCACCCGATGCCCGTTGATCCGGCGCCGTTCGCCCGGGGAGAGGTCCACCAGCTGACGGGCGCCGGCACCGGTGCCCAGCACCGCCGATCCGGTGACCGCCGCGTTCGGGTCCAGCAGGCCGAAGGGGGCGAGCGCGGCCGTGGTCTTGCCGCTTCCGCTCTCGCCGACGAGGGCGAGGATCCGCCCGCGCCGCACCTCGTAGGACATCCCGGCGACGACGCGGCGGCGCCCGCCGCCGTCCGGGTAGGAGACGGACAGGTCCCGCACGCGCAGTACCGCGTCGTGCTCGGAGGAATCCCGCGCCGCCTCCGGCGGGGTGGGCGCCACAGGTTCCTTCGTGGTCGCGGCCGCGTGGGCGGGCCGTGGGGCCCGCGCCGGGAGACTCCACCGTGGACGGACCAGGCGCAGGATCGACGGCCGTTCCTCACCGGCCGCCAGGCGCTCACCGAGCAGGTTGGCGGCGAACACCACGGCCGTGATGGCGACGCCGGGCGGGTACGCCAGCCACCACGCCGAGTCCAGGAACGGCCGCCCTTCGATGAGCATCTGGCCCCACTCGGCGTGCGGCGGGGCGACCCCCAGGCCGAGGAAGCTCAGGGTGGCGACACTGAGGACGATCATGCCGACGTCCGTGCTGGCGTAGACCAGGCAGGGTGCGAGCGCCGGGGGCAGCAGGTGCTTACCGATGATGCGCCCGCGTCCCGCGCCCAGCAGGCGCAGGGCGTCCAGATGAGGGCTGCTTCGCATGCCGGCGACGCGGGCACGCGCGATCCGGGCGTACGGCGCCCACGACCACAGCGAGAGCGCGAGGACGAGGTTCTCCACCCCGGGTCCCCGCACACCGATCACCGCGAGCGCCACCAGCATCCCTGGCAGCGAGACGACGACGTCGATCACCCGGGAGACGAACCGGTCGACCCATCCGCCCAGGTAACCGGCGAGGGCGCCGATCGCGGTGCCGGCCGTCAGCGCGATCGCCAGCACGGCCGCGGTGACCGTGAGGGAGATCCGGGCACCGTAGAGCATCCGGCTGAGCTGGTCACGGCCGAGCTGGTCGGTGCCGAGCGGGTGCTCCGGCGACGGCGGCAGCAGTCCCGCCGTCAGGTCGCCCACGGTGGGATCGGCCGGGGCGATGACCGGCGCCAGCACCCCGACGACCGCGAAGAGGATCAAGGGCGTCGCGACCAGTGCCGTACGCGTCCACGCCCTGCCGCCCCGCCGGCCGGTCACGTCGTCCCCCGTCGCGACCGGGCGGTGAACCCGCCGACCCGCTCCCGGAGCGGCCTGCCCCGCCCGGAACGGCTCTTTCCCGGGGGGATCCGGTCTCGCCGGGAGCGGGGGTCGATGAGCCCCTGCAGGACATCGGCACAGCGGTTGGCCAGGATGAAGCCACCTCCCATGACGAGCGTGCCGGCCTGCAGCGCCGGAACGTCCCTGGCCCCGGCCGCGTGCACGAAGTAGGCCCCGATACCGGGCCAGCCGAAGATCTGCTCCACCACGACGGCACCCACCAGCAGACTCCCGATGCCGAACCCGGCGACCGACAGGATCGGCCCGGCGGCATTCGGCAGGCCGTCTCGCAGCACGATCGACAGCGGTCCGCTCCCCCTGGCCTGCGCCGCGCGCACGTACGGCCGGTCCAGGGCCTCGCGCAGCGTGACGGCCACCACCCGGCTGAGCACACCGGCGACCGGCAGCCCGAGCACCGCCATCGGCATCACCCACGTCGAGAAACCCGCCATCCCCGACGTCGGAACCACGCGCAGACGCAGGGCCAGGACCAACACCAGCAGGTAACTCAGCCAGAACGCCGGCACCGAGGTGATGAGCAGCGCCGCGAGTCGCAGGGTTCCGCGCAACAGGCCACGCCGGAGCACCGCCCCCGCGACGCCGACGCTCACCCCGATCACGAGGGCGACCACGGTGGAGCCGGCCACCAGCCCCAGCGTGACGCCCAGCCGGTCGGCGACCTCGGGACCGACCGGCGTGTTCGTCCGCAACGACAATCCGAAGTCGCCGGTGCACACGTCGGCGAGCCACCTCAGGTAGCGCACCGCCGCGGGATCGTCGAGGCCGAGCTCGACGCGGACGGCCTCGATCTGCTCGGGCGTGGCCGGCCGACCGGCACGGGTCGCCGCGAGCATCGCCGCGGCGTCACCACGGGCGAGCAGGACCAGCGCGAAGACACCGAGCGACATCGCGAGCAGCACGCCGAAGACGTCGACGGCCCACCGCAGGAGGTAACCGCCCGCGGTGACGAGCCGTCCGCGTGACCTCATTCGACGGTGACTCCGGTGAGTTCCAGATCGACGTCTGTGGGGGGCATCGTGAAGCCCTTCACCGCGGCGCGGGCGGCCCACATCCGTGGCCGGTAGGCCAGCGGCACGAAACCGGCGTCGGCGGCGACCGCGTCGTAGAGCTCCTGGTAGGCCGCGCTGCGGGCGGCGGGGTCGCGGGCGAACAGCGCCTTGTCGACCGCCTTCTCGGTGGCCGGGGTCGCCCAGAGGGGGGCGCGCGCTCCGGAGGTGAACAGGGACACGATCGAACTGGAGGGGTCGTACGGCGCGCCGAGCCCTTCGAAGAAGGTCAGGTCGTAGGTGCCCTCCGCCCGCTCGTCGTAGTACGCGGCGGCGTCGACCGGGGAGATCTCGACGGTGATCCCGACCGTCTTGAGGGAGCCGGCGATCGCCTCGGCCATCGTGCGGGGGTCGAGTTGGCCCGCGGCCGGTTTGGCCGGGACGAGCAGTTTGAGGGAGAGCTTCTTACCGTTCTTGACCCGGCTGTCGCCCTCAAGCGCGTATCCGGCGGCGTCCAGCGTGGCGCGGGCGCCGGCCTGGTCGAAGTACGGCGGCAGGTCGGTGCCCGAGTCGGGCACATTCGGCGGGAACACCCGCCGTGCCGGCTCGCCATAGCCCTGGAACAGTGCGCCGACCAGGGAGGTGGTGTCGATGGCCTGACGCACCGCCTCGCGGACGGCCCGGTCACCGGCCGGGCCGTCGGGGTTGAACCCGAGCATGATCGAGACGTCCGACGCGCCGGTGAGCAGGGTGACGTCGCCGCGCTCGCTCAGCGATTTGGCCTCCAGCGGTGTGATCGGGGCCAGGTAGGAGCCGCCGATGAGGTCGATCTCGCCGTTGGCGAGCGCGTCGACGCGCGCCTGGGAATCGGGGATGACCTTGAACTCCAGCCGCTCCAGCTGTGGCTTGGTCCCCCAGTGGTCGTCGTTGCGTGCCAGTGTCGCGCCGGTGGCGGAGTTCGACACCAGCTTCCACGGCCCGGTGCCGACGGGGGTGGTGAACTCGCCGCCGGTGGCGGACTTCGGGCTGAGCAGCCGCACCGGCCGCACGATCGACATCTCCTGCAGCAGCGGCTCGTACGGTTCCGACAGCGTCAGCCGGACGGTGTCGGAGTCGGGGGTGTCCACCGCGGAGATGACCTGCGAGGCCCGGAAGAAGGTGAACTTCTTGTTGCCCACCCACCGGTCGAAGTTCCACTTGACGGCGGCGGAGTCGAGCGGGGTCCCGTCGGTGAAGCGGACGCCGTCACGCAGGTCGAAGGTGACCTGCCGGCCGTCCTCGGCGACGGTCCACGACTCCGCGAGCCCCGGTGCCGGCTTGCCGCCCTCGGTGTAGATGACAAGCGGCTCGTAGATCGCGTCGAGGAGCAGGAAGTTACCGGTGAAGGCGTGGGGGTCCAGGGCGCCGGACTCCTCACTCAGGCCGATGCGCAGCACAGGGGCGGCGGGGGTTTTCTCGCCGGTATCGGAGGGATCGGAGGCGCACGCGCCGATCAGCATGATCGAGGCGACGAGGATGGTGACGAGGCGCGATCTGGACACGAACACTCCGGGCAGGTGACAACCGTCGACAAGAGGGCGATCGATCGCCCACCCTCAGGTAGTCGGTGGCATCGAGTGTCTGGTTCCCGGAGGTTTCGCGGAATTTGCCGCACATTACGATATGACGCCGGCCAGGAAAGTCACCGACGGCAAGGGGGCACCACGCCGTAATCGTCACTTTTCGTGGGCCGGCGTGTCGTGTTGATCGGATCTCAGGCGGCCGGTTGATCGAGTCGGAGAAGGCGGCTGCGGGCCTGGGACTTATGAGGCCAATCGCTCGCGCGCGTTGCGGCCTGATCTTGTGGGGTGGACCCCGTCGTCAGGCTGGTTGATCTCTGCCCACACCTCGTCGAGGGAAAGACCGAGGACATCGGCGATCGCCGCGATGGTCGGGAAGGCGGGTGTCGCCACGCGGCCTGACTCGATCTTCCGGAGAGTCTCCGGCGACACGCCCGCATCCAGTGCGGTGTCGAGCATCGAGCGCTCTCCCCTGGCGCGACGCAACAGGGCGCCGAGGCGCTGTCCGCGCTCGACCTCCGCGGGTGTGAGCGGCAACCTGACCATGGCTTCGATTCTAGGGCCTGCGCGAGCCGGAGAGCGGAGGGATTTGCCGCGCGGCGCCCGGGGTGGCCACCTGGCCGGCCGTGAACCGGCTCTCTTCGAGCGGCGCAACACGGCTGAGCGGCAGGTCGACCGGACCGGAGAACGGCGGGCGCCGGCCTCTCGCGCCTCTTCCTCCTCGGTGAGATCTCCGCGCGGAGCCGTCCCGCGGGGCCGAGCCTCAACCTGTTGAACCGCACGGACCTGGACATCGGGATAATATTGCCGGGATAGTTATTGGTTGCATGAGAAGGGCGTCGCATGATCGAGATCCTGAACCCCCCGGACCTGGCCCGAGCGAAGGAGACCGGTGCCCTGGTCGCTCACATCTTGCAGACGCTGAAGAGCCGCAGCGCAGTGGGCACGAATCTCCTGGACATCGATCGATGGACCCAGGACATGATCGTCGAGGCCGGAGCACGGTCCTGCTACGTCGACTACGAGCCCTCCTTCGGCCGCGGGCCGTTCGGTCACTACATCTGCACGTCCGTCAACGACGCGGTGCTGCACGGGCTGCCGTACGACTACACCCTTGCCGACGGCGACCTGCTCTCACTCGACCTCGCCGTCTCGAAGAACGGAGTCGCCGCGGACTCCGCCGTCAGCTTCATCGTGGGCGGCTCCAACCCTCCGGAGAGCGTCGCGATGATCAGCGCGACCGAACGCGCGTTGAACGCGGGCATCGCGGCCGCCGGGCCCGGAGCGCGCATCGGCGACATCTCCCACGCCATCGGCTCGGTCCTCAGCGAGGCGGGATATCCGATCAACACCGAGTTCGGAGGTCACGGCATCGGATCGACGATGCACCAGGAGCCGCACATCTCGAACACCGGGCGGCCCGGCCGTGGATACCGGCTGCGCCCGGGGCTGATGCTCGCACTCGAACCGTGGGTCATGGCCGACACCGCCAAACTCGTCACCGACGCCGACGGGTGGACGCTCAGGAGCGCGACAGGCTGCCGTACCGCACACAGTGAGCACACGATCGCCATCACCGACGACGGAGCCGAGATCCTCACCTTGCCGAAGTGAGCGGCCGGAATCAGGCGGGCGCGGACCACGGAAGGCGAGGGCTCTCAGGAGGGCGCCCCGTAGCGGGTGGCGGTCGCGGCGGCCCGGTCGTGCAAACGGTCGCGCAACCACTGCGGGGCCAGGGCCTCCGCGTTCGTGCCGAGCTGCCACAGCGCCCATTCGGCGTGCCTCGGATCCTGGAAGGTCACCTCCATCCGCAGCCGGCCGTCCGATTCGGCCTCTTCTGCGCGGACGGCCAGTGCGGTGCCGACCAGTTCCTCCCGCCGCTCGGGGTCCACCCGCACCAGCACGGTGACCTGGTCGCCGCCGGTCCGAAACCGGGTGCTGCGTTCCTGCCAGGCCCGGTCCAGATCGACCCGGTCCGGTCGCTGTGCGGGTTCGGGAAGTTCCTCGGCGGCCAGGATCCGGGACAGCCGGTAGGTGCGGTCCGCGCCGGACCTGGTGGCCGGCAGGTAACCCCGATCGCGTACGGTGACCAGGCCGATCGGGTCCACCGTGCGCCACGTCGGGCTCTGGTCCCCGGCGGCGTAGTGGATGCGCAGCCGGTGTCCGGAGAGCACCGCGCGCAGGACTTCGGCCACTGTCGCGTCGGGCGCCTCCTCGGTGACCAGGCGACGTGAGAGAAGGTCGGTCTCCGGGTCGATGAGCAATCGCTCGGCCGCGTCGGCCGCGGTGTCCCGATAGCTTTCCGGTAGCGCGTCGACCACCTTGAGCATCGCCGAGGCGAGCGCCGAGCCGAGGCCGAATGTCTGCGCGCCGCGCCGTGATCCGGCGATCAGGAGGGCGAGGGCCTCGTCAGGGGTCAGTCCGGTGAGTTCGGTCCGGAAACCGGGCAACAACGCGAAACCGCCGTGCCGGCCGCGTTCCGCGTAGACCGGGACGCCGGCTGCGGACAGCGCCTCGATGTCGCGCAGCACGGTGCGGGTGGAGACCTCCAGCTCGCGGGCGAGCGCGGTCGCGGACAGCCGGCCGTGCTGCCGCAGCAGGAGCACCAGCGAGACCAGCCGGTCGGCGCGCATGCGAAAACCCTACAGAAATACACGACACAAGATGTCGTGATTTGTCGGGAGGCTTATCACCACGGCGTCGAAGAAGGCGGCTACGAGCCGCTCGGCGGACGTGATGTCAACGAACCGAATGGAGTCGATGTGGCAATGGAGCGAACGGCGGTCAACCCGTGGGCGTGGTCGACGGGGCTGGGATACAACCAGGGTGAGATCGTCTCCGGGCACACCCGGACCCTGTACCTGACCGCCAGCGGGATGCCGTTCCCGTCGGTGATCACATGGTGTTTCGAGCCGGTCCTGCCTCGATCGACCGGGCTCGGGCCGGTTTTGGGCCGCCCTTGAGTGCTCGTACATGGGAGCTGTCGATCACCGCCTTGGACCAATCCAGCCGGTCAGCGGCATGCAACTTTATCGCAGGTCAGGAGCGGGTTCGTTGGATTTTCGGCCAAGACTACGGTGACCCCACCATCGAAGACGGCTCCCGTGGCGCACGGTTCGTGCTGCGCCTGCCCAGCCTGGCCACACCCTCCACGGATCACGCTGGCATGCCGACGGAGGAGTGATCTCGGGAATCGCCTGCATCGCGGTCTCGTTGTCGGATCTACTGGCGAGCGACAACGTGGGGCCACGTTGCCGTCTGCCCAGCTGAACCGATGGCCGGTGCCACCGCCCTGCGGAAGCACCGGCCGGTCAGGGAGAAGCGTCAGGTGGCGAGGGTGGCCGCCGGTTCCAGATCGTAGGTGCGGGCGTAGCCGTTCTCGGTACCCACAAGCAGGTCCACGACGTCGAAGTAGCGGTCCCAGAAGGGGGTTTCGCGCAACGCGTCGATGAGCAGCCGGTAGGCGTCGTGGTCATCTGCCTCCCAGACCCAGATGTCGGTGACCCGTGCCGAGTAGAACTCGGTGTCGTAGAAGCGGGAGCGGACACCGCGGGTGCGGGCCTCGATAACCGGGACGACTTGGGTGGTGAAGGCCTTGACGCGTTCGGCCACGGTCATCGCCAGCCACTCGGGCGTGGTCTTGACCAGAATGAACGCGGTGACCGGCGGCTTGGTTCGGTCAGCGGGCATCGACTGCCTCCGGTGTGGCGAGAACGGCGGGCTTGAGAGTCTGCGCGCACCACTGTGCGAATCCGGTGGCCGGGCCCGCCTGCGGCGAGCGGTCGACGCCTGAGTCCAGGCCCTGGTCCTTGGCGCGTTTCATGTCGACCATGCCCTCGACGAACGCCTCGTTGAGGCCGTAGCCGAGCAGGGTGGACCGCAGCTCGTCGAGCGGCTGGCGCCGGTAGCGGACCGGACGACCCAGCTCTTCGGTCATGATGCGGGCCAGGTCGTTGGGTGACAGGTTCTGCGGGCCGAGCACCGGGACACTGCCGACGCCGGTCCAGGAGCGGTCCAGCAGCAGCTCGGCCGCCGTCGCGGCGATGTCGGCGACGGCCACCAGCGGGGCCGGGCGGTCTGCGGCGACGGTGTCGGTGAAGACGCCGTTCTCGCGGATCGAGTCAGCCTCCTCCAGCAGGTTCTCGAAGAAGGACGGGTTGGCCAGGGCGCGGTAGGCGACGCCGGAGTCGGCGATCAGGTCGTCCATGGCCAGGGAGGCGGTGACCAGCCCGGCCTGGGCGGCCTGCGGGGTGCCGCGGCCGAGTGCCGAGACGCCGACGACATGGCCGACACCGTGGGCGGCGAACGCCCGCGCGGCCGGGCGGGTGAAGCCGCTGTACGCCTCGTCGGGCGTGGCCGAGGCGGCTGGCGGCACCAGCCAGAAAACGGCGTCGGCCCCGGTGAAGGCGCGCTCGACGGTCGCGGCGTCGCCGTGCGAGCCGGTGACCACCTCGACCTGTCCGCGTACGGACTCGGGAAGCCGGGCAGGATCGCGGACCACGACGCGCAACGCCTCTCCGCGTGCGGGCGCGGCCTCGACCAGCAGCGACAGCAGCCGTCGGCCGATGTTCCCGGTGGGGGCGGTGATGACGATCATGAAAACCTCGCGGTCTGTGTCGGATCGGTACGGTCCCTTGATCGTGCAGACCCGAGCCGCGTTGTCACAATGGGAACTTCAGCATCCGATCATTGCCCGAAACGGAATTATGCCGGTGAGCAGCCCAGCCCCGAACCTCGACGCCAACCTCGCCGTCGCCCTCGACGCCCTACTGACCGAGCAGAGCGTCACCCGTGCCGCCGCGCGGATGCGCACCTCCCCGGCGGCGATGAGCCGCACCCTGGCCCGGCTGCGCCGGGTGCTCCAGGACCCGCTGCTGGTACGGGCAGGACAGGCGATGGTGCCCACACCCCGCGCCGAGGCACTGCGGGGCGAGGCCGCCGCGGTGGTGCGCCGGTTGGAGGCACTGCTCACTCCGAGCGGCGGGGTCGACCCCGCCGCTCTGCGGCGCACCTTCACCGTCCAGGTCTCGGACCTGGTCGGTGCGGCACTGGCCCCGGGCCTGCTCGGGCTTGCCCGGCGCCGGGCGCCGGGCGTCTCGCTGCGGGTGCTGGCCGAGGAGTGGGAGGCGGGCCCCGCGCTGCGCGAGGGCCGGATCGATCTGGAGATCGGGGCCATCGACCACGTCGCCCCGGAGACCCGGGTCGAAGAGCTGGTCACGCTGAGGATGGCGGTCGGTGTCAGGGCCGGGCACCCGCTCGCCGAAGGAACCCTGACGCCCACCAGGTTGGCCTCGGCCGAGCACGTGGCGGTCAGCCGCCGTGGACGCTTCACCGGCCCGCTGGACGCGGCCTTGGCCGAGCAAGGACTCAGCCGGCGGGTCAGCGCCGTCCTGCCCGGACATCTGGCGGCGATGGTGCTGGCGGCAGTCGGCGACGTGGTCTGCCTGGTGCCGGCCGCGCTGCCGGGCGAGCCCCCTTCGCCACTCAGCGACGCGGCGCACGCGCTGGGACTACGCCTGCTGGAAATCCCGCTGCCGTTGCCACCACTGACGATCGGCATGGCCTGGCACCCGCGCCACACCACCGACGGGGCCCACCAGTGGCTGCGCGGCGCCGTGCGCCGGGTACTCCGTCCGGCCCCCCAGGAGAAATAACCCACGCCGCGGATCCGCGCATACCCCGGTGCCCGGACACAGGCTCGACCTCGATCATGGATGCGGCTGGGGGTGCGCAGGCCATCGTGTGCCGCGATTCCTGCACGGTCAGTCGACCGGAGCTTGAAGGCTCAGGCATGCGAGCACGTTCTCGCATACCGCGTGGCGGGGCAGGGAGGGGGCGAGTGACCCACCCGGACCCTGTACTGCTCCGGGCAGACCGCGATGAGCGACGAGGGCGAGCCCCAGCACGCCGACGACATGGCGGCGCAGTTGGCGCTGAGCCTCGACAACCTCCAGGCCGTGCTCGCCGAGGCCGGCATGTCCCTCGCGAACCTCGTCCGGCTCAACGTCTACACCACCGACGTCGATCGGCTCTTCGAGCACTACGGCGTGCTGGCGTCACGGCTGGGCGTCATCGGGGTGGCGCCGACCACCACGATGCTCGGGGTGACGCGGCTGGCGCTCCCCGGCCTGGTGGTCGAGCTTGAGGGGACCGCCGTCGCGTGACGCGTCCTCACCGCCTCCGGCGGGACCGCCGGAGGCGGCACGAGTGGTGTCGGTCGCCGCGGAGGCGCCGCCCGTAGCGCGGGGCCGACGGCGGGAAGGCGATGCGGCCCGTGCCCTCGCCGGTGGTCGGGGCGGCGAAGGCACGGACCTTTATGACGACATATCCGCTCACCTTCAAACCCAAGGAACATCCTAGGCATGTTAGGTTAAGCCTATGAACCATAAGGCGCTGGGGGTGGATGCATGGCGCGGGCCGGGTTGACGGCGGACCGGGTGACGCTCGCGGGTGCCGAGCTGGCGGACGAGGTCGGGATCGACCACGTGACCATGTCGGCGGTGGCGCGGCGGCTCGGGGTGAAGGACGCGAGCCTGTATGTGCACGTGCGCGGCCTGGAGGACCTGCGCGGGCGGATCGCGCTGCTGGCGGCGGACGAGAAGACCATCGGTATCGCCGAGGCCACCGCCGGGCGGGCCGGTAGGGACGCGCTGGTGGCGTTCGCGAACGCCTGGCGGGCGTACGCCCATGACCACCCGGGCCGGTACGCGGCGACGCAGATCCCGATACAGATCGATCCCGAGCTCGCGCTCCGAGCGCCCGGACCGCGTCGCGCGGTCGAACTGACCTACAGCATGCTGCGCGCCTACGCGCTGGACGAGCCCGACCTGACCGACGCGGTCCGGCTGGTGCGCAGCACGCTCCACGGCTTCGTCAGCCTGGAGGCCGCCGGCGGGTTCGCGCACGCGCGCCCGGCGGAGAGTTCCTGGGCCCGCTGCCTGGACGCCCTGCACGCGCTCCTGGAGCGCTGGCCCTCACCCGGCGAAGGAGACCTCCGTTGACCACCCCGACCATCGGACGCCTGCGCGTGGACGGTGCCACCTTGCACTACGAGGTGCGCGGAAGCGGCCCCCTCCTGCTGCTGATCCCCGGCGGCGCCGGCGACGCGGCCTCCTACGACGGCATCGCCGACGAACTGGCCGGCGATCATACGGTCGTCTCCTACGACCCACGCGGCCTGTCCCGCAGCCCGCTGGACGACCCACAGGTCGTTCAACGGGTCGATCAGCATGCCGACGACGCGTTCCGGCTGCTGGATCTGCTGTCTCCGGACGCACCCGTCCGCGTGGTCGGCTGCAGTTCGGGGGCGATCGTCGCGCTGCATCTGCTCTGCGCCCACTACGAGCGGATCGAACGCGTGGTCGCGCACGAGCCGCCGGTGGTGGAGGTGTTGCCGGACGCCGCCGAGCACCGCGCACTGCTCGCCCGCGTCCAGGAGACCTTCCGCCGAGACGGGTTGATGCCCGCGGTGGCCGAGTTCGCGGCGGGCCTGCGGCGGCCGGACGACGAGGGGCCCGTCGCCGCCGAGAAGGCCGTCGAGCTGCCACCGCGGGCCGCCGCGCGAGCCGAGCGGACGATGGCGAACATGCCCTACTTCCTCGGACGCGTCGTGCCGAGTTTCATGGCATACACCCCGGATGTGGATCGCCTGGCGGCCCTGTCGGACCGGCTCGTGCTCGCGGGCGGAGCAGACTCACGCGGCGAACTGCCCTACCGTCCCGCCGCCTTCCTGGCCGAGCGGTTCGGCACGGAGCTCGTTCACTTCCCCGGCGGGCACACGGGACTCAGCACGCACCCCACCGAGTTCGCCGAACTGCTCCGCAAGCTGCTGAGCGGCTGAAGCCGATGACGTACGGGCCGGTGCCTCTCGTGGCCGGACGGGACGAGAAGGGCGGCGCCCGGCCACGGAGACGGTGTGGTCGCGGAGGTTAGTAGAGGGCGCGGATGCTTCCACCGTCCACGCCCCAGACGGCGCCGGTGACGAAGGCGGCCAGCGGGCTGGCCAGGAAGAGGACGACGTTGGCGACCTCTTCGGGAGTGCCGAGGCGGGCCAGCGGCAGTTGACGGAGTTGCATCTCGTGCTCGACCGCGGCCATGGGCTCCTTGCCGTGCAGGATGGCGAGGTTGTCGGCGAAGCCGCCGGGCTTGGTCCAGAAGGGGGTCCAGATGGGGCCGGGGGCGACGGCGTTGACCCGGATGTGGGGGCCTTCCGCGCGAGACAGGCCCTTGGTGACGGCGAGGACGGCGGCCTTGGAGGCGGCGTAGTCGATGGGCTGGGTCTCCGGCTGGCGGGCCAGGTCGGAGGCGTTGTTGACGATGGCCGGTGAGTTCTGGGAGGCCCGCAGGTGGGGCAGGGCGGCGCGGCTGATCCGGACGTAGCTCATGAAGTTGAGGTTCATGGTCTGCAGCCACTCGTCGTCGGTGAGCTGCTCGAAGGTGCGGACGTTGCCGGTGCCGACGTTGTTGACGAGGATGTCCAGGCCGCCCAGGTGGTCGAGCGCGCCGGTGACGGCGTTCTCACAGCCGTCCAGGGTGGACAGGTCGGCGCGGACCGAGCGCAGCGTGCCGGTCAGATCCTTGGTGTCGGTCTCCAGTTGGTCGAGCAGGGCGGCGTCGTGGTCGGCCGCGACCACGTCGGCGCCTTCGGCGAGCATCGCGCGGACGGTCGCCGCGCCGATGCCGGACGCGCCACCGGTGATCAGGACTTTACGTCCCGCGAGGTGGGTTTGCATGAGTTACTCCGTTTCGTGTGGTTCAGATGTCGGCGGCGATGTACTTGGTCTCCAGGAACTCGTGGATCCCGTCGAACCCGCCCTCCCTGCCGAGCCCGCTCTGCTTGACGCCGCCGAACGGCGCCGCGGGGTCGGAGAGCACGCCCCGGTTGAGGGCGACCATGCCGGCGTCGAGCTGTTCCGCGACCCGGAGCCCTCGGCGCAGGTCGCCGGTGTAGACGTAGCTGATCAGCCCGTACGGTGTGGCGTTGGCCCTGGTCACCGCCTCTTCGTCGGAGTCGAACACGACGATGGGGGCGACCGGTCCGAAGATCTCCACATCGAGGATGGCGGCGTCCGGCTCGATGCCGGCCAGCACGGTGGGCGGGTAGAACGCCCCGGGTCCGTCCAGGATGGCCCCGCCGGTGACCGGGCGTGCGCCGGCACCGACCGCCTGGTCGACCAGTTCGGCGACCTTGCCGCGTTCGGTCGTGGAGACCAGGGAGCCGATGTGGTTGGCGGGGTCGAGCCCGGAGCCCACCTTCAGTCCGGCCATCGCGTGGGCGAACGCGGCGGTGAACTCCTTGGCGACGGCGCGGTGGACGTAGAAGCGGTTGGCCGCGGTGCACGCCGCGCCGCCGTTGCGGAGCTTGGCGATCATCGCGCCCTCCACCGCCGCCTGGACGTCGGCGTCGGCCAGCACCAGGAACGGCGCGTTGCCGCCCAGTTCCATCGAGGTGCGCACCACCTGGTCCGCGGCCTCGTGCAGGAGGACCCGGCCGACCTCGGTGGATCCGGTGAAGGAGAGGTTGACGACCCGGGGGTCGTGCAGCATCTCCCTGACCCGTTGCGCGGTGGGCGCGGCGACCACCACGTTGACCACACCGTCGGGGACCCCCGCGCGGGCCAGTACGTCGGCCACGGCCAGCGCGGTGAGCGGCGTCTCGGTGGCGGGCTTGAGCACCACCGAGCAGCCCGCCGCCAGCGCCGGGCCGATCTTGCGGGTCGCCATCGCGGCCGGGAAGTTCCACGGCGTGATGAGCAGCGACACCCCGATCGGCTGGTGGGTGACGATGATGCGCTTGTCACCGCCGGGGGCCAGCCGGTAGTCGCCGGTGACCCGGACGGCCTCCTCGGCGAACCAGCGGAAGAACTCGGCGGCGTAGACGACCTCGGCCTTGGCGTCGGCCAGCACCTTGCCGTTCTCCCTGACGATGAGCCGGGCGATGTCGTCGGCCTCCGCCGTCATCAGCTCGTACGCGCGGCGCAGGATCTCGGCGCGCTCCCTGGGGGCACGGGCGGCCCACGGTGCGAGGGCGGCGGCGGCCGCGTCGACCGCCTGGGCGCATTCGCGCTCGCCCGCCACGGCGACCTCGGTGATCGGCTCGCCCAGCGCGGGATCCAGGACCGGCAGCGTGTCGGTCCCGGGGACCCATTCGCCGCCGATGAACAGTTCGGATTTGATTTTCACGGGTTCTCCACGGGAGTGGGGCGGGGTTTGGCTCGCTCGTACCGGACCGGCCAGGGCAGGTCGGCGCCGACCTGCCCTGCGGCGGCCAGCGGCCAGCGCGGGTTGCGAAGCGCGGCCCGGCCGATGAACACGGCGTCGGCCTGGCCGGTGGCGAGCACTTCCTCGGCCTGCCGGGGGTCGGCGATCCGGCCGACGGCGGCGGTGCGTACGCCCGCGCCCGAGCGGATCGTCTCGGACAGGTCGGTCTGGTAGGTGCCGTCGGCCGGGATGGCGGCGTCGGGGAGCAGCCCGCCGGAGGAGCAGTCCACCAGGTCCACGCCGAGCGCGGCGAGTCGCCTGGCCAGCTCGACCGAGGACGGTGGATCCCATCCGCCGGGCGCCCAGTCGGTGACCGAGATGCGCACCAGCAGCGGGCGGTCGTGCGGCCACGCCTCGCGGACGGCGGCGACGACCTCCAGGGGGTAGCGCATCCGGTTCTCCAGCGAACCGCCGTAGCGGTCGGTGCGCCGGTTGGTCAGCGGGGAGAGGAACTCGTGCAGCAGGTAGCCGTGCGCGGCGTGGAGTTCGACCACGTCGAAACCGGCGCGCAGGGCGCGTTCCGCTCCGGCGGCGAAGGCGTCCCTCACCGCCGCCAGGTCCTTCTCGGTCATCTCCCTGGGGGCGGGCAGGTCCCCGTACGGGACCGGCGAGGGCCCGACGGTCGGCCAGCCGCCGTCGGCGTAGGGCACCCGGCGCTCGCCGGTCCATGGCGCGGAGGTGGACGCCTTGCGTCCGGCGTGCGCGAGCTGGAGGCCGATGAGCGTGCCCTGCTGGTGGACGAACCGGACGATCCGCGCCCACGCCTCGGTCTGCTCGTCGCTGTAGATGCCCGCGCAGTACGGGCTGATCCGGCCCTCGGGGGTGACCCCGGTGGACTCGGCCACGATCAACCCGGCCCCGCCGGTGGCCAGACCGCCCAGGTGGACCAGGTGCCAGTCGGACACGAGGCCGTCCTCGGCGGCGTACTGGCACATCGGGGAGATCCAGACGCGGTTGGGGAAGGTCAGGCCGCGCAGGGTGAGCGGTGTGAAGAGCGGGCTCACCGGTGCCCACCTCCGTCCGGGCTGAGCATGACCTTGGCGTGGCCGCCCGCGTCGCCGGCGGCCGCGACGGCGGCGGCGCAGTCCTCGAAGGCGAACACGTCGGAGACCATGGGTGACAGGTCCAGGCCGGTACGGTCGAGCAGCCGGAGCGTGGGCTCCCAGATCTGCGGCGGCGCGCCGGTGGAGGACGACAACCGCAGGTTGCGGTTCTGGATCTGGTGCAGCGACACCTGCTCGGAGCGCCGGTGCGCCAGGCCCATGAACAGCACCCTGGCGTCCTGGGCGGTGACGTCCAAGGCGGCGGCCTGCGCGGCGGGGGCGCCCGACCCCTCCACGACCAGGTCGGCGCCGCGCGGTCCGAGCACGTCCAGCACGGCGGCGGCCACGTCCACACCGGGGGCGGCCTCGACGCGGTGGTCGGCGCCCAGCCGCGCGGCCAGGTCCAGCCGGTACGGGCTGCGGTCCACGGCCACCACCCGCGCGCCGAGAGTGCGGGCCAGGCCGACCATGGACAGGCCGATGGCACCGCACCCGAAGACGGCCACGGTGTGACCGGCGTCGGCCCCGCCCGCCGTGCGCAGCGCCTGCAGGCAGCAGGCGAGCGGCTCGACCAGGGCGGCGCGCAGCGAGGAGACGGCGGGCGGGACGGCGAAGCACATCGCCTCGGGGACCAGGAAGGTGTCGGCCATCGCGCCGTCGGTGGACACCCCGAACCAGATGTTGCCGCCGAGCGCGCCGTGCCCTATCACCCGGTCCCCCGGGCGGAACCGGGAGGTGGCGGGGCCGGCCTCGACGACCACGCCGGACCATTCGTGGCCGAGCACGTGCGGGAAGCGGACCTCGAAGCCGGGGTCCATCCCGCCGGAGAGCTGCTCCAGGTCGGAGCCGCAGATGCCGACGTACTCGGGACGGACCCGCAGGGCGGCGTCCTCCATGGGCGGGACGGGCAGCAGGTCGCAGCTGACCGTCAGGCCGCCGTCCGACCGGTGGACCACCACGGCCCTGCGCGAGGTTTCTGAGATCGTCATGGCTCAGTGCACGATCAGGCCGCCGTCGACGACGAGTTGCGCCCCGGTGATGAAGGACGCCTCGTCGGAGGCGAGGAACAGGACGGCGGCGGCGACCTCGTCGGCCCGGCCTGCCCGGCCGAGCGGCGTCTGCTTTACCAGGTCGGCGGAGATCTCCGGATCCTGGGCGTCGGTCATCGGCGTGGTGATGAGCCCGGGGTGGACCGAGTTCACCCGGATGCCGTCGGTGGCGTAGGACATGGCGGCGTTCTTGGTCATCACCGTGACGGCCCCCTTGGCCGCCTGGTACGCGGCGACCCCCGCCGAGCCGATCAGCCCCCATGCCGAGGACATGTTGACGATCGCCCCGCCCCCGGCCTGCCGCATCGCCGGGATCACCGAGCGCATGCCGTAGAAGACGCCGGTCTGGTTGACGGCCACGATGCGGTGCCAGTCGTCCAGGTCGATCTCGGTCAGCGAGTCGTAGGAGCCGACGAACCCGGCGCAGTTGAACAGGACGTCGACGCGGCCGTGCCGGTCGGTGATCTCGGCGACGAGGGCGGCCCAGGAGTCCAGGTCGGCGACGTCCAGCCTGCGGTGGTGGGTGCTCCCCTCGTCCCTGGGCCGCGCGGCGATGTCGGCGGCGTAGACGACGGCGCCCTCGGCGGCGAACCGCTCGGCGGTGGCCGCGCCGATACCGCTGGCGGCGCCGGTGACGATGGAGATCTTGTCGGTGAGTGGCATGGCTCAGGCTCCTTCGACCAGCTCGAACTGCCGGGCCGCCGTCGTGTACGCCTCCGGCAGCGCCGACTCCAGCGGGCGCACCCGGTAGGTCTCGGAGAGGATCTCCACACCCCACGGCCCGCTCCAGCCGAGGCCCCGCAGCAGGCCGATGAACTCGGTGACCCGGAAGTCACCCTGGCCGCAGAGGCGCCGCCGCAGCACGGTGTCGGTGTAGCCGTCGCCGATCTGCTCGGCGGCCCCGTCGTCCAGCTCGACGCCCTTGATCAGGTCGATCGGCAGGCGGGCCAGCTCCTCGAAGGTGGCGGCCCCGCGCTCGACGTGCCACAGGTCGAGCATGAGACCTCCGGCCGGGTGGCCGGCGGTGGTCACCAGCTCGACCGCCCTGGCCAGGGTGTCGATGTTGGAGAACGGCATGAACTCCAGCGCCACGGTGGTCCCGGCCTGGGCGAACGCCTCGCTCACCCGATGGAACCCGGCGGCGGAACGTTCCAGCTCGTACGGGCCGCCGGTGATGTCCGGGCCGATCTTGACGTGGTGCGGGCCGAGGGCCTCGCTCGCCTTCACCAGCAGGTCCAGGACGCGGTCGGACTCGGCCCTCTCCTCCTCGTCCAGCCACCAGTCGGTCAGGAACTCCAGCTCCAGGTGGCGGATGCCGTTGTCGTCGAGGATCCGCCGCAGCGTCGGCAGGTCGGAGGTGCGGAGGAACTCCTCCAGGTCGACGTGCATCAGCCCGAAGCCGGCGAAACCCGCGTGGGCCGCCTGCTCGATCCGTACCGGCAGAGGGATGGGGCTGGCGTCTCGGCCGGGCAACGGGACGGCGTCTCCCGCGGTGGTCCAGCAGGTGGCCAGCAGGTCGGGGTGGGGCATGGGGTTTGACTCCTAACCGGTCCTTCAGTACGGGTTGGCGACGAAGAGGTCCTGCGCGGGGAAGAGGGTGATGACCTTCGCGCCCTCGCGGGTCACCACGACCTCCTCCTCGATGCGGGCGGCGGACCTGCCGTCGCTCGCCGGGCAGTAGGTCTCCAGCGCGAAGACCATGCCCTCCTCGATCTGGACCGGGTGCTCGATCGAGTTGAGGCGTGAGATGATCGGCCGCTCGTGCAGGCCGAGCCCGAGGCCGTGCCCGAACTGGAGGCCGAAGGCGTCCATCTCGGAGGCGAAGCCGAAGTCCTGCGCCCTCGGCCAGGCGCGGGCGATCTCGTCGGTCCAGGTGCCGGGTTTGACCAGCTCGATCGCGGCGTCGATCCACTCCCTGGCCTTGGTGTAGGCGTCCCGCTGGGCCGGGGTCGAGGAGCCGACGTTGAGCGTGCGGTAGTAGCAGGTCCGGTAGCCGTTGTAGGACTGGATGATGTCGAAGAAGCAGGTGTCGCCCGGCCGGATGATGCGGTCGGTGAAGTTGTGCGGGTGCGGGTTGCAGCGCTCGCCGGAGACCGCGTTGATCGCCTCGACGTCGTCGGAGCCCATCTCGTACAGGTAGGCGTTGGCCATCGCCACCAGGTCGTTCTCCCGGATGCCCGGCTTGAGCGCTTCGGCGATGCGCTGGTAGGCGCCGTCCACCATGGCCGCGGACTGGTTCAGCAGCAGGATCTCGTCGATGTTCTTGATCTGCCTGGCCTCCAGCATCACCTGCTGGCAGTCGGCCATGGTCAGGCCGGCCTGCTGCATGGCGAACAGCAGCGGCGGCTCGGCGATGTCCACGCCGACCGGCGCGTCCTGCTGACCCGCCTCCACCAGCAGGTCCTTGATCTCCTGAACGGCGCGGGTGAACAGGCCGACCTCGGGGGCGACCGCGCCGCGCAGGCCGACCATGCCGGCCCGGCAGTTGTCCGGCAGCAGCCACGGCGCGTACAGCTTGTGGTGCTTGGCGGCCGAGCCGAAGTCCCACAGGATGGGTTCGCGGCCCCGGATCAGCAGGGCGTACCTGGTCATCTTGTCCCGCGACCATTCGCCGATCACCGAACCGGTCAGGTAGCGGATGTTGTTGACGTCGAAGACGAGCATCGCGCCGAGGTCGGAGGCCTCCAGCGCGGCGCGGGCGCGGGCCAGCCGGTAGTCGCGGAGCCGGGTGAAGTCCACCCGGGTCTCGAAGTCCACGCCCATGTGGCCGGGCGCGCCGATGGCGTTCGGGTCCAAGGTCATGCGGTTACTCCTTTTCCGGCCGCTTTCTCCTGCACGGCCAGCAGCGACAGGAAGTCCTCCTCGCCGTGCCCCTGCGCGAGGGCGGCGACCAGCAGCGTGCGCACCATGGCGACGAGCGGCAACGGCACCTGCCCGGCGGTCGCCTCGGCCAGGCCGAGGTCGACGTCCTTGAGCAGCAGCCGGGAGGTGAAGGTGGGGGTGAGGTCCATCGTGCGGACGGCCTCGGTCTTGTAGCGGGTGAACGCCGAGCCGACCACGCTCTCGTTGAGGAACTCCATCAGCGTGCCCCGGTCGACGCCGAGTCGCTCGCAGAGCACGACGACCTCGGCCAGGCCCTGGGTGGTGATGGCGAGCAGCAGGTTGTGGCAGATCTTCAGCAGCCGGGACTCGTCGCCCGCGCCCGCGTAGGTGGCGGCCCGCCCGATCGCCTCCAGCACCCCCCGCGCCCGGTCGTAGGCCTCCGGCGAGCCCGAGCAGACGAACGACGCGGTGCCCGCCTCGATGGCCGACGGGTTGCCGCTGACCGGCGCGGACAGGAACGGCACCCCCGCCTCGGCCGCCGCCTCCCGCACCCGGCGGGAGGATTCCACCGACACGGTGGAGGTGTCCACCAGCACCGACGGGCGGTGCTCGGCGGCCAGCAGCGCGAGCGCCACGTCCTCCAGGTCGGCGGAGGTGGCCAGGCTGGTGACGGTCACCTGGGCGGTCGCCGTCTCCCCCGGCTCCGCGGCGAGCCGCGCCCCCGCCTCGCGCAGTGGCTCGGCCTTGGCCGGTGTGCGGTTCCAGACGGTCACCGGGTGACCGGCGAGCAGCAGCCGGCGGACCATCGCCGATCCCATCCGTCCCGCGCCGATCCAGCCGACGGTGGTCTTCTCACTCATCCGGGTTCCTCCCCCTGGAGTTCCGACAGATCGATGACGAGCTTGGGCCGGGCCCGGCCGGCCTCCCGCATCCGGTCGAACGCCTCGCGCGCCCCGGCCACCGGGAACACCCGCTCGATGAGCGCGGTGGGGGAAACCGCGCCGTCGGCGATCAGGTGCAGTGCCCGGGGCATCAGGTCGACGCCGCCGAGCACACCGGACAGGCGCAGGCCCTTGGTGACGAAGGCCGCCAGGTCCACCCCGTCCACCGGACGGCCCGGGATGCCGACCTGGAGCACGCGCCCGGCGATGCCGGCGACCCTGGTCAGCACCGGGCCGATCGCGGCGGACCCGGTGGCCTCGATCACCACCTGGTAGGCGTCGCTCGGCGCGTCCTGCGGCGTCCAGGCCGCCCGGGCGCCGAGCCGGAGCGCCATCTTCAGCCCTTCGGGGTCGATGCCGATGACGTCCACCGGGCTGCGCATGGCGGCGGCGACCTGCACCGCGAGCAGGCCGAGGGTGCCGGTGCCCAGCACGGCGACGGGCTCGCCCGGCTGGGCGGCGGCCTCCTCGAAGGCGCTGAGCACGGTCACCAGTGGCTCGGCCAGCAGCGCGTGCGCGCTCTCCACCCCGGCGGGCACCACGTGCACGTTGGCGGCCGGAATCCGCAGGTAGCGGGCCGCCGCGCCGGGCACCGCCCCGCGCACACCCAGCTCGTACCGGTCCGGGCAGAGGTTGTAGTGGCCGCCGCGGCAGGTCAGGCACTGGCCACAGGACAGGAACGGCTCACCCACCACCCGCTCGCCGACCAGGTCGGCGGGGACCGAGGGCCCGACCGCGACGACCTCGCCGGCCCACTCGTGGCCGAACCTGATCGGGAAGTGGGTCAGCCCGCTCGACACGTACGCGCTGCTGCCGTCGAGCAGGTGCACGTCGGTCCCGCAGATCCCGAGGTAGGCCACCCGTACCAGGACCTCGCCCGCGGCCGGCTCCGGCACGGGCACCCGTTCCACGGAGAGGACCCCCGGGGCGGTGAAGACCAGGGCGGGCATGGTGCCCGCGGGCCACTGTCCGGCGCTCATGCCGGTGTCCTTCGGCCCGAGAAGCGCTGGGTGGAGACCCAGCCGACCAGCAGCGCGGCCAGGATGATCGCCCCGTACGCGGCGTTGATCCAGAACGACGGCACGTTGGAGAGCGTGAGGATGTTCTGGATGACGCCGAGCAGGATCACGCCCAGAGCGGCGCCGATCAGGTTGCCCCGGCCGCCGTTGAGGCTGATCCCGCCGATGACGGCGGCGGCGAACACGGTGAAGATGAGGCCGTTGCCCTGGTTGGCGGTCACCGAGGCGATCCTGCCGGTCAGCATCAGCCCGGCCAGGGCGGCCAGCAGGCTGCCCGCCACGATCACGCCGATGGTGAGCCGGGTGGTCTTGATCCCGGCGGCCCTCGCCGCCTCCAGGTTGCCGCCCATCGCGTAGATGCTCCGGCCGGTCGGGGTGAGCTTCATGAACACGTACGCGCCGGCGAAGGCGAGCACGAAGATCCACGCCTGCACGGGCAGGCCCAGGATGACGCCGTCGCCCAGGTAGGTCATGGCATCGGGCAGCATCGCGTAGGTCTGTCCTCCGGACAGGCCGATGGTCAGTCCCTGCAGCAGGATCAGCATGGCCAGGGTCACGATGAACGCGTTGAGCCTCAGCTTGGCGATCATCAGCCCGTTGGCCAGGCCGATCAGCAACACCGCCGGGATCATGATCAGCAGGCCCGCCCAGAACGGCAGCCCGAACCCGCTGTCGGCCACGCCGGAGACCAGCACGGCCAGCAGCATCGGCGCGAAACCCACGGTGGCCTCAAGGGACAGGTCGAAGTAGCCACCGATCAGGATGAGGCTCTCCGCGATCACCAGCACGCCGAGCACGGCCGAGGTGGTGATGATGTTGTCGATGATGTTGGTGGTGGTGAGGAAGGCGGGGCTCACCACGGCGCCCACGATCACCGCCAGGATGATGATGGGCAGCAGGGTGAGCACGACGGGGTCGACGGACCTGCGCGCCCGCCGGGTGGCCGGCGGCGAAGGTGACGACGGCGACGACGGCGCGGCGGCCACCGACTCCGGCGCCGGTTTCTTCGGGGATAGTGCACTCACTGTGAATCTTCCTCTCCAGACGGCCGCCGGTCCGGCTCGGCGGTGCCGTCACCCTGCACGGCCGCGGCGATCATGCCTTCGGTGAAGGGGTGCCGCAGTTCCGTCGACACCTCCCCGTGGACCATGACGACGATGCGGTCGCAGATCTCCAGGTCCGCGTCGTCGGAGCTCACGATCAGCACGGCCCGTCCGTCCGCGCGGAGCTCCTCGATGGTGTCGTAGATCGACTTTTTGGCGGACACGTCCACCCCGGCGGTGGGGTTGACCAGGACCAGCACCTTGGGGTCGGCGGCCACCGAGCGGGCCAGCACGACCTTCTGCTGGTTGCCGCCGCTGAGTTCCTCGGTCGGCTGGGTGGCGCCGTAGGCCTTGATGTGCCACTCCCCGGCCAGCCGCGAGTAGAACTCGTCCCGCTTCCTGCCGTTGATCAGCCGGAACCTGTTGACGAATCGCGGCATGATGTTCAGGGTCGCGTTCTCGGCCACGCTCAGCCCGGGCACGTAGCCGCTGATGTGCCGGTCCTCCGGGGTGAAGCCGATGCCGGCCTGGATGCAGCCGCTGATGTCGCCGAGCGGCAGCGGCCTGCCGTCCAGGGTGACGGCGCCCGACTCGGCCGGGCGCTGGCCGGTGAGCACCTCGGCCAGTTGCATGTGCCCGGCGCCGTCCAGGCCGGTCAGGCCGACGCACTCGCCCGGCCGCAGGGCCAGATCCACGTCGCTCACCTTGGGTGCGGTGACGCCGGAGGCGACCAGGACGGGCGGCAGGGTCGGTTCGGCCCTGGCCGCGTGCGGGCCGTCGCCCGCACCGGCCGCCGCCTCGCCGACCATCGCGTCCACCAGGTCGGGCACGGTCATCCGGGAGAGCCGCTCGGTCAGCACCGTCCAGCCGTCGCGCAGCACGGTGACCGAGTCGCACACCTCGAAGACCTCGTGCAGGTGGTGGGAGACGTAGATGATCGTCACGCCCCGGGCGCGGGCCTTCTCGATGTGGTGGAACAGGCGCTGCGAGGCGCCTCGGTCCAGACCGGCGGTGGGTTCGTCCAAGAGCAGCACCCGCGGGCCCTGGGAGAGCACCCGGCAGATCTCGACGACCTTCCGTTCCAGCGGCTCCAGCTGTTCGACCGGGGTGTCGGCCAGGTGCGCGTACTCCCATTCGGCGAGCAGTTCGGTGGCCTGCCGCTGCACCTCGGACCAGCGGATGAAACCTGCCCGAGAGCGGGGGAACCTGGCCAGGGCGATGTTCTCCGCGGCGGTGGCGGCGGGGACCAGCGTGCTGCGCTGGTAGACGCATCCGACGCCGGCGGTTCCCGTGGCGTCGCCGTCGGCGAGCACCCGGACCGAGCCGCTGTCGGGCTGGGTGAGGCCGGTGAGGATCGACATCAGGGTGGACTTGCCCGCCCCGTTCTTGCCGATCAGCGCCCGTGACTCGCCCCGGTTGACGGTGAGGGACACCGCCGACAGCGCCTTGGTCGGCCCGAACGCCTTGGACACCTGGTCCATCACGATGGCCTGCTCCGCGCCGGCCTGTTCTGAAGGGGCCTGTGGCATTGCTCCGCGCCCTCCTTCCTTGGGTTCTGGATCGTCTCCGGCGACGGGCCCGCGGGCGCGCCACCGGAGATCACCGGGAGGGGGGTCAGCCGTTGCCCCACAGGCTGGGGTCGTCCACGTTCTCCTTGGTCACCGTGGGCGAGGGAAGCAGGTCCTGGAGGGACTCCCCCACCTCGACGATGGTGCTGTCGTGGTCGGTGGGGCCCGGCTGGTAGGTCTTGCCCGCGATCGCATCCTGGATGTACTGGATGCCGTACTTGGCGTACAGGTCCAGCGGCTGTGACACGACGGCGTCGAGGGTGCCTTCCCGCACCGCCTCCAGCGCCGCCTTGGAGCCGTCGATGCCGACGGTGACGATGTGGTCGGGGTCGCCGACCTTGGTGAGCTTGCCCTGCTTGCGCAGCGCCTGCTGGACTCCGGCCAGGCAGACCGACTCGCTGCCCATGAACAGGCCGGTCAGCTTCTCGGTGCTGAGCACCGTCTGCGCCTGGGTGGCGCACTCGTCCGGCTTCCAGTTCATCGGCTTGGAGATGACCTTGACGTTGGGGAACTTCTCGGCCATGCAGGTGGTGAAGCCCTTGCTGCGGTCCTGGCCGTTCTGGGTGGCCAGGTCGCCCTGGAGGTCGAGGACGGTACCCTCGCCGTTGATCTGCTTGCCCATGTACTCGCAGGCGGCCGTGCCCATGAAGACGTTGTCCGCGCGGACCACCATGTAGATCTTGCCCGAGTCGGCGCCCAGGTCGACGGTGACCACGGGGACGTTCTTGTCGTTGGCCCGGCCGATGGCGGGGGCGACCGCCTTGCTGTCCACCGGGACCACGATGAGGCCCTTGACGCCCCGGCCGAGCAGGGTGGTGATGTCGGCGTTCTGCTTGGCCGCGTCGCCGTCGGCGTTGACCGCGGGCAGCAGGTTGACGCCGGCCGCGGTGGCCTGCTCGCCGAGCTGCTTGACCAGCTGGACCTGGAAGGCGTCGGTGAGGAAGGACTCGGAGAAGCCGATCTCGCCGCTGTCGGCGGCGGCCGGTTCGCCGGAGGCCGCGCCGTCGCCGGTGGCCGTGGTGTCGCCGGAGGAGCATGCGGTGAGGGTGAGGGCTGCCGCGGCGAACAGGGTCAGTACACGCCTGCCCGTTGTGATGTGGTATGACATGAGACCTGCTTTGCTTGGGTGGTGATGTCGTTCTTCGTGTACTGACCGTTCGTTGCGGGACGGCCATGTGGAGGGCGCGTCCGGGAGTTCTGGTCCCGGAGTCACCTTTCGCCGCAGCGTGCCGGACGCGGGTGGAGCCGCGTCCGGTGTGGCTCAGCGGCCCGTGGAGTTGCGTTCGATGACCGGTAGGAGTGCGATCCGGGTCCTGCGGATGTGCCCTGCCAGCAGACGCTCCGCGTCCGTGGTGTCGGCGCGCCGGATCGCGTCGATGAGCAGTCGGTGTTCGGCGTTGATCACCCATTCCCGTTCGTGGCCCGCGCGTTCGACGTACGCGCGCCGGTACGGCTGGGTTATGTTCCACAGCCTTTCGATCATGTCCCGGAGCTCCTTGTAGGGGTTCCCCGAGTAGGACAGCAGGTGCAGTTCACGGTCGAGGTGGAGAAACCTGTCCAGGCTGGTGTTGGCCTCGATCTCGTCCTGGATCCGCTCCAGGCGCCGGATCGTCTCGGCCGGCAGGTGCGGGATGCTCTCGGTGAGCGCGAGCGGTTCCAGCCGTTCGCGGATCTTGTAGGTGACGTCGCACTCCGCCGCGTTCATCTCCGAGACCCAGGCGCCGCTGTTGGCCTTGAGGGTGACCAGGCCCTGGGAGTGCAGGATGCGCAGCGCCTCTCTCACCGGCAGGCGGCTGGCGCCGAAGTCCTTCGCGACCTCCTCCTGACGGATCCTGGCGCCCGGCTTGAGCGCCCCGGACAGGATCTGCTCGCGCAGGTGCTCGGCGATCTGGTGGCTCATCACGCTGGTGGCGGCGCCCGTTTTGTCGTCCGCGGATTCCAGGCCCGAGGTGAGGCCGGTCATCCGCCCACCGCCTGGCTCTGTTCCTCCCGCAGGTACCACGCCCGGCCGCGCGGGTAGGAGACCAGTTCGAACTGGGCACCCCAGGGGGCGAGGAAGTAGATCCAGCGCTGCCCGGCGTGCGGGCCGTCGCTGGCGGTGGGGCCGCCGAGCACGGTCACACCGCGGGAGCGCAGGTAGTCCGCCGCGGCGTCGATGTCCTCCACGTACAGGGCGAGGTGGTGACCGCCGACATCGCTGTTGCGCGGCGGGGTCTGCGCCTGGTCGGGGGCCTCGTACTCGAAGACCTCGAAGACCGGCTGGTTGCCGCAGCGGAAGAACCGCAGCTTGTCCACCCGGGCCCGGGGATGCACGTTGAGATGGGTGGTCATCCAGTCCCCGTCGTCGGACTTGGCGCCGAGCGGGTAGAGGTACTCGCACCCGAGCACGTCCACCAGGAACTCGGTGGCCTGGTCGATGTCGGGAACGGTCAGACCGACATGGTCCAGGCCGACGAGCCCCGGCAACCCAGGGGCACCCCCTTCAGCCATGTATCCCACCTCCGAATCCGTTGACGATCTGTTTCTTGGAAGTTTCCACTGCCGCACCTTCACCGAGTATGGATCCAATACGGCCTGGTGGATCGGTAGCTTGGTCGCCCAAAGTATGGAAAGTCAATGTTGAGAGCACATTCTTCCGTTACGAAGGCATAACGGTAGTGTGAGATCGGATCCAATCTGTGCGATGGTCGGTAACAACCGCGGATCGCGGAGGGGGTGCGGCCGACCGGTCCCGGTCGCCCGGCAGAGCGCCGGCGCCCCCGCGCCGGAACCTGCCCGGCCTCTGGCTTGTCCACCTGGAAGAGAACACACATGACCAAACACCAGGACCTCGCCGCGCCCACCCCCTGGCTGGAGTTGACCACCACGGAGGCGGACTGGGACGCGGCCGACCCCGACCTGCTGCGCGCGATGTTCGGGCAACTCGTGCTGATCCGCGCCTTCGAGGAGTACGTCCTCGAACTCGCCGGGTCCGGACTGGTCCACGGGCCCGCCCACTCCAGCGTCGGTCAGGAGGCCGGGGCGGTCGGGTCGATCCTCTCCCTCACCTCGGCCGACACCATCACCGGATCCCACCGGGGCCACCACCAGTTCCTGTCCAAGGCGCTGGGACATGTGCTGCCCGGCGGCTGGGACCCGCGCGGCGACCTGCCCGCCCCGGTCACCGACCTGCTCACCCGGACGCTGGCCGAGATCTGCGGGCTGGCCCGCGGTTTCTGCCGGGGCCGGGGTGGATCCATGCACCTGCAGTGGCCGGAAGCCGGAGCGATGGGCACCAACGCCATCGTCGGCGGCGGCGTCCCGCAGGCGGCCGGCTTCGCGTGGGCACACCGGCGGGCCGGCACCGACGCGGTCTCGGTCGCCTACTTCGGTGACGGCGCCGCCAACATCGGCTCGGTGCTGGAGAGCTTCAACCTCGCCGCCGCCTGGTCCCTGCCGATCTGCTTCTTCATCGAGAACAACCAGTACGCGGTCTCCACCCACGTCCGCGAGGTCACCGCGGAACCTCGGCTCTCGGTGCGCGGTCTCGGCTTCGCCATCCCCAGCTGGCGGGTGGACGGCATGGATCCACTCGCCGTCCACCTGGCGATGGGCGAGGCGCTGGCCCACATGCGGGCGGGCAACGGGCCGGTCATCATCGAGGCCGACCTGTACCGGTACTACCACCAGAACGGCCCCTTCCCCGGCAGCGCGTTCGGCTACCGCTCCAAGGAGGAGGAGCGGCAGTGGCGGCAGCGCGACCCCATCACGCTGATGACCGGCCACCTGCTCCGGCGCGGCGCGCTCACCGACCAGGAGGCGGGCAGGGCCGTCGACCAGGCCGCCGCCATGATGCGGGCGATCGGCGACCGACTGCTCGAACCTCTCCCCGGCGGCAAGCCCGGCCAGCGCCGTATCCGCCCGTCGGAGTGGCCCGAGCCCGGTTTTCGTGACGTCGGCGTACGCGGCGACCTGTCGGAGTTCGGCTCCGAGGTGCGCTACGAGGAGGAGGCCACATTCTCTGGCCGGCTCGACGAGCGCGAGTTCGTCGACGTGGTCGCCGAGGTGATGGCCCGCCGGATGGAGACCGACCCCGCCGTCGTCGTCATGGGCGAGGACGTGCACCGCCTCAAGGGCGGCACCAACGGAGCCACCAAGGGACTGGCCGACGCCTTCCCCGACCGGGTTCTCGGCACCCCGATCAGCGAGAACGCGTTCGCCGGACTGGCCGGCGGACTGGCCATGGACGGCCGCTACCGCCCGGTCGTGGAGTTCATGTACGCCGACTTCCTCTGGGTGGCGGCCGACCAGCTGTTCAACCAGATCGGCAAGGCCAGGCACATGTTCGGCGGCGACCACCCGGTACCGCTGGTGCTGCGCAGCAAGGTGGGCACCGGCACCGGCTACGGCTCGCAGCACTCGATGGACCCGGCCGGAATCTTCGCCACCGCGCCGGGGTGGCGGATCGTCGCGCCCAGCACCCCCTTCGACTACGTGGGCCTGATGAACACCGCGCTCCGCTGCGACGACCCCGTGGTGGTCATCGAGCACGTCGACCTGTACACCAGCACCGGCACCGGGCCGATGGACGACCTCGACTACCACATCCCGGTCGGCCGCGCCGCGGTGCGCCGTGCGGGCCGGGACGTGACCGTGCTCTCCTACCTGTCGATGGTCGCCCACTGCCTGGAGGCGGCCGAGCAGGTCGGTGAGATCGACCCCGAGATCATCGACCTGCGCTGGCTGGACAGGGCCAGCATCGACTGGGACACCATCGGCGCCAGCGTGATGAAGACCGGCACCGTGCTCATCGTCGAGCAGGGGGCGGTCGGCACCTCCTACGGGGGCTGGCTCGCCGACGAGATCCAGCGCCGCTACTTCGACTGGCTCGACCACCCGGTACAGCGGGTGACCGGCGGCGAGGCGTCGCCGAGCATCAGCAAGGTCCTCGAACGGGCGGCCATCGCCCGCACCGAGGAGGTCGCCGCCGCCTTCCGCCGCATGACCACCGACGGCACGCTCGCGCCCCGGCACTGAGCCCACCTTCCGATCTCCCGCACCACGAACCAGGGACCAGGACCAATGGCCACTCTTCTTCGCATGCCAGAACCGGCGGCCGGTGCCACCAGCGCCGTCGTGTCGGAATGGCCGATCGCCGAGAACTCCCCCTACTCCGTCAGCACCGCCATCGTCGTCATCGAGACGGCGAAGGCGTCCATCGAGATCGAGGCGGAGAGCGACGGCGTCCTGCTCAAGCGACTCGTCCCCGCCGGGACCGAGGTCGACGTCGGCACGCCCATCGCCCTGCTCGGCGCGCCCGGGGAACCGCCGGAGAACATCGAGGACCTCCTCGCCGGACTCGGCGTCACCAAACCCACCGCAGAGCCCGCCACGGAGCCCGCCACGGAATCCGCCGCAGAACCGGACGCCCCCCCGGCGCAGCCCACCGCCGTGAACGGGCACCCCGTACCGGAGGAACCGGGCACGCCGCAGCGGGTCTACGCCAGCCCGCTCGCCCGGCGGCTGGCCCGCCAGGGCGGTCTGGCGATCGACCGGATTCCCGGAACCGGACCGGCCGGCCGGATCCTGCGGCGAGACGTCGAGGAGGCACTGGCCCGCGCGAGCGAGCCCACCCCCACCCCCGCCCCCGCGCCTGTCGCGGCTCCGGAGGCCGGGGACCACGAGGACATCCCGCACAGCAGGATCCGCCGCGCCATCGCCACCCGCCTGGTGGAGAGCAAGCAGACCACGCCGCACTTCTACGTCAGGGGAACCGCCCGCGCCGAAGGGCTGCTGGCCGTCCGGGCGCAGCTCAACCAGCCGGGATCACCCAAGATCTCGGTCAACGACCTGGTGGTCAAGGCGGTCGCCCGTGCCCACAGGCTCGTCCCCGAGATGAACGTGATCTGGACCCCGGAGGCCGTCCGCCGCTTCACGCAGGTGGACGTGGCGGTCGCCGTGGCCACCGACACCGGCCTGGTGACCCCGGTGCTCCGCGCGGTCGACACCATGCCGATCAGCGTGGTCGCGGAGACCACCCGCCGCCACGCCGACAGCGCCCGTACCGGCCGCCTGCGCCAGGGTGACCTGGAAGGCGGCACCGTCGCCGTCACCAACCTGGGCATGTACGGCACCGAGGAGTTCACCGCGATCATCAACCCGCCGCACTCCTCGATCCTGTCGGTCGGTGCCGTCCGCACCGAGCCCGTCGTGGAGAACGACGTGGTCGTCCCCGGCGCCACGATCCGTTTCGTCCTCTCGATCGACCATCGCCCGATCGACGGCACGGTCGCGGCCCGTTGGATGGGCGAATTCCTGTCCTTGATCGAGAATCCGGTCCGCATCCTCGCCTGAAGGGGCCGGGATGCGAGTGGCGATTTTTCGCGCCGCCCCGTCCCGGCCCAGCCGCCACCTGCCGACGAGGATTCAGCGCCGTGAACCCATGAGGTCACGCTTCACGGCGCCAGGCCGACCGGCTCGGTGCGGTCCTCTCGTGCGGAATCCAAGCCCCGGCGGTTTTCCGGGCCGGGCCGGTCGGGCGCCGGGCGCGGGCCCCGGTCCTGGCGTCGGAGTTGCAGGACGACGACGCAGGACAGCACAAGCGCGCCGCCGGCGAGCTGCACCGGGGTCAGGGATTCGCCGAGGACGAGCGCGGCCAGTGCGGCGGTGACCACGGGCTCGAAGGTGGACAGGATGGCGGCGGCCGACGGGCCGATGCGCTTGAGCCCGGCGAAGAAGGTCAGCATCGCCACGACGGTGGAGACCACGGCGATGGCGGCGAGCCAGAACCATCCCGACGCCCCGAAGCCGAGGTCGACGCCGCCGGTGAGCAGGGTACGGGCGGTGAGGGTGCCGGCCGCGCCGGTCATCACCAGCGCGGACAGCACCACGGGCGCCAGCCGGTGCACAACGGTGTCGGCGACGAGGATGTAGACGGTGTACGTGACCGCGGAGGCGAAGGCGAGCAGCGCCCCGAGCGGGTGGAAGCTCATGCCGCCGGCGCCGAGCAGGACCAGCAGTGTTCCGCCCGAGGCGGCCGCGAGCGCGGCTGCGCGCGCGAGGGTGAGCCGGTCACGGCCGAGCAGCACCGCCGTCACGGTGACCATGACCGGGTAGGTGTAGAGGATCAGGGCCAGCAGCGAGGCGTCCATCAGCCGCAGCGCGGAGAAGAACAGGCTCGCCTGCGTGGCGTACCCGATGGCGCCCAGGCCGACGGCGATCAACAGTACCCGGCCGCGCGTCATCGCCGGCCGGCCGCTCGCCCGCTGCCGGGGAGGACCGGAGGCGGCGCGGCGCAGTCCCGGCCGCACCAGCACGACGATCCCGAGCAGGACGGCGGCGAGGGTGAAGCGCACCAGCAGCAGCGCCTCGGGCGAGACGCCGGCGTCGTAGGCGAGTTTGCCGAAAATCGCCATCGCGCCGAAGCAGGCCGCGGACAGAAGACATAGTGCTGCACCCATGCGTACCAGGATCGAGGTCCCGACTCATTGGGTCCAGCGATGATTTCTGGAGGTGAATCGTTAGGATTCTCGCATGATCGAGCTGGATCTTCGGCGGTTGCGCTTCCTGCGGGAGTTCGAGGAGCGCGGCACCCTGGCCGCGGTCGCGGCGGCTCTGGGCTACAGCCCGTCCACGGTCTCCCAGCAGCTCGCCCTGCTGGAGAAGGAGGTCGGTGCCCGGCTGCTCGACAAAGCCGGTCGGGGTGTGCGGCTCACCGACGCCGGACAGCTGCTCGTCCAGCACGCACGGGTGCTGCTGTCGGCCGCCGAAGCGGCGGAAGCGGACCTGGCCGGCCTCGGCGGCGACATCCGGGGCACCGTCCGCGCCGGCGGTCTGCAGTCGGCCGCCCGCCGTCTCCTCATCCCGGCACTGGCCCGTATGAAGGCCGGCCACCCGCGGGTCCGTGTGGAGATCTTCGAGCTGGAACTCGAACAGTCCCTGCCGGGCCTGCGCCTCGGCACGGTCGACCTCGTCATCGGCGACGAGTACGACAGCCACCCCCGCCCGCGCCCGGCCGGCCTGCGCTTCACGCCCCTGCTCGAAGAGCCGCTGAAAATCGTGCTCCCGGCCGCGCACCCACTCGCCCTGCCCGGCGGACCCGTCCCGGTCACCGGCCTGCGATCCGACATCTGGACCGCCTCCGCCGAGGGCACCGGCCACCACGCCATGGTCATCGGGACCTGCCGCACCCTCGGTGGCTACGAACCGGACCTGCGCCACCGCTCCAACGACGCCGACGTCCAGCTCGAACTCGTCCGCGCCGCGGCGGCCGTCGCCCTGCTGCCGGCCCTGACCCTGCCCGGCCACGACCCCGCGCTCGCGTTCAGGGACATCGCAGAAACCACCCTCGAACGCCGCCTGGTCGCCGCCACCCGGGACACGCCCCCCGCTCCCGCACTCAGCGCCCTCCTGACAGCCGTGACGGACCAGGTGCACAGGCTCGACCTGTGGCAGCCTTCCAGACCACCCGCCCGGCGTTCCTGACGATCGACCTTCAGCCCGCGACGCCTTTCTCCCCTGCTCCGGCCACCCACCGTTGACGCCCCGCGGCGCGGCCGCCGGCCAGCAGCAGTGCGGCGACGGCGGCGACGAGCCCGACGGCGATGACCGGCGCGAGCGCCGCGAAGCCGAAGGCGGCCGCGACCTCGCCGAACATCGGCGGGCCGAGCAGCGAGCCGAGGCTGCCCGCCTGGGCGACCAGGCCGCTGCCGACGTCGGCGTGGTCGAGCCGCTCCAGGATCAGTGGCAGGGCGGCGAAGACGAGGGCGGCGAGGAACCCGTTGGCGAGCGAGAGCGTCCCGGCGCCCGCGAGCACGCCGGCGAGCGGGCCGCCGCCGTAGACGAGCCAGGCGGCGGGCACGGCGAGCAGGCCGAACAGCGCGAGGACGCCGACCCGGGTGCCGCGACGCAGCAGCATGCCGACGAGCAGCCCGCCGACCGCGCTGAGCAGCGAGATCACCGAGGTGCTCGCGCCGGCGGCGGCGGCCGAGTTGTCGTGCTGCTCGATGAGGAGCGTGGGAAGCAGCACGATCACCGGGATGGTCACCAGCGCGGTCAGGCAGAACGAGAAGGCCAGCACGCCCGGCCATCGCAGCGCACGCAGCCGGGGGACGGGCCCGGCGGCGGCTCGCGGACCCGCCCCGGTGCGGGGCAGCCGCAGTTGCAGGACCACCGCCATGAGAAGGGTGAGAGCGGCGAGCAGGCCGATCCAGCCGCGCCAGCCGAAGGCGTCGCCGGCCGCGCCGCCGACGAGCGTGCTGGCGAACAGGCCCACGGACACGAACGTGGCCCAGACCGACAGGGCGGCGCTGCGGTCGCGTTCGTCGGCCAGGCGCAGGACGAGCACCGGCCCGGCGATGGTGACCAGCAGGTAGCCGAAGCCCTCGGCGACGCGGGCGACGAGCAGCCAGGCGAAGTCGCCGGCCAGGACGCTCGCCGCGCCCGCCACGGCGATCAGCGCAAGGCCGTACACCAGCGCCCCCCGCGCGCCGACGCGGCGCATCAGGTAGCCGCCGGGCAGGCCGAAGGCTGCGCCGACGCCGACGACCGCCGAGATGACCCAGCCCAGCTGGGACAACGACAGCGACAGCTGGCCGGTCACCGCCGGCCCGACGGGGGCGAACTTGCCCAGGCTCATCGCGGCGACGACGCCGCCGAGGTAGACGACGCCGATGGTCGCCCACGTCGAGCGCCGCCCGGGCTGCACGGGCGCGTCCGGGGCCGGCTCAGACTTCACACGCTCTCTCCTTCACACGACGTCGCGGCGGCTCAATGCTCGTCGTGCCCTCGTGTGCTGGTCAACTCGGCGCGGCCTGTACGGCGACGCGGCACGGGCCGGCGTCACGGCCGCGTCGCGTTCGTGGCGAGGATGCCGATTCCGGTCTCGGTGACGTTGACGGCGCCGGCCGACAGCAGGACGTCGATCGTCTCGGGCACGTCCCGGCTCGGCAGCACGCCCTGCAGGACGACCATGTTCTCGTCGCCCAGCTCCGCCCCGGCCCGCCACGAGCGCCCCGGCATGGCCGAGGTGACCTGCGGCAGGCACTCGGCGGGGGCGCGGACGGTGAGCAGCACGTTCGCCGGGCCGACCCAGGCGCCGCGCAGCAGCCGGGCGACCTTCCCGATGACGGCGCGTCGCCTCTCGTCGGCGTAGGCGGCGGGGTTGGCGACGAGCTGGGCGCCGCAGGTGCGGATCGTCTCGATGACGCGCAGGTTGTTCTGCCGCAGGGAGTGTCCCGTCTCCACGACGTCGATCATCACGTCGGCCAGCTCGGGGATCTTGGCCTCGGTGGCGCCGTAGGAGACGACCACCTCGGCGCGCCGTCCGGCGTGCTGGAAGAATCGGCGGCCGATGTTGGGGTACTCGGTGGCGACGCGGACACCGTCGGCGAGGTCGGCCACGCTGGTCGCCGGGTGGTCGGCGGGCACGGCGAGGACGAGCCGCCATGGCCTCTCGGTGTTGCGGGAGTAGTCGAACGACTCGACCACCTCGACCTCGGCGCCGGTCTCCTCGACCCAGTCCGCGCCGGTGAGCCCCACGTCGAACGAGCCGTTCTGGACGACGAGCGGGATCTCGCGCGGCTTGTAGAACGCGACCTGCGCGGTGCCCGCGTACTCGATGGTGCCCCGGTAGGAGCGCTCAAAGGGTCGTCGTACGTCGAGACCGGCGGCCGCGAAGAGTTCCAGCGCCCGCCGTTCCAGGGATCCCGTCGGCAGAGCAAGCGAGATCATGCTTCCTCCTCCGCGCGTCAGATGTGTAACAGCCGGTCGATACCGGTGATCGGCGGCGTCGCCAGGTCGGCGGGGCGCACCTCGATCTCGCCGACGACGAGGTCGGTGGGCCAGGAGTCGACGATGCTGCCGACGCAGCGGGCGATCGAGCGGGTGCTCATCTTGTAGGGGTCGGTGTCGCCGTCGAGGTTGGCGATGGCGCCGGGCGAGACGAGACAGGCGCGTACGCCGTTGCGCCGCTCCTCCAGCAGCAGCGTCTCCACCAGCGCCTTCAGCCCGGCCTTGGTCGCGCTGTAGGCGGCCCCGCCCTCGAAGTAGCGGGTGCCCGCGTGGCTGCCCATCGCGACGAAGACGCCGCGGCGGGCTCGCAGCGCCGGCAGCGCGGCCTGAACGAGGTGGAAGCAGGCGCTGAGGTTGATCGCCACCAGGCGTTCCCAGTCGGCCTCGCGCAGGTCGGCGATCGGGTCCAGGACCCGGTCGACGGCGTTGGACACGCAGACGTCCAGCCGTCCGGTCGCGGCCAGGACGTCGGCGACGGCCCATCTGATCTCCGCGGGCCGCGACACGTCGCAGCGCCGTTCGCCGAGCCAGTCCGCGCCGGCGAGGGAGCGGTTCAGGGAGAAGACGCGAAACCCGCGCCCGCGCAACTCCTCGGCGATGGCCCGGCCGCTGCCCCGGTTGGTGCCGGTGATCAGCGCCACCCGGCCGTCATCTGATGACATCGAGGATGCGACTCCACTGGTTGACGATCTCGTCGGCGTCGACGCCGTCACGGAACAGGTCCTTGTCCAGCGGGGACCCGTCCTCGTGCCGCAGGCGCATGCAGTCCTGTGAGATCTCGGAGATGACGGTGAGGCCGCCTTCGGCGGTGACGCCGAAGATGAGGCACATGTCCCAGAGGTCCACGGGGTGCAGCCAGGAGCGCAGTGTCTCGTTGACGGCCAGGGCGCGCTCGCGCATCTCCTCGACGGGCAGTCCGAGGACGCGCAGGTAGTCCTCGCCGATCGGCTGGTCCTCGGGGTCGATTCGGTAGTCGAACTTCACGACCGGGCGCGGCAGTGGCGCACCGTCCTCGAACAGGCCGGGGTACTTGCGGGTGGTTGACCCGGTGGCCCGGTTCTTCACGATGACCTCGAAGGGCGGGGCCGGGCAGTAGTCGGCGAGGTAGGAGTCGGGGCCGACCCGCTCACGGAACGCGCACGCCACCCCCGCCGCCTCGATCCGGGCCGCAGCTTTTTCATAAAAAGCCAGCCGTAACGGCCCGGTACGCTCCACCATTTCGTCGCGCTGGTATGTGAAACTGCGCAGGCTGGGGACTATCTGCACCAGACATCGGCCCTCGGGCAGCCGCCACAGCCGTTTACTGCGCCCGACGATATCCGGCTGTACCGTTCCGGGTATTTCGGAGATCGGAATTCGCCGACTCGATCCGTGGTCCACATCGCCTCCATATCGGAGTTCGGCTCGACCCACCGCTTCGACCGTCGCACCCTTATCCAGGCGTTGTAAACCTAGAAGAAGGTTCACTTGACCCTGCTCGCAGGCCGCCGCTACGGTCTCGGAAATTAAGCCCTCGATCTTATTCACGGTTTCCGGAGAGGAGGAAGATCTTGTCGAAAAACGAGCGAATAGCTCACTCGAAGATCACTCGTAAGTTTCGGTCCGAAGGACGCCAACTCCTGTTCACGCAGGGGCAGGGCGGTGAGGTTTCGGATGCGAACGGGATGACGTACATCGACTTCGTCATGGGATACGGACCGGTGATAATCGGCCACTCGGACGAACTCTTCAATGAAATTCTGTGCGGCTATCTCGGTAACGGCGTGATGATGCCGGGCTACACGACCTTCCACGCGGAGTACTTGGAACGGCTGCTCGGCGAGCGGACCGGGGACCGCGGCGCGTTCTTCAAAACCGCCTCCGAGGCCGTCACCGCGACCCTGCGGCTGGCCGCGATGCGCAACGGCCGGCTGGGAGTGCTGCGCAGCGGTTACATCGGCTGGCATGACGCGCAGATCGCCAACTCCCTGAAGTGGCACGAGCCGCTGCACTCGCCGCTGCGCGGGAAACCGCGCTACACCGAGGCGATGCGCGGCATCGGCGAGAGCGAGCCCGCGGTGAACTGGGTGGACCTGCGGCTGGAGTCGCTGGCGGAGATCCTGGAGCGCTACCGGGACCGGCTGGGCTGTTTCGTCTTCGACGCCTACCTGGCCTCGTTCACCACCCCCGAGGTGCTGCGGCAGGCCGTCGCGATGTGCCGGGACGCCGGTCTGCTCACCGTCTTCGACGAGACCAAGACCGGTGGCCGTATCTCGCCGCTCGGCTACGACCACGACCACGCCATCGGCTCGGACCTCATCGTGATCGGCAAGGCGCTGGCCAACGGGGCGCCGCTGAGCCTGGTGGTGGGTGAGGCCGAACTGCTGGCCGACGCCGAACGGGCCCGGCTCAGCGGTACGTTCTCCAAGGAGATGATCGCCGTGTACGCGGCGCTGGCGACCCGCGACATCTTGGACAAGCCCATCGGTGACGCGCCGGACGGCTGGGCCGAGATCGGCCGGATCGGCACACGGGTGGCGGCCGTCCTGACCGCGGCGGCCGAGGACGCCGGTGTGGCGGCCCTGGTCGGTGCACGCCCCGTTCTCGGCGGCGGGATGTTCGAGCTGGTCTACCACGATGAGGCGCTGCTGGGTGACAAGGTGCGGCGTGAGGCGCTGCTCGCCGCGCTCACCGGCGCCGGCATCCTGCTCCTCGAAGGGCACCCGTCGTTCGTCAGCCTGGCACACCGGCAGATCGACCCCGATGAGCTGCGCGGCCGGGCGCGCCGAGCCTTCGAGCGGTGGAGCACGAACGTGGAGGCCGGCCGTGACTGACCGCCCGCGCCTCGCCCTGGTCGGCTGCGGCCGGCAGATGAGCCAGAATCTCCTGCCGTTCCTCCAGCGCGTACGCGGTCACCGGATCGTGGCCTGCGTCGACCCCGACCTGTCCTTGGCCAAGGAACTGCAGCAGGAGTCCGGGGCCGCGCTCTGCGCCGACTCGATCGAGGCGCTCGACCTGGACACCGTGGACGCGGCCGTCATCGCGGTGCCGCCCGAGCCGTCGTACCGGCTGACCCGCCGGCTGGTGGAGGGCGGCGTCGACTGCTTCGTGGAGAAGCCCGCCGGGCCCTCGACGCCCGCGTTGCAGGATCTGCACCACGTCGTGGACCGCAGCGGCCGCAACGTCCAGGTGGGCTTCAACTTCCGCTACGCCGAGACGCTGCGGCGGCTGCACGAACTGAGCCGCGACGCCCGGGCGACCTCGTGCTCGGTGACGATCGACTTCTACAGCCGCCATCCCTCGGCCCCGCAGTGGGGGGTGGACACCACGCTGGAGGCGTGGATCCGGCACAACGGGGTGCACGCCCTGGACCTGGCCCGCTGGTTCACCCCCTCCCCCGTCGTCCAGGTCAACGCGCACGTCATCCCGGGCGAGGACGACCGCTTCCAGGTGAACGTGTTCCTCCGGCACCGCGACGGGTCCCTGTCGACGTTGCGGATGGGCAACCACGTCAAGCGGTTCCTGGTGGGCGTCATGGTGCAGGGGATGGACGGCAGCCGCTACAGCGCGCCGTCCCTGGAGCGGGTGACCCTCGATCTGGCCGACGGCCTGCCGCTGGGCCAGGAGCTGTACGGCACGAAGAACCTCGATCACGGCTGGGACCGGAGCGGCTTCGGGCCGGAACTGGAGGCGTTCGTGGCATCCTGCGGGAACGACGCCCCCCGTGCGGGTGACACGCCGTCGATCGCCGACGCGCTCGCCGCCTCCGTGCTGGCCGACCAGGTGATGGAGGAGATCGACCGGGACGGTAAGAACGGCCTGGGACACCTGCCGGACGCGGCCCGCGCCTCGGTGTAGGTGAGCCGTTGACCAGGGAGGGGGCCATGGACCGGACGCGACCGGCGGGCCGGGCCGGGCGAGCACGGCAGGTCGCGTCGCCGGCCGTACTCGGGTGGATCGCCACCCGGCTGCGCGTGCACCGGCCGCTGCTGGTGGTGTTCACCGTGGCGGCGGTGGCGGCGAACGTGTGCACGACGCTGGTGCCGGTCCAGATCGGCGCGGCGTTCGCCGAGGCGACCGGCGAGCGTGCCGACCCCGGCGTGCTGGCCGCCGCGGCGGTCGCCACCGCGCTGCTGGCGGCCGGCCGGTTCGCCGCCGACCTGCTCTCGCACGGCTCGATGGAGGTCCTCGCCCAGCGGGTCAAACGCGACGTGCGCGACGAGCTGTACCGCAGTCTGCTGGCCAAGCGCATGTCCTTTCACGACCAGCAGCGCATCGGCGACATCCTGGCCCGCGCCATCAACGACGCGCGGCTCGTCGACTACATGTTCAGCCCAGGGGTGTCCACCGCGTTCAACGCGCTGCTCGCCCTGGTGGTGCCGATCGTGTTCATCGCCTCGCTGAACCCCCAGCTCCTGCTCGCCCCCGGCGCACTGGTCGTGGTGTTCGCGGTCGCGCTGCGCCGGCACCTGCGGCGGCTGCAACCACTGACGATGCGCATCCGGGAGACGTTCGCCGACCTGAACGAGCGCTTCTCCACCACGTTGACCGGCATCGCCACCGTGAAGGCGGCCACCCAGGAGGAGCACGAGCGGCTCGCGTTCCGGCGGGCCGCCGCCGCCTACCGGGACGCCTTCGTGCGGCGCGGCCGGGCGCAGGCCGTCTACCTGCCCGCGCTCAGCTTCGCCGTCGCGATGGCCGTCGGCGCCCTGCACTCCCTGTACCTGTACGGCCAGGGCGAGCTGGCGCTCGCGCAGGTCGTCACCTACCTGGGCTGGCTGGTGGCGCTGGCGCAGCCGGTCACCTTGTCGGAGCAGGCCGTGCCGGTCGTCCAGGAGGGGCTGGCCGCCGCCGCCCGGATGCGGCAGATCATCGACGGGCCCGGCGACCTCGAGGAGACCACCGGCGTCACGACGGCCGTCGGGGGCGCGATCACCTTCGACCGGGTGACCCTGCGCCACGACGGCAAGGACGTCCTGAGCGAGGTGTCCTTCCACCTGCCCGCCGGGCGCACGCTCGCCGTCGTCGGCCCCACCGGCAGCGGCAAGAGCATGCTGCTGAAACTCGTCGCGCGCATGTACGACGCCGACGAGGGGCGGGTGCTGATCGACGGCCGGGACGTACGCGACTGGGAGCCGGGCGCGCTGCGCCGTCAGATCGGCCACGTGGACCAGGAGATCTTCCTGTTCTCCAAGAGCGTGCTGGACAACGTCGCCTTCGGCGCACCCGCGGGGGCCGCGGAAGAGGACGTCAAGCGCGTCGCCAAACTGGCCTGCGCCGACGACTTCGTCCAGGAGATGGAGCACGGCTACGCCACCGTCCTGAACGAGGGCGGCACGACGCTGTCCGGTGGTCAGCGGCAAAGGCTGGCCATCGCCCGGGCGCTGCTCACCGACCCGCGTGTCCTCACCCTGGACGACGCGACGAGTGCGATCGACGCGCGTACGGAGGCGACCATCACCGAGGCGATCGAGCGGGCGACCGCCGGCCGCACCACCGTGCTGGTCTCGCACCGTCCGGGCCAGATCCGGCGCGCGGACCTCATCGTGCTGCTGGACGCCGGGCGCGTCGTCGACCTCGGCGGGCACGACGAGCTGATGGCACGCTGCGCGCTCTACCGGGAGATCTACAGTGACTGACCTGTTCGCGGGCCTGCACGCCGACGCCTACGACCGCGTGTACGGCAACCGCCGGCTCCTGGTGCGCATCCTGGCCTATCTGCGCGCCCGGCGCGGCACGATGCTGGGCTGCGCGGTCCTTGTCGTGGGGTCGGCCCTGCTGACCGCCTCGGTGCCCGTCGTCATCGCGCGGCTGATCGACGAGGTCGGCGGCGGGGCGGGGCTGGGCCTGTGGCTGGGTCTGTTCGTCGTCGCCGCCGCGGTGCTGGCGTGGGCGATGAACTGGGCGCGCCAGGCAGTCACCGCCCGGCTGGTCGGCGACGTGGTCTACCGGCTGCAGTGCGAGGCCGCCGACGCCGCGCTGGACAAGGACGTCGCCTTCCACGACGACAACTCCGTCGGGCGGGTGCTCAGCCGGGTCACCGGCGACACCGAGGGCTTCGGCTCGGTGATGACGCTCACCTTGAACCTGCTCAGCCAGTCGCTGCTGGTCCTGCTGCTCGGCGGCGTGGTGTTCTGGACCGACCCGGGCCTGGGGCTGATCATCGTGGCCGCGTTGCCGTTCCTGCTGGGGGCGGCGCTGGCCTTCCGCCGGATCGCCCGCACGGCGGCGGCCGCCACCCGGCGGGTGATGGCGAAGGTCAACGCCAACGTCCACGAGTCGATGATGGGCATCGCCGTCGCCAAGAGCTTCGGCCGCGAACAGACCGTCTACGACGACTTCGACGACGTCAACCGGCTGTCGTACCGGGTGTACGTGCGCCAGGGGCTCATCTACGCGGTCATCCTGCCGGTGCTGACCCTGCTGGCGGGGCTGGCGACGGCCGTCGTGCTCTACCAGGGCGGGCGTTTCGCGATGCTCGGCCGGCTCTCGCCCGGCGAGTGGTACTTCGCGCTGCAGGCGCTCGGCATGCTGTGGCAGCCGGTCACCCAGGCGGCGGCGTTCTGGAGCCTGTTCCAGCAGGGGCTGGCCGCCGCGGAACGGGTGTTCGCGCTGATCGACGAGCGGGGATCGGTCGTGCGGGGAGGGAGCGAGCCGGTGTCGCGCCTGAACGGTGAGATCGAGGCGCGCGGCCTGCGTTTCGGCTACGGCTCCGGCGGCCCCGTCTTCGACGGGCTGGACCTGCGGATCGCCGCGCGCGAGACGGTGGCGATCGTCGGGCGCACCGGGGGCGGCAAGTCCACCCTCGTCAAGATCATCGCCCGTGCGTACGACTTCCAGGGCGGCGAGCTGCTCGTCGACGGCCGCGACGTCCGCGCCCTGGACCTGACGGCCTACCGGCGGCGCGTCGGCGTCGTCCCGCAGCACCCGTTCGTGTTCGCCGGCACGCTGGCGGAGAACATCGCCTACGGCCGTCCCGGAGCCGGTCCGGCCGACGTCGAGCGCGCCGTCGACCGGATCGGGCGCCGGGTGTGGAGGCGCAGCATGCCGATGGCGCCGCACGAGCGGCTCGCCGACGGCGGCCGGGGGGTGTCGGTCGGGCAGCGGCAGCTCATCGCCGTGGCGCGGATGTTCGTGCGCGAGCCCGACATCGTGCTCCTGGACGAGCCGACCGCCAGTGTCGACCCCCTCACCGAGAGGGGCATCCAGAACGCGCTGGCGCGGCTGTTCGCCGGCCGGACCGTCCTGGTCATCGCGCACCGGCTGTCGACCATCCGGCGGGCCGACCGGATCCTCGTCCTGGACGAGGGCAGGATCGTCGAGGACGGCTCCTTCGACGAGCTGCTGCGCCGTGACGGGCCGTTCGCCGCCTTGTACGCCACCTACTACGCCCACCAGGAGACGGCATGAGCAGCCCGCCGCCGGAACGCTGCGCGCCGCACCCGCGGGAGTTCGACACGATCCAGCGGAGGGCCTCGGCCGAGGGCGTGCGCTGTGTGGTGGGAGCCGTCCTGGTCAACCCGCGCGGCGAGGTGTTCCTGCAGCGCCGCGCCCCGCATGTGCGGCTGTTCCCCGGCTGCTGGGACATCGTCGGCGGGCACGTGGAGGCCGGCGAGACGCTGTGCGCGGCGCTCGCCCGCGAGATCGCCGAGGAGACCGGCTGGCATCTTGAGCGGGTCGGCGACCTGGTCAAGGTGTTCGACTGGGAGGGCGGCGACGGCACCCGGCGGCGCGAGATCGACGTGCTCGCCACCGTCACCGGAGACCTGGAACGGCCCCGCGTCGAACACGACAAATTCGTCGAGGCCGGCTGGCTGGACGCGGCGCGGCTGCGCGTCCTGGCCGCCGGCGGCGAGGAGACCGGCATGGTCGATCTGGCTCTGCGCGCCCTCGCCATGCGCTCCCCCGCCGGCAACACCCCGCCTACCTGGAGACGCTGATCACATGATCTCGCTCGCGCTGCCCAAGGGGTCCGCTCTGGAGCGGCCGGTCCTGGACCTGTTCACCGCGGCCGGGCTCGGCGTGCGCCGGACGTCTGGACGCAGCTACCGGGCGAGCATCGAGTACGGCGGCCCGATCCAGGTCGTCTTCTTCAAGCCGCGGGAGATCCCGCTGGTCCTGCAGGACGGGGCCTTCGACGTCGGCGTCGCCGGCACCGACTGGATCGAGGAGACCGGCGCCAAGGTCGAGGTCGTCGAGGCGGTGGCGGCGGGCCGTCCGTGGCGCATGGTGCTGGCCGTACCGGCCGAGACATCGGCGGGGCCCGCGGGCCTGCCACCCGGCGCCCGGGTGGCCACCGAGTTCCCCGGCATCGGCCGGCGCTATCTGCGCGGCCGGGGGTCGGCGGCCGAGGTGGTGCACTCCTACGGCGCCAGCCAGGCCAAGATCCCCGAGCTCGCGGACGCCGTCATCGAGGTGCTCGAACCGGGCGCGTCCCTCGCGCCGGGCCTGCGGGTCCTCGACACGGTGCGCACCTGCGCGCCGCGGCTCATCGCCGGGCCGCACGCGTGGCGGGACGCCGGCAAACGCGCCCGGATCGAGAAGGTGGCGCTGCTTTTGGGCTCGGTGCGGGCGGGGGCGGCGCACGTGCTGCTGACGGTGCGCACGTCGGCGCGCGAGTTGCCGCGCGTCGCGCCCGCGCTGCCGCCGCGCTCATGGCGCGTCGGTGACCTGTCCGAGGAGGGGGCTGTGGTGGTGCAGGGGCTGGCGGCACGGCGTGGCGTGGCCGAGACCATCGACGCCATCCTGGCCGCGGGCGCGGCCGACGTCGTGGTGTCCGCGGTCGGCCGGGTCGTGACCCGTCGGCAGCGGTCTTCGTCGCGGGAGCCGTGCCGGCCGTGAGCAGCGTGCCGCCCGTGGAACGCCGAATGATCGTCTGCGACCTGGACGGCACGCTGCTCGACTCGCGCGGCGAGCTGTCCGAGCGCACCCGGGCGGCCGTGCGCCGCGTCCGGGCGGCCGGGCATGTGTTCGTCATCGCGACGGCGCGGCCGGTCCGCGACACCCGGCACGTGGCCGCGGCCCTCAACGACAGCGGCGACAGCGGCGACAGCGGCGACAGCGGCGACAGCGGCGACACAGCCGGCGCGAACAGCGCGGTCTGCGGCAACGGCTCCGTCGTCTACGACTTCGCCCGGGACGAGGTGGTCGATCACCACCCGTTCGCCGAGGCGGACGTGACCAGGGCGCTGACGGCGCTGCGCGACCGCTTTCCCGGCATCCGGCTGGGCGCCGAGTGTCATCTGGAGCTGTTGCTGGAGGACGCCTTCGAGCTGGCCCCCGCGCTGGCCCGCGACGCCCGTCGGGTGGCGAGGCTGGAGGAGGCGATCGACTGGCACGGCGTCGGCAAGATCGTGGTCCAGCTGGAGGGGGCGGCCCGCGGGTACTACGAGAGCGTGGGCACGCTGCTGCCCGGGTGCGAGGTCACCGTGTCGGCGGACGTGTTCTGCGAGGTGACCCGCGCCGGAGTGACGAAGGCGGCCGCCCTGGAGGCGATGGCCGACCGGCTCGGCTTCGGCCGCGCGGGGGTGATCGCCTTTGGCGACATGCCCAACGACCTGCCGATGCTGACCTGGTCGGGGACGGCGGTCGCGGTCGCCAACGCCCATCCGGCGGTGCTCGCCGCGGCCCATGAGATGACCGCGTCCAACGACGAGGACGGCGTCGCCGTATGGCTGGAGCGGTTATCAGAGAAGCATTGACACTTGTCTGATGAGTGCTCATTCTGGTCAAAGCCCCGGTTTGGGAGGTACTTGTGTCCCGCCTGTTCACCCGGTCGTCGATCGCCCTTTGCTTTCTGTTCACCCTCGTCGCCTGCGGAGGCTCACAGGGCACCGCCCAGAACGCGGGGGCGAACGAGGCCGCCCCGGCTGCAGGCGCCGCCGGCCTGCGCGTGGGGGTCGCCTACAGCCGGGGCGGGCGCGGCGACAAGTCCTTCAACGACTCCGCGGGGGCGGGCGTCGATCAGGCCAAGGCCGCGCTGGGCATCGAGGTCAAGGAGCTGAGCCCGAACGCGGCCGGCTCCGACCTGGAGGAGATCCTGCGCCTCCTGGCCGAGACGGGCCACAACCCCGTCCTGGCCGTCGGCTTCTTCTACGCCCAGCCGCTCACGAAGGTCGCGCCCGCCTACCCGGGAACGCACTTCGTCATCATCGACGACGCGACGGTGAAGCTGCCCAACGTCACCAACGTGGTGTTCCGCGAGGAGCAGGCCAGTTACCTGGTCGGGGCCGCGGCGGCGCTGAAGTCCGCCACCGGGCGGATCGGCTTCGTCGGCGGCGTGCAGACGCCGCCCCAGGAGAAGTTCCTGGCCGGGTACGCGGCCGGCGCCCGCGCGATCGACCCGAAGATCCGGCTGTCGAGCGTCTTCATGACGCAGCCGCCCGACTTCAGCGGATTCTCCTCCCCCGACAAGGCGCGGGAGGCCGCCCGCGGCATGTACGACGGCGGCGCCGACATCGTCTACCACGCGGCCGGCGCCTCAGGGCTCGGCGTCTTCCAGGCGGCCAAGGCGGCACACAAGTGGGCCATCGGCGTCGACGTCGACCAGCGCCGCACCGTCGCCCCCGACCTGTCGGAGGTGATCCTCACCAGCGCCACCAAGCAGATCGACGTCGCGGTGCGGCGCGTCATCGAGGAGCAGGCGGCGGGCAAGGCGGTCTACGGGCTGCGCGAGTTCGGCCTGGACGAGGACGGCGTCGGCTACGCCACCACCGGCTCCGACCTCGCCGACATCCGCCCCCGGCTGGACGAGATCAGAAAGCGGATCATCGCCGGCGAGATCGACGTGCCGGTCACCCCGTGAGGCGGCCTTCGACGACCTCCCCGGGCGTGCCGCTCGTCGAGCTTCGCCGCATCACCAAGCGCTACCCCGGCGTCACCGCCAACCGCGACATGAACCTCCTGGTGCGGCCGGGCCGGGTGCACGCCGTGGTCGGCGAGAACGGCGCCGGCAAGTCGACCCTCATGCGCGTCCTGTACGGCGAGGAGCGCCCCGACTCCGGCGACCTGCTGCTCGACGGCGTCCCCGTGCGGTTCCGGTCGCCCGCCGACGCCATCGCGGCCGGCATCGGCATGGTGCACCAGCACTTCCTGCTCGCCGAGAACCTGACCGTGCTGGAGAACGTGATCCTGGGCGCCGAGACCTCGCGCCGCGGGCTGCTCGACCGCCGCACGAGCGCCCGCGCGCTGCGCGACCTCGGCGAGCGCTACGGCCTGGCCGTCGACCCCGGCGCCCGGATCGAGCACCTGGGCCTGGGCGAACGGCAGCGGGTGGAGATCCTCAAGGCCCTGTACCGGGGCGCGCGTCTGCTCATCCTCGACGAGCCCACCACGGTGCTGGCGCCCGGCGAGGTGGGGCGCCTGTTCACCAGCCTCGCCGAACTGCGCGCCCAGGGCCTGGCCGTGCTGTTCATCTCGCACAAGCTCGACGAGGTGCTCAGCGTCTCCGATCACATCACCGTCATCCGCGCCGGAACCGCGGTGGGCGAGTTCGCCGTCGGCGACGCCGACCCGGGCGTCCTCACCCGGCTCATCGCCGGCGGCGACCTGCCGCCCACCGTCCGCGGCGGGCGCACGGAAAAGGGCCCCGTCGTGCTGCGTCTGGACGGCGTGCGCACCGACGCCGTCCAGGCGGCCACCCTGGAGCTGGCCAAGGGCGAGATCCTGGGCATCGCCGGCGTCCAGGGCAACGGGCAGTCCGAGCTGATCGACGCGCTGGTGGGCACCCGCCAGATCACGGCCGGCACCGTGCGCCTCGGCGACCGTGACGCCACCCGGCTGGGCGTGCGCGGGCGCCGCCGCCTGGGACTGGCGTGCATCCCCGAGGACCGCCACCGCCACGCGCTGGCGCTGCCCGCCACGCTGTGGGAGAACGTCATGCTGGGCAGCGAGGACCTGCGCCGCCGCAGCCGGTGGCGCCTGGACCGCGCGGCCGCCCGGGAGGCCGCCGGGCGGATCGGCACCCGCCTCGGCGTCGGCGCGCCCTCCCCCGACGTCCCCGCCGCCGCGCTGTCGGGCGGCAACCAGCAAAAACTCGTCGTCGGCCGGGTGCTGCGCGGCCGTCCCCAGGTGCTGCTCGCCGCCCACCCCACCCTCGGCGTGGACGTCGGCGCTCAGGCCGTCATCTGGGATCTGCTGCGCGAGGCCCGCGACGCCGGCCTGGCCGTCCTGCTGGTCAGCGCCGACCTCGACGAGGTGCTCGGCCTGAGCGACCGCGTACAGGTGATGTTGCGCGGCCGGCTGACACCCGCCCTGCCGGTCGCCGAACTCACCCGGCCGCGCCTGGTCCGGCTGATGACGGGCACCGGATGAACACGATCATCACCCGGGCCGGGAAGGTGCCGCGCGTGCTCGCCGCGCCGGCGCTCGCGCTGCTGCTGGCCCTCGTCGTGGCCACGGCGTTGCTGACCGCGGCGGGCGCGTCGCCGGGCAGGACATATGTGACGATGCTGGAGTTCGGCGCGCGGCCGGACTCGCTCGTCTCGGCCGTGAACCGCTCGGTCGTCTACTTCCTCGCGGGCCTCGCGGTGGCCGTCACGTTCCGCATGAACCTGTTCAACATCGGCGTGGAGGGCCAGTACCGCCTCGCCGCGCTGCTGGCCGCGGCCACCGGCGCGCACCTGGACCTGCCGGCGCCCCTGCACGTGGCCGTCATGTGCGCGGTGGCCATGCTCGCCGGGGCCGCGTGGGCCGCGCTCGCCGCGCTGCTCAAGGTCTGGCGCGGTGTGTCGGAGGTGTTGTCGACGCTGCTGCTGAACTATGTCGCCACCGGGGTCGTGGCGTACCTGCTGGCCGAGGTGTTCGCCGCCGGCAGCACGACGGGGTCGACCGCGGACCTGCCGCCCTCGGCCCGCCTGCCCGAGCTGAACGGCCTGCTCGCCGCGGCCGGGGTAACGCTCCCGGGCGGCGCGAGCCTGGGCGGGGCCGTGCTCGGCGCCGCGCTCCTGGGGGTGGCCCTGCACCTGCTGCTCACCCGGACGCTGTTCGGGCACGACCTGCGGATGAGCGGGCTGAACGCCGCGGCGACCCGCGTCCACGGCGTCGATCCCCGCCGCATGATCGTCGTGACGATGCTCGTCTCGGGCGCGATCGCCGGACTGGCCGGGCTGCCCCACCTGCTGGGCACCGCCTACCACTTCGGCCTGGACTTTCCCGCCGGGGCGGGCTTCACCGGCATCGCGGTGGCCCTGCTCGGCCGCAACACCCCGCTCGGCATCGCGCTCGCCGCCCTGCTCTTCGGCTTCCTGGAGCGCTCGGCGCTCATCCTCGACATCGAGGGCGTGCCCAAGGAGATCGTCACGATCATGCAGGGCGTCATCGTGATCAGTGTCGTGGTCGCGCACGAGGTGGTGCGTCGCGCCGAACGCCGGCGCGCCGCACGGCTGGTGCGGGCGCGCACCGAGCCCGAGGCCACCCCGGCCCCGGCGCCGGGCGGGGTCTCGTGAACGCGCTGACGCGGCGGCCGCTGCTGATCGTCCTGCTCGTGCTGCTCGCGGTGGCGGGCGTCCGCGCCCTCACCGGCGAGGCGCTCACCGACTCCGGCATGGTCGGCGCCGCACTGCGCCTCGCGGTGCCGATCGGGCTGGCCGCCCTGAGCGGGTTGTGGAGCGAACGCTCGGGCGTCGCCAACCTCGGCATCGAGGGCATGATGATCATCGGGACGGTGTGCGGGGCGTGGGCGGGCCACTTCCACGGCGTCTGGGCCGGGGTGGTGGCCGGAGTGCTGGGCGGCGTCGCCGCCGGACTGCTGCACGCCGTCGTCACCGTCACCTTCGGCGTCGACCAGGTGGTGTGCGGCATCGCCGTCAACATCCTGGCGGCGGGGGTGGCGCGTTTTCTGTGCGTCGTCGTGTTCGCCGGCCTGCCCGGCGCCGGGGCCACCCAGTCGCCTCCCGTCACGGGCGAGGTCGGCACCGTGAGCGTGCCGCTGCTGGCGGGCGGCGCGGGCGGCGGCGACCTGCTGGGCGACCTGGAACGCGGCGGCGTCTTCCTCCTCGCGGACGCCGCCGGCCTGCTGCGAGGGCTGCTGCACGAGGTGTCGTGGCTCACCGTGGCCGCCGTCGTGCTCGTCCCGGTCAGCGTCGTGCTCCTGTGGCACACCGCGTTCGGGCTGCGGCTGCGCTCGGCCGGGGAGCACCCGGCCGCGGCCGACTCGCTCGGCGTGCCGGTCCAGCGGATGCGCTACTGCGGCGTGCTGGTCTCCGGCGCTCTGGCCGGTCTGGCCGGCGCCTACCTCGTCACCGTCTCCTCCGGCCTCTACCAGGAGGGCCAGACCGGCGGGCGCGGCTTCATCGGCCTCGCCGCAATGATCTTCGGTAACTGGCGGCCGGTCGGCACGGCGGGCGGGGCGCTGCTGTTCGGCTACGCCGACGCCGTGCAGCTGCGCCAGGCGAGCGCGGTGCACACCCTGCTGCTTTTGGGCGCGATGCTGGCGTGGGCGGCGGCGATCGTCGTCGCGCGGCGGCGGCCCCGCCTGGCGGCGGGCGCGGCCCTGCTCGGCGCGGCCGCCTTCGCGCTCTTCCAGAGCACCGGCTCGGTGCCCACCCAGCTCATCTACGTCACGCCGTACCTGACCACGCTGCTGGTGCTGGCCACGGTCGCCCAGCGGCTGCGCATGCCCGCCTACGTCGGCCTGCCCTACCGGCGGGGAGATGCCTGACCATGACACACGTGCCGCGCCCCCGGATGCTGGCCTACCTGGACCGCTGGTCCGCCTCCCCCGGACAGCGCGTGAACGTGCACGCGAGCGGGCCCGCCGGAGCCGCGCGGGTCGAGGTGGTCGACCTGGTGAGCCAGGCCGTGCTCGGCCAGGCGATGCCGGTCACCGTCGAGCCGCGGCGCCTGCTGACCGGCTCCCACCTGGAGGCCACCGGCGTGCCGGCCCCCGCCCGGGGCAGCGTCGCGCTGTGGCTGCGCCCGCACGGGGCCGGCGCCCGGCAGGTCGCGGCGGAGCTGGACACCGGCGACCGGCGGCTGCTGATCACCCTGGACGAGGCCGGACGTCCCGAGACCGTCATCGAGACCGGATCCGGCGTCCTGCGCGCGGGAGCGGGTTCGGCCCTCCCTCAGGGGGCGTGGTCGTTGCTGGTGGCCGCCTGGACGGCGGAGCCGTCCGGCACCCGGCTGCGCCTGAGCATCCGAGGGGCGGTGCGCGACGACGCCGCCGCGTACCGGGCGGACCTGCCGCTGGAGCCGGCGACCGCGACCCTGCGCTTCGGCGCGGGCTCCGGCCACCGCGACCCGTACGCCGGGCGCCTGGCGCTGCCCCTGCTGACCGGCGACGCGCTCACCTCCGGCGACTGCGACACCATGACGGGCCTGACCGGCGGCCCGGCCCTGGCCGGGCACCTGGGCGCCGGCCTTCTCGCCCTGTGGGACCCGGCCGCCGATCCGGGCGGCCCCGTCGTCCTCGACATCAGCGGAAACGCCCGGCACACCCGCGCCGTCAACCGGCCGCTCGCCGGGCTCGTCGGCCCCGGCGAGGACGGCACCCGCACCGCCCTGCAGCTCAGCCCCGAAGACCTGGACGACGCCCGCTGGCCGCGAACCTGCGCGGTGACCGTACCCGCCGACGCCGGCTCGACCGTGCTCGGCGTGCGAGTGCGCGCCCACGGTGACTCTCACAGTGACTCCCACGGTGACTCCCACGGTGACTCCCACGGTGACTGCCATGTTGTCCCGCTCGTCGTCCCCCCGGCCGGCCCGGCGCGCCCGATCGCGGTCGTCCTGCCGACGTTCACCTACCTGGCCTACGCCAACCACCGCCAGTCCAGCGAGGCCGAGTACTTCGGCGACTACTCGCACGTGACCGACCGGCGCATCGAGCTGTCGGACACCGACGTCCACCTCAACGCCCACCGCGACCTGGGCCTGTCCCTGTACGACCAGCGACGCGAGGGCGGCCCCGTCTACCACTCCTGTGGTCGGCGCCCGGTGCTCAACCACACGCCGGACTACCGGTGGTGGATGACCGGGGCGCCCCGGCACTTCGCCGCCGACCTGCTGCTGCTGCGCTGGCTGCACGCCGAGGGCTTCGCCTTCGACGTCCTGGCCGACGAGGACGTGCACACCGGCGGGGCCGCCCTGCTGGCGCGCTACCGCGTCGTGCTGACCGGCAGCCACCCCGAGTACGTCAGCGCACCGGAGCGCGAGGCCGTCGCGGCGTACGTGTCCGGCGGCGGACGGCTCATGTACCTGGGCGGCAACGGCTTCTACTGGGTGACCGGCGTCGATCCGCGCCACCCGAACGCGATCGAGGTACGCCGCGGCCACACCGGCGCCTGGTGGGACAACGAGCCGGGAGAGGACGTCCTCACCTCGACCGGGGAGCCCGGCGGACTGTGGCGCGAGCGCGGCCTGGCGCCCCAGGAGTTGCTGGGCGTCGGCTTCACCGCCCAGGGCTGGGGTCCGGCGCCCGGCTTCACCCGCCTGCCCGACGGTTACCGTGCCGAGGCGGCCTGGGTGTTCGCCGGGATCTCCGATCCGGTCATCGGCCGCCACGGGCTCGCTCTCGGCGGCGCCGCCGGAGACGAGATCGACCGCGCCGACCCCGGCCTCGGCACCCCGCCGGGCACCTTGTTGCTCGCCACGTCCGCGGGCGGGCACAGCGGCCACTACCAGAACGCGCCGGAGGAGGCCAGTCTCGGCGCGGACGCCGTCCGCGCCGACATGACGCTGCGCCTGACCGGGGCGGGCGGCGCCGTCTTCGCCACCGGATCCGTCAACTGGGTGGCCAGCCTCGCCTGCTGCGACGGCGACGTCCGGCGCGTCACTCGAAACGTCCTGTCCCGGTTCCTTATCCCGAAACCCTTCAAAGGAGTGACGTGACCTTCGTCAGGACAAAGGCGCACGCCTACCCCTATCCCCGCACCTCCGGTGAGCTCACCGAGGAGCACCTGAGTATGCCCGCCGCGACGCTCACGGCGATCGCGCGGCACCCGGTGACCGTGTATCCCGACACAGGCGCCCTCTACCACCGGCTGGCCCGTGAGATGGCCGACGAGCTGCGCGACAACAACCTGCGTGGCGAGCCCACCCGCTGGATCCTGCCCGTGGGCCCCAAGGCGCACTATCCGCTGCTGGCGCGCATCTGCAACCAGGAGCGCATCAGCTGGGCCGAGGTGCACGCCTTCCACATGGACGAGTTCCTCGACTGGCAGGGCCGCCCCGTCGAGCCGTCACACCCGTTCAGCTTCCGCGGCTACTGCGACCGCAACCTCTACCAGCTGCTGGACCCCGCGCTGCGCCCTCACCCCGGCAACGTCGTCTACCCCGACGTCCTCGACCCCGACGCCTACGGCGCCCGCCTGCGCGAGGTCGGCGGGGCCGACACGTGTTTCGCGGGCTTCGGCTACCGGGGGCACCTCGCCTTCAACGAGCCGCCCTCGAACCGCTGGCACCGGTACACCGTCGAGGAGTTCGCCGCCTCCACCACGCGGATCGTCACCCTGCTCGACGACACGCTCGTGGCCCTTTCGCACCGGCTGACCGGCGGCTACACCCAGCCCATCCCGCCGATGGCCATCACGCTGGGCATGGCGGAGATCCTTTCCGCCCGGCGGCTGCACCTCATCACCGACGGCGGCGCGTGGAAGCGGTACATCGTCCGCGTGCTGCTGCTGACGACCGAACCGGAGGTGTCGCTCCCGGTCACGCTGGCGCACCGGCACCCCGACGTGCGCGTCTCGGTGGACGCCGACAGCATCGCCCCGTGCGCGGTGGGGCTGGGCGCATGACCCCGCCTTTGGCCCGGTCCCCTCACCAAGCACCGGCGCCCCCGGGAAAGGCGGTGCCCCGGTGACCGTGCTCGCGCTCGGCGCCTACACCCTGGACCTCTACATGTTCGGCGGCCGCCTGCCGTCCGCCGGTGAGAGCGTCAACGCCGCCGAGTACGCCACCGCGCACGGCGGCAAGGCGGCGAACGTGGCGGTCGCGGCGGCCCGGCTCGGCGCGCCCGCGCGTTTCGCCGGCTGCCTGGGCGAGGACGCCGACCGTTCGGCGGCGCTGGCGGCGCTGCGGGCCGACGGCGTCGAGGTGGGCGACTGCGCGATCGCCAAGGGCGTGGCCACCGGGCGCAGCTTCGTCTACGTCGACGACCAGGGGCGGCAGATCGTGATGACCTGGCCGGGGGCGGCCGGCCTGCTGGCCCCGGAGCGGGCGGCCGCGGCGGCCGCGCGTCTGCCGGCCGGGTCGGTTCTCGTCCTGCAGGGCGAGATCCCGGTGGCCACCTCGTGCGCGGCCGCGGCGGCCGTCTCGCCGGGAGTGCGCCTCCTGGTCAACCCCAGCCCGGCCGAGGCGTTCCTGGGGGCCGACGGGGCGGACCTGCTGAGCAGGGCCGACGTGGTGGTGCTCAACGAGGCAGAACTGGGCGTGCTGACCGGCGGCCGCACCGCGGACTCCTCGCGGTCCCTGGGCCTTCGTACCAAAGGAGGGGCCGTGGTCGTCACCCGGGGCGAGCGGGGGGCCGAGGTGAGCGACGATCACGGCACTATGCTGGTCGACGCACCCCGCGTGGACGCTGTCGACACGACCGGAGCGGGCGACGCCTTCACCGGTACGCTGGCCGCCACCCTGCGCGCCGGGCTGAGCCTGGCGGCCGGGGTCCGACTCGCCTGCAGGGTGGCCGCAGTCTCGGTCACGCGCCGTTTCTGCGTGCCCAGTTACCCGTCCGCCGGAGAGCTCGGTCTCGCCCCTCTCCACGGTCCACCGGCGCAGGAGATATCCGCATGACACCACGACCGCACACCCTGGCCGTCAGGATCCGCGACCGGCTCCGCCTCCTCATCGTCGAGCAGGGCCTGCGCCCGGGCGACAAGCTGCCGTCGGAGAACGAGCTGATGAACCTCTTCGACGCGGGCCGCACCAGCATCCGCGAGGCGTTCAAGCTCCTGGAGCAGGAGGGCGTCATCCAGGCGCGTCACGGTGACGGCCGCTACCTCACCGCGCAGCCGAGCCTGGATCGTCCGCTGACCCGCCTGGAAGGGGTGACGGAGATGCTCGCCAGCCGCGGTTTCACCGCCGACGACACCGTCTTGGACGTCGCCTCGGTCGAGCCGGACCGCCACCAGCGCGAGGTGTTGCGGCTGGCGCCCGGTGAGACGATCGTGCGCCTGGAGCGGCTGCGCCGGCACCGGGACGACGCGTTGCTCTACTCGATCGACCTGTTCCCGCGCCGGCTCGTCCGTCTCCCGCTGGACGAGGTCGACTGGTCCGGGTCGCTGTTTCAGCTCCTCACCGAGCACGGTCACACGATCGCGTACGCGGTCACCCAGGTCCGTGCCGTCACCCTGGATTCGGTGCAGGCCGAGCGCATCGGCGGCGCCGAGGCCGGCGGCGCGTGGCTGCTGCTCATCCAGACCCACCACGACAGCGCGGGTCGGCCCCTGCTGTTCTCGCAGGACTACCACCGCGGCACCGACTTCTCCTTCCACCTGGTGAGGCGCCGTGACTGACCCCCCGACAACCGGCACCGAAACCGGCACTGAAACCGGCGCCGCACCCGGTGCGCGCCGCCGCCACGTCGTGTTCGACCACGACGGCGCGCCCGACGACCTGCTGGCGCTGCTGCTGCTGACCCGCTACGAGAACGTCGATCTGCGCGGTGTCGCCGTCACCCCGGCCGACTGCCTGCCCGCGCCCGGACTGTCGGCCACCCGCAAGATCCTCGCCTTGGTGGGCCGGGACGTACCGACGGCGCTGGGCGTGCTGCCCGGCCGCAACCCTTTTCCGCTCGCCTGGCGGATCGACGCCCTGCGGGCGGACGCGCTGCCCGTGCTCAACCAGCGCGGCCGCACCGTCCCCGCCGCTCAGGCGCCCCCGGCGCACGAGCAGCTCGCCACCTGGCTGGCGCAGGCGCCGGGACCGGTCACCGTGCTGGCCACCGGCCCGCTGACCAACATCGCCTGGTGCCTGAAGCACCATCCTCGGCTCGCGGCACGCATCGAGGAGATCGTGTTCATGGGCGGCGCCCTGGATGTGGCGGGCAACGTCCACCAGCCGGGCCACGACGGCACCGGCGAGTGGAACGTCTACTGGGATCCCGACGCCGTCAAGTGCGTGTTCGACTCCGATGTGCCGATCACCATGTTCCCGCTGGATGTGACCAACCGGGTGCCGGTGACCGCCGACTTCGTGGAGATCTTCGGCCGTGCGTACGGCGAGCACGTGAGCGACCTGGCCGGGTCGCTGCTCGCGCTCACCTTCGGCACGCTGGAGACCACCGGGCTGCCCTACTGCTGCTGGGACAGCCTCACCGCCTCCTACCTCGCCGACCAGGACATCTGCACCTTCGAGACGGTGCGCTGCGATGTCGTGACCCGGAGCGCGAGCCAGGGACGAATCGTGCGAAGTGCCGGCGGGCGCGCGGTCCGCTGTGCCCGGTCGGTCGACGCCGACCGGTTCTACCGGCACTTCGTCACCACCCTCGCCCCGCGCGGGCGATGACCTCAACGACAGAAAGGATCATGCGATGAGCACGAGAACGATGGATGCGGGCGAGCGGATCGCCGCGCCTCTTTTCGGCCGCCGCCGGATCCTGTCCGTCTTCTGGCTGGCCGAGGACGAGATCTCCTTCTACGGGCTGCCGCTGCTGCTGTGCCGGGTACCGCACGTGGTCAGGGCGACGGTCGGCCGAAGCGTGGCGGAGGCCGGCCAGGCGCTGGGCGGAGGGGATTTCGACGTGGTGGTGCTGCCGGTCGCGACGGTGCCGCAGGTGGTGGCCGCCGCCGGTACGCCCTGTGGCCGCACCAGGGTGCTGGCACTGATGCGAACCGAGGAGGCGCGCCACCTGTCCCCTGTCGCCGGCGATCACGGTGTCGACGGCTGCCTGCTGTGGGACGTGGTCAACGTCGCCGGATTGTCCGACGCCTTCGCGCACCTGCTCAGCGGCGACCTGCCCACCCTGCCGGTCGCGCCGTCCGTGTCGCCGTCCGTGTCGCCGGTCGGGCCCTCCCCCCAGGGCGCCGGCGCCGAGCTGACCGACCGGCTGACCGAGCGCGAGCACACGGCGCTCGCCCTGCTGCTGCGCGGAATGAGCAACAACCAGATCGCCCGCGCCATGGGCATCTCGATCCACGGCGTCAAACGGCACGTCTCGAACCTGCTGGTGAAATTCGACTGCTCCAACCGGACGGAGGTGGCGCTGGTCGCGCAGCGGCTGGGACTCAGCTCCGCCACCGGCGGCCCCCGCGTCAACCCGGCGGTCAGGTGAAGGGCGGCACCGCCGCCCTTCACGGATTCGCATATCGCCCGCACCCCGTAGTGACCGAAGAGAAGTGGAGCGACAATGGACGTCCCCCCCATGGAACTCAGTGGTCGCGTTCCCCTCGTGCGCGCCGACGATCTCGACGCCGACATGGAGAAGGCGACGCAGGCCATCAGGACCCAGCTGACCGACTGGGGCTTCATGGCCGCCGAGGTCCCCGGCATCGGCGCACGCGTCCGCACCATGATGGAGGAGTTCGCCTCGGCGTGCCGATCGCCGGAGCCGCGGCTGGCCGACTACGCGCAGTCGTCGGTGCCCCAGCTGTCGGTCGGCGGCACGCACGGGTTCTTCCCCTACAACTCCGAGATCCCGCGCCTGGCCAACGGCGTGCCCGACCCCAAGGAGTTCATTCACATCAGCGGGGCGCTGCTGGCCGACCAGCCGCCCGGCGCCGGTGACGTGCTGCGCGCCTTCCCGGCGTTCGGGGCGGCGGCGGCCGGTGTGTTCGACACCGCGTTCCGGCTGATCTCCCTGTTCGGAGAGGTCGTCCGCGGCATGATGGCGCCCGGCACCCCCGAGCTGGACCTGTCGCGGGAGGCCACGAACCTGCGGGTGATCCGCTACCGGGACGTGGGCGATCGCGAGGTGCTGGCGCACGAGCACTCGGGCATCCAGATGCTCGGCCTGCAGTTGCCGCCTTCCGACCAGGGGCTGCAGTACGTGCTGCACGACGGCACCTGGGTGGAGCCGGTGATCGCCGGCACCGACGTGGTCCTGTGCAACATCGGCCGGATGCTCACGAGCGCCTCCGACGGGCGGTTCCGGCCGTCGACGCACCGGGTGCACACCAAACCCATGCCGCCCGGCTACGAACGCCTGTCGTCGGTGCTGTTCGCCTACCCGCCGCACAAGGCGCCCCAGTGGAAGATGGTCGACGGTGAGATGGTGACGCTCGACGCGACCTGGGGCGACTTCATCGAGAGCCGGTTCCAGGGCCTGGGTGAGCGGCAGCCGGAGTCCTGACGAAGAGGGGGCCTTTCGGCCCGGTGCGGCTCGCGATCCGCGCCGGCGGCCCGAAAGGCCCCCTCCTGCCGGTGGTGTTCGGCCGTCTCCCACGCCGGCGACGATTCAGCGGCAGATGCCGGGGCGCCGTTTCCTTCGGCAGGCGGTTCACTGACGCCGGTGGCGGAGTGCTCGTTGCTCGGCGGCGTCGAGTGCGGGCGCGAGGGGCGCGAGCGCGGCGCGAAGGAGGTCCGGCAGCGAGCCGGACGGCACGACGAGCCCGCCGGCCGTGGCGGACGAGACGGTCGCCTGCAGCCATTGCTCGAGCGCCACGCGAACCGCGGCGGCCACGCTCGCCGCGAGCACCCGTGCGGTGTGCGGGTCGCCGTCGCCGAGACGTCCGGCGATCGCATCGGTGAGGGGGTGCTCGATCGCGGTGGTGGTTTCGACGAACGCCTCGCGCAGCGCCGGGCGGGTGACGATCAGCAGTAGCGCGTCCCGGGCGGATTCGTCCGGGGCGGTGTACTGATCCACGATCGCCTCGATGACGGCGTCGGCGAGGCCGACGCCGCGGGGCCGGCCGGCCACCGCCGCCGCGACCCGCGCCTCCCGTTCGCCGGCGACGGCGGCGACGATCGCCTGTTCGCGGCTGGAGAAGTAGTTGTTGTACGTCCTGGGTGAGACGCCGGCGGCCTCGGCGATGTCGTCGACGCGCACGTTGTCGGGTCCACGCTCAAGAGCCAGCCGCAGGGCCGCGGTGCGCAGGGCCTCTCGGGTGGCCTGCTTCTTCTGCTCGCGCAGCCCTGCCGGTCTCGTCGTCACCGTCTCAGCCTCCCAGATTCAATGCGCGTACGCAAACTTGCCTACACGCAACTTTTTTCCTAGCCTGGGCGTCCTCTCACCTCGGGCGAACAAGGGAACGCACATGATCACAGATGTCGTCATCGTCGGCGGCGGCCCGAACGGGCTGATGCTGGCCTGCGAGCTGAGCCTGGCGGGGGTCCGGCCACTCGTGCTGGAGCGGCTGCCGGAGCCGAGCGAGGAACCGAAGGCGAACGGGCTGCTCGGCCAGGTCGTCAAGCTGCTCGACCGCCGGGGGCTGCACGAACGTCTCAGTGGCAGCCCGGAGCCGCCGCGGCCGAACTCCGCCTACTTCATGTTCGGCGCGATGGGCCTGGACCTGAGTGTGCTGGACGACAGCCCCGTCTACGCCCTGCCGGTGCCGCAGCGGCGCATCGTGCAGGTTCTGCAGGAGCGCGCCGTCGAGCTGGGCGTGGAGATCCGGCGCGGACATGAGGTCGTGGGCCTGTCGCAGGACGACGAGGCGGTCACCGTCGACGTCGCGAGCCCGGGCGGGGCCTACCACCTGCGGGCCCGGTACCTTGTCGGCGCCGATGGAGCCCACAGCGTCACCCGCAAACTCTCCGGCATCGGATTCCCCGGAGTCACCTACGACCGGATGACCGTGCGCTCGGCGCATGTGACGGTCCCGGCGGACCGGGTCGATCCTGCGACCGGTGCGCTGAACGTGCCCGGCTACGGCGCCGTTTCGCCGTTCCTGCCCCACCGCACCGAGCACGGGGGGTTCTCCTACGCGCCGATGCCCGGCCATCCGCCGCTGGTCAGCACCACGGAGTGGGACCAGCCTGCGACCGACGCGGTGATGAGCCTGGAGGAGTTACGGGCGAGCGTCCGCCGCGTGCTCGGCGTCGAGGTGCCGCTCGGCCCGCCCGACGGCCAGGGACCGCACGTGCTGCGCCGGCTGAGTGGCGGTAACACCCGGGTCGCCGAGCGGTTCGCCGACGGCCGGGTGTTCCTGATCGGTGACGCCGCTCATGTGTACGCCGCCACGGGGGGCGGTCCAGGGCTCAACCTCGGCCTGCAGGACGCGGTCAATCTCGGCTGGAAACTCGCCGCCGAGATCCGGGCAGGAGCCCCGTCCGGGCTGCTGGGCACCTACGAGACGGAGCGGAGATCGGCCGCCCGGCGCATGGTGCTGAACGCGCAGGCACAGGCGGCCCTGATCGCCCCCGGCGACGATGTCACCGGACTGCGCGAGGTGTTCGCCGAACTGCTCCGCGACCCCGGCACCGTGCGGCGCCTGGCCGAGCTCACCGCGGGCGCCGACGTCCGCTACGACATGGGTGCGGGCGAGGCGCATCCGCTGACCGGCCGGTTCGCCCCGGACCTGGACCTGCGCACCCCGGCCGGTCCGGTCCGGCTGGCCGAGCTGACCAGGACCGCACGCCCCTTGCTGCTCGACCTGACCGAGGAGGCGTCCCTGGCGAAGACCCTCGCCCTGCGGCACGACCAGGTCGATGTCGTCACGGCGCGCTCCCAGGCCGCCGCGCCCACCGCCCTGCTCCTTCGACCGGACTGCTACGTGGCCTGGGCGTCTTCGTCACCCCGGCCCGATCCAACGGAGATCGCGGCACTCCAGGCGGCCTTGCGGCGGTGGTTCGGAGTCATCACGCCCGCTCGCACCTGAGGTCGCCGGTACCGGTCCGTCATCGGTGACCGCGATCGGACGGATCGCGGAGGCGCACGCGTGCGCCGAGTGCGGACAGGCGAGCTCGTGGCCCGCGTCCGAGCTCGTCGTTCCCCCGTTCGGGGCCTCCCGCCGTGGCCGCGGGAGGCCCGCCCCCTCCGATCACCGCGCCCGGAGCGATCCGGCCACCTTTCCGCTCGCGAAATGACGCGATCGCGACCCGGAACATTCAAGGGGTGTGACGCCGGGCTCGGCTCGTCGGCCCCTCCTGCTCGACATGAGGGAGGAAGAAGTCCCGGACGTCCCCGGCGAGCAGCTCCGGCACCTCCATCGCGGCGAAGTGGCCGCCGCGCTCGAACTCCGACCAGTGCCTGATGTCGTACAGCCGCTCGGCCAGCGGCCGCACCGACTGCGTGATGTCGTGCGCGAACACCGCCACGCCGACCGGTACCGGGCACGGCTCGACCCGCCGCGGAGCCTCACGTGCCAGCCGCGCCGAGGAGGCCGCGGTGGCGGTCAGCCAGTACAGCGAGATGTCGGTGAGCATCCGCTCGTCGTCGATCTGCGAGCGCGGGTCCGTCCACTGCGCGAAGCGCTCGGCGATCCAGGCCAGCTGGCCGACCGGCGAGTCGGTGAGCGCGTATCCGAGGGTCTGCGGGGTGGTGGCCTGCAGAGCCTGGTACGGCGGGCGGTTCGCCATCAGCCGCCTGACCTTCTCCAGCCGGGCCTCGTCGGCTTGCGACAGCTCGAGGCCGGCGTCGGGGTCCGGCCGGGTCGGCAGGTAGTTGACGTGCACCCCGGCGACCTGCTCGGGGGCCACCGCGCCGAGCGCCAACGAGATGCCCGAGCCGAAGTCGCCGCCGTGCGCGCCGTAGCGCTCGTACCCCAGGCGGCGCATCAGCTCGGCCCAGGCCCGGGCGACCCGGACGATGTCCCAGCCGCGCTCGTGGGTCGGCCCGGAAAAACCGAAGCCCGGGATGGAGGGGATCACCAGGTGGAAGTCGCGCGACAGGGGCTCGATCACGTCGAGGAACTCCAGGAACGACCCTGGCCAGCCGTGGGTGAGGACGAGCGCGAGTGCGTCCGGTCTTGGAGAGCGGACGTGGACGAAGTGGATGTTCTGCCCGTCGATCTCGGTGGTGAAGTGCGCGAGCTCGTTCAGCCTGGCCTCGTGCGCCCGCCAGTCGTAGCCGGTGCGCCAGTGTTCGGCGAGCTCCTTCAGCCGCGCCAGCGGGAAGCCGTAGTCCCATCCGGCGCCGGTGATCTCGTTGGGCCAGCGGGTGCGCGAGAGCCGGTCGGTGAGGTCGTCGAGGTCCGCCTGGGGGATCTCGATGCGGAACGGCTTGATCATGGTCTTGGCTCCAGGGGGTTCGTCCGGCGCCCGGATGTTCGGACGAGCGGGTGTCGATGAGGTCGGTGCGGACGGCGACGGGGACAGCGGGTGCCGGTTTCGGAACCACGCTCGCGCGGGTGTCCATGGCGCGCCCGAACGTGATCGGTGCTCGCGTGTTCGGGCGGTCACGGCCCGCGCCGTTTCCGTTGGCTCCACCAACGTTGGCGACGCCCACTATATACAGATTTATTGGTCATACCAACGATGTATGGTGGCTGATGTGGAAAAAACACCCGCACGTCTGACCGCGAAGCCGAGTTGGCTGCTCACCCAGCTGGCGGTGCACGCCCACCGCCTGGCCTCCGACGGCTTCGGGCAGGTGGGGGCGCGTGGATACCACTACCGGATCCTGGCCGCGCTGGAGGAGTTCGGGGTGGCCAGTCAGGCCGAGCTCGGCCGCCGGTGCAACATGGACCGCAGTGACGTCGTGGCGGCGATCAACGAGCTGGCCGGGCAGGGCCTGGTCGAGCGGACGCCGGACCCCGAGGACCGAAGGCGCAACCTGGTGACCCTCACCGCGGCGGGTGATCGGCAGCTGCGGCGCCTGGACCGGGCGCTCGACGAGGCGCAGGAGGAGCTGCTCGGACCGCTCGCGGCCGAGGACCGGCAGGCCCTGACCCGCCTGCTCACCCAGCTGCTCGCACACCACCAGCGGGGGTGAGCGGCGCCCGGATCGCGCCGGGGCCGGCCGAGGCGGGGAAAAGCTGTTGATCGCTCCGGCCGCGCGGGGGAAGGCTGTGGCGAATCACCGGTGAAAAGCATCCGCGAGGAGCCGTCCGTGGCGAGTGAGTGGGGGGTCTTCCTCGTACTGGGCGTGATCATGGTGGTGGGAGCCTCGGTGCAGCGGCTGGCGGGGATCGGGTTCGCGCTCGTGTCGGTGCCCGCCCTGGTGCTGCTGCTGGGCCCGGCCGAGGGCGTGGTGCTCGCCAACTGCGCGGCCGGCGCCATCAGCGCGGTCGGCCTCGCCGGCACCTGGCGCCAGGTGCGCCTGGCCGCGATGGTCCCGCTGGTCGCCGCGGCCGCCTGCACGGTACCGGCCGGGGCCTGGGTGGCCGCCCGCCTGCCCGAGCCGGTGCTGCTGGCCGGGATGGGGGTGCTGGTGAGCGTGGCCGTGGCGCTGGTGATGTGGGGTGCTCGGGTGCCGGCCCTGCGCGGCGTCAAAGGCGCGGTGGCCGCCGGGGCCGCCAGCGGGTTCATGAACTCCTCCGCCGGGGTGGGCGGCCCCGCGGTCTCCCTGTACGCGGTGAACGCGGGCTGGACGGTACGGGAGTTCGTGCCGAACGCCCAGTTGTACGGGGTGGTGGTGAACGCCTTCTCCGTGACGGCCAAAGGCGTGCCGCAGCTGCCCGCGCCGGTCTGGCTGCTGGTCGCGGCCTCCATCGCGGCGGGCTCGGCGATCGGCGCGGCACTGGCGCGGCGGGTTCCGGAAAGGCCGGCCCGGCTGATGGTGCTGCTGCTCGCGCTGGGCGGCGGGCTCACCACGCTGGGCAAAGGGCTGTGGGAGCTGTGAGCGAGGGATTTTCCGGGGTCGATCTGCCGGTGAGCATCGTGCACACCGTGCGAGGCCGGCGTCGACGACGCCGCCGGCCTCGCACGGACCCGAGCGTAGGGCCTGGCGGCTGGTGGTGATCGCGGGGTTCTGCGTCACCCGGCCTTGACCTCGGCGGCGGGGTGCGCGTCCGGCATGTCGAGGGTTCGGCGACTCCAGACCGATGCTCCCGCGCAGAGAAGCCCGATCAGGAACGGATGGGTGGCACCGCGTTCGACGAGGCCGATGACGCCGCTCGCGGAGTCGCCGGCGGAAGAGATGATCATCAGGAGGTAGGCCGTCGTCGAGAGCAGGCCGACCACTCCGGTCGTGACCAGCGCCCTCCCGATCCCGGGCGAGAACCCGACACGCCGGCGCATCCTCCCGAGCACGACCGCGAGCATGTTCGCGCCGATAAAGCCCGCGAAGGCTCCCATGCTGTGGTAGGCGCCGGTGCCGTCTTCCAAAGCCTCGCCGGAGCCCGGGAACAAGCCGAGCAGAACACCGCCGACGGCCAGCAGTGTCGCGGGCACGAGCGTCGTCCAGCGGCGCCAGCCCGACAGGCCGCGCAGCAGCGCGATACCGGCGAGGATCGTGATCCCGAACAGGATGAAACCGGTGTTCATCACCCAGGCAAGAGGTGAGTACATGTACTGCCCGAACAGGGTCGAAGGTCCGTGGACTCCGAGATCGCTGATGAAGTGGTACGTGTAGCTGTAGGGCGGATCCGTCCACGCTGCGGCAGCGACGAACTCCGCGAGCAGGAAGATCACAGGGCCGGCGACGAGCAACGCTCCCGCGGCTCGTCGCCGCGAAAGCCGAAGCACATCGGGGCCGGGCGTGTCGGGTCGCGAGTCGTTCCCGGGCTTTTCTTGCTCGATGCCGGAACGCGAGTGGGTGTACCCGGTCATGGCTGTAGTCCTTTCAGGCGTTGCTGCGGCGCTGACACCAGGGCCGGTGGAGGTTCTCACGGGTTCGGTCCTGCCGCCCGAATCGTCTTCCGCCGCCGACCTTACTTCACTCACACACTAAGTACATCGAGATTACTTTTATTGTCAATATACTTAGAGGCCGGTACCAGTAAGATCGAGCCATGGTGAATGGAACGGCCGTGGGGCGACGAGAGCGCAAGAAGGCCGCGACGCGGGCGGCGATCCTGGACGCGGCGACGACGCTCTTCCTCCAACGTGGCTTCGATGCGGTCACTGTTCGCGAGATCGCGGACAAGGCGGACGTGTCGCCCAAGACGGTCTTCACGCACTTCCCCCACAAGGAGGCACTCGTCTTCAGCGACGAGGACGACCGACATGAACACCTCTTGGCCGCGGTCAGCGCCCGGGCGCCCGGCACCACGATCTCCGACGCGCTGAAAGCCCACTACCTCCTCGAAATCGCCGCACTCACATCCGAACCCCAGCGCCAGATCCTCGCCCTCATGGAGCAGACACCGGCCCTCGTGGACTACGCGGAGAAAATGTGGTTCCGCCACGAAGACGCCCTCGTCGCCACGATCACCGAGGAGTTCGGGCTCTCCGAGCCGAGCGACGAGATCCGCTTCTACGTCCGGTTCGCCCTGCACATCCAGCTCAGCGCCACCCGCGAGGCCGATCCGGAACGGACCATCGACGCAGGATTCCGACTCCTGGATGCGGGCTGGACGCGCTACCTCGAGGCCGGAGGTTAGAGCGCAGCCGTGCAGGCTCGCGGGGCAACCTCATCGCTTCGGCTCGACGCCGATCGCATACACGTCGCGGCGGCGCAGCGCCGACCACAGCGCCTCTTGTCGTTGCGGCCCGCCCGCGACGGCGGCTTCATCGCCGTCAGCACGTCGAACAGCAACAGCGCGTCATCGGCTCATTCGGGCAGGGGGCGGCCGCGGAGCTCGGATTTGCGGATCTTGCCCGAGCCCGTCTTCGGCAGCGCGCCGACGATCTCGAAACGGACGGGGATCTTGTACTTGGCGAGCCGGGAACGCAGGAAGTCCGCCAGTTCGCCGGGGGCGACGCCGGCGCCGGGACGAAGCACGACGAAAGCGCGGCCCACCTCGCCCCACCGGCGGTCGGCCATCCCCACCACGGCGGCCTCCGCCACGGCCGGATGCGCGAAGAGCGCCTCCTCGACCTCCGCCGGGTAGACGTTCTCCCCGCCGGAGATGTACATGTCCTTGATGCGGTCGACGACGCTCAGATGACCCTCCTCATCCATGATCGCGATGTCGCCGGAGCGGAACCAGCCGTCCTCGGTCAGCGCGGCGGCACTGGCCTGCGGGTCCCGCCAGTAGCCGGGGGTGACGTTCGGCCCCTGGATGAGCACCTCGCCCGGCTCCCCGGCCGGTGCCGTCGTGAGGTCGGGGCGCGCCACCCGCACCCTGGAGAAGAAGACCGGCACCCCGGCCGAGCCCACCTTGCGCACGCTCTCGCCCGCCTCCAGGAAGGTCGCGCCGGGGGCGGTCTCGGTCAGTCCGTAGCCCTGACAGAAGACCAGGCCCCTTTCCTGGTAGGTGCGGATCAGCGCCACGGGGATGGCCGCGCCGCCGGCCATGAGGGTACGCAGCGACGACAGGTCGGCCTCGGCCCAGCGCGGCGACCTGGCGAAGTCGGCGAACATCGTGGTGACGCCGAACATCCACGTCACCCGGTGCTCCTCGATGAGGTCGTAGCACACCTCCGCGTCCCAGGACGGCATGATCACCGAGGTGCCGCCCTTGAGGAAGGTCGGCAGCAGCGTCTGGTTCAGCGCCGCGACGTGGAAGAGCGGCGCGCTGATCAGCGTCACCTCCGAACTCGTCACATCCACGCCGACCATCATGTTGAAGCAGTTCCACACCAGGTTGGCGTGGCTGAGCATCGCCCCCTTGGGAGCGCCGGTCGTGCCGGAGGTGTAGAGGATGAGGGCGAGGTCGTCGAGTGCCACCGGCACGTCGATGGGACCGGGATCGCCCCGCGCCACCCAGGTCTCGAAGTCGTGCTCCCCCGGCGCGGGCGATTCCAGGGCCACGAGCGTGTACGGCCCGGACAGGGCGTGTACGGTCTGCGCGCAGCCGGGGTCGTACACCAGCAGTGCGGCGCCCGAGTGGCCAAGCATGTAGCCGATCTCGGGCGCGGTCAGCCGGAAGTTCAGCGGGACGAAGACGGCCCCCAGCATGTGGGTGGCGAACATGGTCTCGGCGAAGGCGACGTGGTTGGGGCCGAGATAGGCGACCCGCTCCCCCGCCCCGATCCCCGCCTGGCGCATCCGTGAGGCCAGGCGGGTCGCCCGCTCGCAGACGTCGGCGTAGCTGACCGATCGGCCCGCGAAGACGAACGCGGTGCGCTGAGGGCTCATCTGGGCTCGGCGTGCGGGCCAGCCGCCGAGCCCGGCGTTACGCATCGGTGGCGGCACGGATCGCCGGGGCGCCGGAGGTGAGGTCGTCGCCGCTGGTCTCCCGCAGGGCCAGCACGCAGACCACGGTCAGCAGGCAGCAGACGGCGATGATCACCGAGATCGTCGTCGTGCTGCCGCCCCCGGAGGAGGCGTCCAGCTGGGCGAACAGCAGCGGGCCCAGGCCGGCGCCGAGTCCAGCGAGCTGGTAGCCGAGCGAGGCGCCGGTGTAGCGGTTCCTGGTGGGGAACAACTCGGCGTACAGCGCCCCCAGCGGGCCGTACATCATCGGGTGGATGAGCGCCTGGCCCAGCACCAGCGCGATGACGAGCAGCGCGACGCTGCCGGCGTTCACCATCGGGAACAGCGCGAAGCCGAACCCGGCCATGAGCAGCGCGCCCGCCAGCACGATCGGGCGGCGTCCGACCCGGTCCGAGAGCGCCGACCAGGCGATGATGCTCACCACGGCGAGCGCGGAGGAGAGCGTGAGGCCGTTCAGCACGGCCTGGCGGGTGAAACCGGTCCGGACGCCGTAGGCGATGAGATAGGTGGTCAGGGTGCCCTGGGCCACGAACGCCGACAGGCCGACCCCCACCCCCAGAAGCAGGGTCCTGGGGTGGTTGCGCAACACCTCCAGCAGCGGCATCCGGGTGGCGCGGCCGCCGGCGCCGGCCGCCTCGAACACCGGCGTCTCCTCCACCCGCAGCCGGACGAACAGGCCGACTCCCAGCAGGAGGATGCTGAGCAGGAACGGCACCCGCCAGCCCCAGCTCAAGAAGGCCTGCTCGCCCACGACGGCCGCGGTGCCGCTGAGCACGCCGGTGGACAGCACCATGCCGAACGGGGCTCCGGCGTTGGTGAAGCTCGCCCACAGGCCGCGGCGGCTGCTGGCGTGTTCCGCCGACATCAGTACGGCGCCTCCCCATTCGCCGCCGATGGCCACGCCCTGCAGGACGCGAAGGAGGACCAGGGTGACGGGGGCCAGGGCGCCGATCTGCTCGTAGGTGGGCAGCACGCCGATGAGGAAGCTGGCGACACCCATCAGGGTCATGGTCAAGACCAGCATGCGCTTGCGGCCGAGCCGGTCGCCGAAGTGGCCGAAGATCACTCCGCCGAGCGGCCTGGCGAGGTACCCCGTGGCGAAGGTGCCGAAACTGGCGACCGTGGCCGTGAGCGGGTCGAGCGAGGAGAAGAAGATCTTGCTGAAGACCACCGCCGAGGCCGTGGCGTACAGCAGGAAGTCGTAGTACTCGATCACGCTGCCCAGGAAGCTGGAGGCCACCGCGCGGCGTAGCTGAACCTGGTTGGGGGGAAAGACCGACGGGTTCGTCATGACTGAGCTCCTCAGTCCGAGAGCGAGCTACTGCGCTTGCTTGCCCGGAGGTTAGGCATTTTTGTGACGGACGTCAATCCTTTGCCCAGCATTAAACGGTGCCGAGCCCGAGCAGGCGCACGGCGTTGTCCTTGAGGATCTTCGGGCGGACCTCGGGCTTGATGTCGAGGGCGTCGAAGTCGGCGAGCCACCGATCCGGCGTGATCATCGGGTAGTCGGATCCGAAGAGCACCTTGTCCTTCAGCAGCGTGTTGGCGTACCGGACGAGCTGCGGCGGAAAGTACTTCGGCGACCACCCCGACAGGTCGATGTAGACCTGCGGCTTGTGCGTGGCCACCGCCAGAGCCTCGTCCTGCCAGGGAAAGGACGGATGGGCCAGGATGATCCGCAACTCGGGGAAGTCCACGGCGACGTCGTCGACCAGCATGGGGTTGGAGTACTTCAGCCGGATCCCGCCCCCGCCGGGCAGACCTGCACCGATACCGGTCTGCCCGGTGTGAAACAGCGCCGGCACCCCCATCTCCTCGATCGCCTCGTAAAGCGGGTAGGCCACCCGGTCGTCGGGCGCGATGCCCTGGACACTCGGATGGAACTTGAAGCCGCGCACCCCGTGCTCGGCCACCAGCCGGCGCGCCTCGCGGACCCCGGCCCTGCCCTTCCACGGATCGACGCTGGCGAAGGGGATCAGCACGTCGGCGTGCGCGGCGCAACTCGCCGCGACCTCCTCGTTCGAGATGCGCCGATGCCCGGTGGCGTGCTCGGCGTCGACGGTGAACACCACCGCCGCCATCCTGCGCTCACGGTAGTAGGCGGCCATCTCGGCGACGGTGGGCCGAGAGCGCCCCTTGAAGTACTTCGCCGAGGCCGCGGCCAGCTCGTCGCCGAGCGAGGCGTGCCCGTCCGCGGAGACCTCCGCGTGCGTGTGCACGTCGATGGCGACCAGTTCGTCGACGTTCATAAACTCTCCTTGTGCACATATTTGACTTCCGTCAATTATGTGCCTGACATCTGGCCCGTCTACGCTTTCGGTGTGAGCATCGGCGGCGAAGACGAACCGGCGGCGCCGTCCGCGCGCCCGCAGTCCCTGATTTTCAGCTTCCTCGGCATCCACGCCCTGGACCGCGGCACCGCCATCTCCACGGGCAGCATCATCGAGGTGTTCGCCCGCCTCGGCGTCTCGGAGGAGGCCGTCCGCTCCACGCTCGCCCGCATGGTCAAACGCGACCTGCTGACCCGCCACCGGGTAGGGCGCAGGGTCTATGTCGGGCTCACCCCGCACGCCGAGGCGGTGCTGCGCGACGGCCGCCGGCGAATCTGGGAGACCGGCGCGGTGAACCGCGACTGGGACGGCACCTGGACGGTCGTCGGGTTCTCCCTGCCCGACAGCCGCCGCAGCACCCGCCACGACCTGCGCTCCCGGCTCATCTGGGCCGGATTCGGCCCGCTGCAGAGCGGACTGTGGATCGCTCCCGGCGCGAGGGAGGTCTGCGGGGTGCTGGAGTCGCTGGAGGTCGACGATCACGTCACGGTGCTGACCGCGAGGGCGTTCAAACCCACCGAGGCCGCCGACCTGGTGGCCAAGGCCTTCGACATCGAGCAGATCGCCCGGCGCTATCGGGCCTTCCTCACCAGGTGGGACCTCACCCGGCCGCTGCCCGACGCGCCGGACGACCTCGTACGGCAACTGGTGCTGCACACCGACTGGCTGCAACTCGTCCGCCAGGACCCTCACCTGCCGGCCGAGCACCTGCCCGGCGACTGGCCGGCGATCCGGGCCGAGCAGGTCTTCCGCGCGCGGGCCGAACAGTACGAACGGCCCGCGCTGAAGGTGGCCGGCGGCCTGCTGGACGAACTCACCCTATGACGCAGGCGGTCCCGTTCAGCGCGAACGCCGCCGGAGCCGAGTTCGTGCCGCTGTAGGTGCCCTGGAACCCGAAACTGCTGCGGGCCTGCGGGGCGATGGTGGCGTTGTAGGAGACGTTGCGCGCGCTGACCTGGGAGCCCGACTGGGTCACCGTGGCGTTCCAGGCACTGGTGACCTGCTGGTTACCCGGCCACGTCCAGGTCACGGTCCAGCCGTTGACGGGGGCCGACCCGGTGTTGGTCACGGTGACATCGGCGGTGAAGCCGTTGTTCCAGGTGTTGGGAAGGTAGGTGACCCTGCACCCGCCCCCCGGGCCGGGGGTCGGAGTCGGCGACGGGGTGTCGCTGCTGGTGGGCGTCTGGCTCGTACCGGATCATGGTCCCCAAGCGACGAAAAAAGCTGCTTGCGCTGGTTATCAAGCGATTTGTTATCAAGTAGCTTGATATTTGAGGCGCGAAACTTATATCGCCCGTTATCGTCATCCGGTGACCTCACGCCGCGACCCCACAGCCGACCAACCGCCCAAACCGGCACCTCACCTGAGCTACCTGGTCTACCGGCTGGAGCGTCGCATCCGCGCCCGACTCGACGAGGCACTCGTGCACTACGGCGTCACCACGACCGAATACATGGCACTCAGCGAACTGCGCATGCGCACCGGACTGTCCTCGGCCGAACTCGCCCGCATCGCCTTCGTCACCCCACAGGCCATGAACCTGGTCGTACGCGACCTGGAACAACGCGGCCTGATCCACCGCGACGCACACCCCGACGGCGGCCGGGTGCTTCGCACCCACCTCACCCGCGAAGGACAGGCCGCCCTACGACACTGCGACCGCGCACTCGACCGCATCGAAAAAGACATGCTCGCCGACGTCGACGACCACACCCGCACCACACTGATGGAGGGCCTCACCCTCTGCACCCGAGCCCTGCGCCCCCCTGAGCCCACCAATGCCGGACTCCGGCGGACGAAGACCCCTGACGACCTCACGGCATGATCCAGCTTGACCTTGACACAGTGACAAGGTCTTCACTGAGGGCCAGGAGGTGGCCCCATGACCATGCCGAAACAGGACACCAACCCGAACACCAACCCGATCCCAGCCCTCCAAGCACTGCAGGACGACGACCCGTCGGTGCGGCTACGGGCGGCGCTGGCGCTCGGCACGAACCCCGACCCGCGCTTCATCGACAAACTCATCGAACGATGCGCGATCGAAGACGAATTCCCGGTACGCGACACGCTCACCTGGGCACTCACCCGCCACCCCGCGTCGATGACCCTCCCCATACTCCTCGACGAGGTCCGCTCACCACGCGCCCAGGCACGCAGCCAGGCGCTGCACACCCTGTCCAAGATCGGGGATCGGCGAGCGTGGCCCGCGATCACCCAAGCTCTGCTGTCCGACGCCGACGACGAGGTCGCCCGCAGCGCCTGGCGGGCGGCCGTCGTGCTCGTCCCCGAAGGGGAGAAACCCGAACTCGCCGCGGCACTGTCGACACAACTCGGCCGCGGCGAACGGGAGACCCAACTCAGCCTCAGCCGGGCGCTCATCGCGCTCGGCGAGGTGATCTCGCCGATCCTGCACGCCGCCCAGACACGAGCAGACCCCCGCGTGCGCGCGCACGCGATCGCCACCGAGCAACTCCTACGCGACCCCGAGACCGGATTCGAGTTCGCGATCGAACAGGCCAAGCGCGTCGTGGCCCTCGGCGAAACCGAAAGGCAGGGATGATGAGACGGTGTTGATCGGTGAGGTGGCACGACGCTCCGGAGTCAGCGCCCGCATGCTCAGGCACTACGACGCACTCGGCCTGGTGCGGCCAACAGGCCGCACCGACGCCGGCTACCGCGAATACTCCGCGGAAGACATCCAGCGGATCTTCCACATCGAGAGCCTGCGGTCGCTCGGACTGTCACTGCACGACGTCGGGCGCGCCCTCGAAGACCCCGCCTTCACCCCCGCACAACTCGTCGAACACCTCATCGACCAAACCCAGGAACGCATCGCGCGGCAGACCGAACTACTCACGCGACTTCGCCGCATCGGCGCCGCGCAACCCACCGACTGGAAGGAGGTCCTCCACACCGTCGAACTCCTGCAGGCACTGGGATCAAAGAACGCCGGCAAGCGCCAGCACGCGGCCCTGTCCTGGACCGAAGACGTCTCGATGCCGGTGGAAGCACTGGTCGAGGCGGCACTCAGCGAAAAGGACCCGAACGTCGCCGGAGCCCTTCGATGGGCCCTGGCGCGATCGGCCGACAGCGGAACCGCGTTGCTGGCCAAAGGCCTCGGCTCACCCGTGGCCGAAGTACGCGAACGCGCCGTCCAGTCCATCGCCGAAATCCCGGACGCCCAGGCGACCGCACTGCTGCGCAACGCCCTCGCCCACCCCGACCTCGTCGTCCGCCGGCACGCGGCCCTGGCACTGGGGACACGCGGCGCGACCGAGGCGATCCCGACCCTCATCGACATGGTCGTCGAGGGAACGAACGACGTCGACGCGGCCGACGCGCTGAGCACCCTGGCGAGCACCCCCGCCCTGGCCGACCAGATCGCCACCGGCCTCGTCGACCGCCTCGCCCCCGGCACCACCGAACCACCGGCACGCCGACGCCTCGCGCAGGCACTCGCGGACATCCCGGCAACCATCGCCTCCCGCGCCCTCGCCGACCTCTCACACGACGAAGACCGCGCCGTCGCGCTCACCGCGGCCTACATCCTCAAAATGCGCGACACCCGATAGCCGGCCCTTCGCCCGGCACACCAAGTCCTACACCGAAAAACACGACACCGAACAACTCGTGACCGCAGCCACACAGATCAGGAGAGGACGGTGAACCAGGAGATCGCCCGCGATCGCATGACGACGTCACCACCCCGTTCCGATCCCGATCAAAGGAACGGGCCGACGAGACCGGCGAACTCCTCGGGGCCGACGATCCGCACCCCCAAACTCTCGGCCTTGGCCCGCTTGGAACCCGCCTTCTCCCCGGCCACCAACAAGGACGTCTTCGCCGAGACACCAGAAGAGGACCTACCCCCGGCACGCTCGATCAGCTCATTCATCTGGTTACGGGTCAAGGACTCCAAAGCCCCGCTCATGGAACCGGTCACCACGACCGACATCCCGGCCAGCGGCAACCCGGACGCGTCACCCGACGTCGCGGGGGCCTCGCCCCCGTCGCCCCCGTCGACACCGGTGACGACGGTGACGACGGGGGCGGCAGGAGGCGTCCAGCCGGGCTCGGTCATGGTGACCCCGGCCGCCACCAGCTTGTCGATCAACGGCGCGAGCTCGGCGAGCTCGGCCACCACCGCCGGCGACTTCTTCGGGCCGATGCCCTCGACCGCCTCGATCGCCCCGGCGTCGGCCGCACGAATGGCGTCCATACTGCCGAAATGCCGGGCGATGCGACGACTCATGGACCGGCCGGTGCCACGCACACCCAGCGCGCAGAACACCCTGCTGAGCGGCTGTGCCTTGGCCCGCTCGATCGCGGCCAGCAGATTGTCGGTGCTCGTCTCCCCCATCCGCTCCAGACCCAGCACCTGCTCGCGAGTCAGGAAGAACAGGTCGGCGAAGTCGGCGATCAACCCCGCGTTCAACAACTGCAGAATACGATTCTCCGCCAAACCCTCGATGTCGAGCTGGTCACGACCCGCGGCATAACCGATGGAGGCGATCGTCCGGCAGGCACGACCACGCACGCACCGCCACCGCTCCTGAGAGGCGTCGATCGCATCACCACAGGTAGGACAGACCTTCGGAATCTCGATCGGCCGCTCATCACCGGTGCGCAGATGCACCACCGGCGCCTCCACACGAGGAATCACATCACCCGCCTTGTAGACGGTCACACTGTCACCCAGCATCAAACCCCGACGCGCAATGTCGGAGGCGTTGTGAAGCGTGGCATAGGTGACGACACTGCCATCGAGCTCGACCGGCTCCAACACCGCACGCGGGGCGATGACGCCGGTACGGCCGGTGTTCCACTCCACACCGACCAACTTGGTGATCTTCTCGGTCGCGGGCAGCTTGTAGGCGACGGCCCACCGCGGAGCACGCGAACTGAACCCGGCCTGCGCCTGATCACCGGCGAGATCACACTTGATCACGATCCCGTCGATACCGAACGGCAACTCCGGCCGCACCGCGGCGATCTCCTCGACCCGCTCCCGCACCCCCTCCAACGTCTCAGCGACGATCCCGGCCACCGAGGTGGCCGCGGTGGTCTGCACCCCCTGCCCGGCAACCCACGCCATGACCTCGCTGTGCGGCAGCCCACGCAACCACTCAGCCGTCTCGGAGACATCATCGGGATACGGCAGCGCCCCATAGCCGAAGAAGGTCAACTCGCACACATACGGCCGGTCCTGGGCACGCAGCGTCCCGGCGGCGGCGCTACGCGGATTGGCGAACGTGGTGCCGTCATGCGCCCGCCGCTTGGCACACGCCTCCTCGAACTGCGACGCCGTCATGAGCACCTCACCGCGCAACTCAACGGTCACCGGCTCGGCCAACCTGGAAGGCAGCCCCACAACGGTGCCGATCGCGTGAGAGACGTCCTCACCGGCGGCGCCGTCGCCACGGGTCACAAGCCGCACCAGACGGCCGTGACGATAACGGGCCGAAATGGCCAGCCCGTCGAGCTTGGGCTCGACGCTCCACGCCGCGACCGGGCGCCCAAGCCTGCGCTCCAGCGAGGCGGCCCAGTCGGCCAGCTGCCCGGCACCGAAGACGTTGTCCAAGCTGAGCATCGGCACCGCGTGCGGCACATCACCGACCACCGCACCCCCGGCCACCTTGCCCGTCGGCGAAGTCGGCAACACCTCCTCGGGATGCTCGTCCTCATAAGCCTCGATGCCCCGGACCAACCGGTCGTAGGCGTCGTCGTCCAACGTGGAGGTGCCGTCACCGTAGTAGGCCGCGGCGGCGTCCAAGGCGAGCTGAACGGCTTCGGCGTAGGCGGTCTGATCAGCGAGAAGAGTGCTGGGGGGCGCGTCGGTCATGATCCCATCATCTCTCCCGGCACCGACAGTTTCCGGCCACCGAATCGGACGCCTGGAGTTCACCGACGTCGCAGGCCTGCGCATGCTGACCGACCTGTGCCGCGACGGCACGGCCCACCTGATCAACGCACCGATCGACATACGCCGCCTACTCGGCCTGCTGAACCGGACGGACATTCTCGACAAGTGCGCATGACGCCCCCAACCACCCCCCACCCGACGACCTGCCACCCTGCCTGCCACCCTGCGCGGCCAACCGCCACTGACGACCCGAACCCACTCGGCCACCCGAAAACGACCGCGACCTTCGAGGACCCGGTGGCGGACGGCGAGTGGCGTCACCTCCTGGAAGCAGGGCGACGCGATACGCGCGGTGAACCCGGCAGCCGTCCCTCAACCGTAAGAGGTATCGACAAGTGAGCAGCGGGCGGAACCGGGCGCGTTGCGCTCTCCTCTGGCAGGTGGTCGGTTTTTGATCATTGGAATGGTTTTCAATCAACCGACCCCCTTTACAATGTAGATTTATAACTGCTCCGGAAGCCGTCAACCCCGTGACAGGAGTTGACGCCCGGTAGTCCCGCGGGGCACGTTATCTGTCGGCCGGCTCAACGAATCGATTCGGGGTATCTACCCCCTCCACGAGGTGGTGCCCCAGGCCGGATGACCGACCGGCCAATGGCGAGACGCGTTTGACAGAGAGCCCAGGTCGCCGACGACGCACTACCCCACTCCCCCTCCCTCCCAGAGGCGGCACATCCTCGCCGCAGCACGCTGAGCTGCTTTGACACCCCCCTTCCAGGCCCATAGCCTCGCATCGAATCGATTCGAACCAGGTGTCACAAGGCGCGGGCTCGATCCGGTGCCACGGGGAGGCCACAGTGAACATCGGGGAGATCGCCAGGCGCGCCGGCGTGTCACGTAGCACGGTCTCGTACGCGCTGAGCGGCAAGCGGGCGGTGTCCGAGGCGACCCGTCGGCGGATCGAGCAAGTGATCGCGGAGGCGCGCTACCGTCCCAACGCCAGCGCCCGGGCACTGGCGGAGGGGCGCACTCGTACGCTCGGGCTGGTGGTCCCGCCCGCCGGCCGGAACCTCACCTTCATGCAGTTGGGCTTCGTCGCGAGCGTGGTGGAGGCCGCGGGCCGTCACGGACTCGACGTGCTGCTCTCACCCAGTGGTGACGAGCACGACAGGTCGTTCGAACGGATGGTGAGCAGCCGCCGGGTCGACGGCGTCGTCTTGATGGAGGTCCGACTGGAGGATCCGCGAGCGCACCGGCTGCGCCGGTCCGGCCTGCCGTTCGTGACGATCGGCCATACCGCGGACTCCCAGGCCGACTGCTGGGTGGACGTGGACTACGAGGCGTTGACCTCCCGCTGTGTCCACCACCTGGCCGACCTCGGACACCGCGCCGTCGCGCTCCTCAACCGGCCGCAGGAGTTGCTGGCCGCCGGTTACGGTCCCGCCCGCCGGGCTCTTGACGGTTTCACCGCGGCGGCGACCGAACGCGGCCTGAGCGCCACCGCGGTGTGCTGCCCGGACGAGGCGACGACCGGCGAGGAACGCGTCGAGGACCTTCTTCGCCTGAATCCGGCCGTCAGCGCCGTCGTCACGCTCAACGAAGCCGCCCTGCCAGGTGTGGATCGGGCTCTGCGAGGCAGGCGACTCGCGGTGCCCGACGACTTCTCGATCACCGGCGTGGTGGCCCGGCAATGGGCGGAGGACTTCCACCCGCCGCTGACCTCAGCCGACGTGCCTGTCGCGACCATGGCCACCCAGGCCGTGGAGCTTCTCGTGGAACGGATCTCGTCACCGGACGCTCCCCCGCGCCAGGTTCTGCTGCAGCCGTCGATCTCGCTGCGGGCCAGCACCGGCCCCGCTCCGGTACGCCCTTAGACGCGACGGGCACCGTGCGGACGGAAAATCGAGTGCTTCGAACCGGCCGCCGAAGTGACCGGCACCTTCGATCGGACGGCTTCGACGCGACCGCATCTCGTACAGGCTTAGTCCACCTCGACGTGGTCGAGGAAGCGGAGGAGGTGTGAGAGCACCCGGATGCAGGCGGCGACCTCGGCATCGCTCAGATCTCCGCCCGCCTGGCGGAGAAGCGCGCGCTCGCGGTCGATCAGGGCGGTGACGGCGACCCGCCCCTCCTCGGTCAGCCGGATGAGAGAGGACCTCTTGTGCGCCGGGTTGGGGACGGACTCAACCAGGTTCCGGGCGGCGGCGTCGTTGATCATGCGCTGTACGAACTGGCGGCTCAGCGCCTGAGCCCGGCCCATCTGGGGGACGGTCATCGGCCCGTGCTCGCGGAGCATGGTGAGCACCGCCCGTACTCCGACGGACAACCCCTCGATGGGTGCGTCCTGCTCCACCTTTCGATGGGCGCGCCGGTACAACGGCCCCACCAGGTCGAACACCTCGGCGAGCCGGTCGGCCCGTTCATCGGACGCGGGGGTGCGGTCTTTTTCCTTCACCCCACCATCATGACACCTAGGTTGTCATGAGTGACCAATAATGACAACCTAGGTGTCATGAGTGATCTGTTCTGGCTCGACACCGGCACCGGCCGGCCCCTCGTCCTGCTGCACGGCGGCTTCCTGGACCACGGCATGTGGGAGGAGCAGATTCCGTTCCTCGCCTCTCGCTACCGCGTCATAGCACCCGATGCCCGCGGTCACGGCCGGTCCGCCAACGCCACCGAACCGTTCCGGCCCACCGACGACCTGGCCGGCCTGCTGCGCCGTCTGGGCACCGGCCCCGCGATCCTGGTGGGGGTCTCCATGGGGGCGGGCATCGCGGTCGACACAGCGCTTGAGCACCCGGAACTGGTCAGCGCCGTGGTCGTCAGCGGCGCCGGAACCAGCGAGCCGTACTTCACCGACCCCTGGACCCTCCAGACCATGACCGCGTGGCACTCGGCGATGGCGGCCGGCGACCTGGACACCTCGATCGAGGCGTTCACGCTCTTCGCCGCCGGCCCGTACCGCACCCTCGACAATCTCGACTCCGATGTCGTCGCCCGTCTGCGCCGGATGACCGGGGACACCATGTCCAAGCACACCGCCGACGAACCCAACCTGCTCGTCCAGGTACGCGACACCTGGGAACGCGCCGCCACGATCGACGTCCCCCTGCTGGCGGTGAACGGCACCGTCGACTCACCCGACCACATCGGCATGGCCGAACGCCTCGCCCACACCGTCGCCAACGGCCGGGTGATCCCGGTCGAAGGGACCGCCCACTACCCCAACATGGAGCGCCCCGACGTCTTCAACGAGATCCTCGAAGGCTTCCTGCGTGCCCTGTGACCCCAGCGGCCGTCGTGGGCAGCCGGAGCGGGACGGCGCGCCCCAGGGCTACCCGGAGGCCGGGGGCACGTCCGGGAGCAGAGCGCCCGACCGGCGTCGTTCGTGTGCGGCGGCCAGGATCAGGTAGCCGCTCGCCGTCCAGGTGTAGGCACGGTCGCGCAGCCCGGCGCCGCTTCGGGCGTCGAAGTTCTCCGCGAAGCCGGACTTCTCGCACAGCGCGCGGAACCGCGTGCTGATCTTGTCGGCCAGTTCGGCGAAACCGGCGCGGCGCAGGCCGTCCTCGATCAGGACGGTCGAGGGCGCCCAGATCGGTCCCCGCCAGTAGCCGTCGTCTCGATAGTGCTCCGAGGTCGGCAGCTCGGTGGCGGGCCCGTAAGCGGTGAGGTGCGTCTCGATCCTCCTGGCCAGCGTGGTGCGCACCGGCTCCGGCAGCTCCGCTCCCAGCACGATCGGCATCAGGTCCAGCAGGCTGCCGCTGGACCAGGTCCGCCTGGAGTGCGCGCCGCGCGAGACGAACCGGTCGCCGGCCCAGAGCTCTTCGAGGAGCGCCTCACGGATCCGATCGGCGGCCCGGGACCACGCGGCGGACTTCTCGGCGAGCCCGAGTTCTCCCGCGAGGTGGGCGACTTCCCGCATCTGGAGCACGAGGAAGGCCGCCAGGTCGGCGGTCTCGACGACCCGCTCCGGGTCGAAGGTGGTCGCGTTGTCCCAGCCGCTGTCGTTGCCGTGCTGGTAGTGCGGCAACTCCTGCCCGGGAACACGGCGCGCGGTCAGCCAGAACCCGGTCCAGCTCTCCAGCTTCCGGTACGTCTCGGCCAGCTCGGCCGCGGGCAGCGGGGGCATGCGCTCTCGCAGGTGGCGCAGCGCCCAGCCGTGGATGGGCGGCTTGACGAAGTTGTAGAGCACCTCGGAGTGGGTGATGGAGTCGGGCAGCGCACCGCCCTCGTCCTGATGGTCGAAGACGAGCCGGAACTGGTCCCACGCCAGGTCGGGCACCCCTTCGGCCAGCGCGATCGCGTTGAAGCAGTGGTCCCAGCTCCAGACCTTGTCCATCCAGTGCTTGGACATCAACACCGCGGGACGGGTGATGAACCCGGTCGGCCGCACCGTGGCCGACCACAGCACGTAGGCCGCCAGATCCGCGGCGGGCGTCCCGGCGCCGCGCCACGGTGCGAGCGCCTCGGCGAAGGACTCGAAATCGGCCCTCGCCGACTTGACCGCCTGCTCGAAGGTGCCCGCCGGCAGGTACGGCGGACGGGAGGTCCCGTACTCCTCGATCGCGATCTCCCACGGCTCGCCGTCACCGGACAGCACGACGCCGCGCTCCCCCGACCCCAGCGCCTGCACCCCCGGGCAGTCGGTCATGTCACCGCGCAACACGGTGACCCGGTAGCGCCGCCCGGTCTCGTAGACCGTGAAGACATGGGCCCCGTCGACCGGATCCCGATAGAGGTACGGCCCGCTGAACGGGGTCAGGTCGGCATTCGCCGCGATGAGACGCAGACCGAGCCCTCGCCCTCGCAGCCGCGCCGTGTCCGGCCGCTCGTAGGCGAGTTCCATCTGCCCGCTGTCATGGGTCCAGGTGAGCCGGTACGGCGTGGCCGCGACGGTCGTCTCGGCGCGCACTCCCCCGACGGTGGGTATCAGCCGCAGGATCGGGTGCAGTCCCGTCTGGTGCGACACGAGATGCACGTCATCCGCGTAGGTCTTCTCCGCTATAACGGGTGAGAAGTTGAACCAGGACCCTCGGAAACTGAAGGGGATCTCCTGGACGGAGAACTCCGGGCCTGGCGCGGCGACGGTCATAACTCAGCTCTCTTTCTCGATGGGGGTTCCGCGTGGCGGCGACGCCTGCGGCCCGTGTCGGTCGGCCGGGTCTGGTGGTCCCTGCGGGAAAGGGCGAGGAGCGGTCAGTCCTTCACCGCTCCGGCGGTGACACCCGCGGCGACATAGCGTTGCGCGATGATCAACAGCACCGTGGCGGGCAGGGAGGCCACGACCGCGGTCGCCATGATGGCGTTCCACTGCTGGTTGTTGTTGCCGATGTAGTGGTAGATGCCCAGGGTGATCGGGCGCAGGGTGCCACCGCCGTCGAGCGTGCCGGCGAACACGAAGTCCGACCACGCCCAGAGGAAGGCGAACAGGGAGACCGTGACGACGGCGTTGCGGCTGACCGGCAGGACGATCGACCAGAAGACACGCACCGGCCCCGCCCCGTCGGCCGTGGCCGCCTGGAGCATCTCCCGGGGTATTCCGGACATGAACGCGGTGAAGACCAGCACGGCGAACGGGACGGCGATCGTGGTGTCGGCGACGACGAGGCCGGGCAGCGAGTTGAGGACACCCAGGTTCAGATAGATCGCGTAGAAGCCCATCGCCATGATGATTCCGGGGATCATCTGCGCGATCAGCAGCGCGAAGCTCAGCGCGCCGCCGCCCCTGGGACGCAGCTTCGCCAGCGAGTAGCCCGCGGGCGCGGCGACGGCCACGGTCAGCACCACCGTGGCCAGGCCCACGATCAGGCTGGTCGCCAGGTAGGGCATCTGCTGGTCGAGGACCGCCCGGTAGCCGTCCAGCGTGCCGTCGAACGGGAACCAGGGCGGCGGGCTCTTGCGCATGTCCCGGTCTTGGGTGAAGGAGACATTGACCATCCAGTAGACCGGGAACAGCATCAGCCCGGTCAGGACCACTCCCAGGACGCTCTTCCACCACACCCTCTTGCCGGTCATGATTGCGACTGCCTTCGCTGTACGCGGATGTAGATCAGGCCGAAGACGAGGGCCATCAGGATGAGCAGGTTGCCCACCGCCGCGCCCGGCCCGAAGGCGGGCAGCAGGTTGCCGAACCCGAGCCGGTAGGACCAGGTGGCGAAGGTCGTCGAGGAGTCCGCCGGCCCTCCCTTGGTCATGATCCAGATGATGTCGAACACCTTCAGCGTGTAGACCAGGCCCAGCAGCAGCGTGATCGCCGACACCGGCCGCAGCAGAGGGAAGGTCACCCGCCAGAACTTCTGCCAGCCACCTGCTCCGTCCAGTTCGGCGGCCTCGTGGACGTCGCGCGAGATCGCCTGCAGGCCGCTGTAGAGCACGACCAGGTTGAAGGGGATACCGATCCAGATGTTCGCGATGGTCACCGAGACCAGCGACCAGTCGGGGGAGGTGAGCCAGTTGACCGGTCCCAGGCCCACGTAGCCCAGGGCCGCGTTCACGATGCCCGAGTCGCTGTTGAGCATCCACGACCAGGTCGAGGCGGACACGATCAGGGGCAGCAGCCACGGCACCAGGAACAGCGCGCGCAGTGTGGCCGAGAGCTTGAAGTTCTGGCTGAAGAACACCGCCAGGGCCAGGCCGATGGCGAACTGGAAGGCCAGCGACACCAGGGTGAACACCACGGTGTGGGTCAGTGCGGGCCCGAAGGTCGGGTCGTCGAGCACTTCGCGCAGGTTGTCCAGGCCACTGAACTCCGCCCCGCCCTGCACGAACGAGCGGACCGTGTAGTCGCGGAGGCTGAGGTCGATGTTGCGGTAGAGCGGATAGAGGTAGAAGGCGATCAGATAGGTGGTCACCGGGGCGAGGAACGCCCAGGCCGCCCACTGGGTGGAGGGTGGCCGCCGGTCACGCCAGCGTGGCGGGGCGGCGACGCGCGCCGCCCCGCCACGCTCGGGCACAGAGCGGGAGGCCGCGGTCTGTGTGGGGTTGTTCATGACGTCCTTCGCCGAGTCTCCGACACGGTCAGTTCGTGGCGGCGGACGCTGCCTTCTGGGCCTCCGCGAACGCCTCCTGCGGGGTCTTCGAACCGCTGAGGGCGCTCTGCACCCCGGTCCACATCGGCTGCGAGATCTTGGGGTACTTGGTGCCGAGGTCGTCGCTCGTGCGGCCCTTCGCCGCCTTCACCGCGTCGACCCACACCTTCAGGTCGGCCGTCGCGGCCACCTGCTTGGCCTGAACCTCCGCCGTGGGGGCGATGTAGGACAGCGTGGTGGTCGTGGTGAGCGAGTTGTCGGCGCTGGTCAGGCAGCTCACCAGCTTCTGGGAGACGACGTAGCGTCCGGCGTCCTTCTGCACCGGCACGCTGACGAACTCGCCACCGGTCGGTGCGGGCGCGGTGGCGCCGTCGGCGGCCGGGATCGGGATGATGCCGTACTCGAAGCCGGCCTCCTTGGCGTTGGCCAGCTGCCAGGTACCGTTCTCGGCGAAGGCGTAGTCCCCGGTCGCGAACTCCTGCCAGCTGGTGGTCTGGGTGTTGTTGATGACCGAGTTGGGGGCGTAGCCCTTCTTCAGCCAGTCGGTCCACAGCGCCAGGGCGGAGACGGCCTGCGGGGAGTCGAGCTGGGTGAGGTTCGCGCCGGAGCCCCAGAACCAGGGCAGGAACTGGAAGCTGCCCTCCTCGGTGCCGATGGCGGAGAAGGTGATGCCCTTCTTGCCGGCGTCCTTCACCTTGGCCAGCGCGGCGGTGAGCGAGGCCCAGTCCTTCACGGTGTCGATGTCGACGTCGGCCTCTTTCAGCACCGCCTTGTTGTAGTAGAGCGCGAGGGTGTTCGCCCCGATGGGGATCCCGTAGGTCTTGCCGCCGCTCTGGCCCGCCGCGAGGAGGTTGGGGTCGATCGCCGAGGTGTCGATCTTCGCCTCCTCGGTCGTGCTGAGCACTCCGGCCTCGGCCAGCGTCGAGACCACCGGGTTGTCCACGATCAGCACGTCCGGGGAGTTGCCCTGCTGGGCGGCGAGGAGGGCCTTGTTCGTCAGGTCGCTGGTGTCGTAACCGGTCCTGGTGACCGAGACTCCCGCGTCGGTGCCGCACTTGGTGAGCAGTTTCACCCACTCGGAGGTGCCGTCGAACTGCGGATACGGATCCCAGATCGTGTAGGTGCCACCGGAGGCGTCGGCGGAGGTTCCGCCGGAAGGGTCGTCGGAGGACGAACACGCGGCCAGACCGCTCGTGAGCACGAAGATCACCAGGCTCATTCCGGCGCCGCGCCGCCCCCATTCCGCTGATCTCATCGGGTCTTCCTTCCGCCAACGGACTTTTCCGGATTGTTTCGATCTCGTGTCGAATCGATTTGTCGAACCGATTCGATGAACATAGGCCCCACCGGGACGAAGGTCAATGGGGTGCCTGGACCGACATGCATGGCCCCCGAGGGTTTCTGCCCGCCTCCACCCGCCCCTCAGGGCGGGACCTCGGAGGCCCGTACGCCACGTCGTTCACATGGCGTGTCCGGCCGCTTTCCCCGGGTGAACCGATTCGACCTATCATGTGTCTGTGTCGACCCGGATTTTTGAGGAGTCTCGATGAACATCGGGGAGATCGCCCGGCGGGCAGGGGTATCGCGGAGCACGGTGTCCTACGCGCTCAGCGGCAAACGCTCGCTGTCGGAACAGACCCGGCGACGCATCCAGGACGTCATCGACGAGCTCGGTTACCGGCCCAACGCCAGCGCCCGGGCGCTGAAGGAGGGCCGCACCCGCACGCTGGGCCTGGTCATCCCGCCGGCCAGCCAGCGGCTCACCGACATGCAGCTGGGATTCGTGGCCAGCGTGGTCGACGCCGCGGCCCGGGCCGACCTCGACGTCCTGCTCTCGCCGTCCGGCGGCGAGCACGACCGCTCCTTCGAGCGGGTCGTCACCGGCAGCCGGGTGGACGGGATCATCCTGATGGAGATCCGGTTGCGGGACGACAGGGTCACCCGGCTCCAGCAGACCGGCCTGCCGTTCGTCGGCATCGGCCGTACCGCCGAGCCCGAGGACATGTGCTGGGTGGACGTCGACTACGAGACGCTGATCTCCCGATGCGTGCAGCATCTGGCCGATCTCGGGCACCGGCACATCGCGCTGGTCAACCGCTCCGCCGAACTCGTCGCCGCCGGTTACGGGCCGGGCCACCGCGCCCAGGCGGGCTTCGCCAGGACCATCGCCGAACGTGGCCTGACAGGCGTCGAACTGTGCTGCGCCGACGACGCCTCAGCGGGGCACACGTGCGTGGAGCGGCTTTTGGCCGACCACCCCGAGGTGACCGCTCTGGCCACCATCAACGAGGCCGCGCTCCCCGGCGTCTACCGGGCCCTGCGTCACGCCGGTCTGGAGATCCCCCGGGACTTCTCCGTCACCGGCGTCGCGGCCCAGCACTGGGCCGAGAACCTCCACCCGCCCCTCACCGCGGCCGACGTCCCCGCCGACCAGCTCGGCGCCCACGCCGTCGACCTGCTCATCCAGCGCATCGCCAACCCCGAAACCCCGGTCCGGCACCTTCTCCTCGCTCCCCCGATCTCCCTGCGCTTCACGACCGCCCCCGCCCCGCGCCGCTCCGCCGACGGGGCCGCATCCTGAGGACTCTCTGACGACACCGCCGTGAATCTCGCGGCGCCCGGTTCGGCGCCCGGCCGGATCGGCGGGTTCCGGCAACGGGCGGGAGACGAGGTCGGAGGACGACAGCGTCCACGACCTGGGCGAACGGGCTCGGCTGGACGGACGCCGTACGTGACGCGTCATCGCTTCGGGGAAGACCGCGCGGCCGCGACGAACGACGACCGGTGAAATCGACAAACGGCGAAGTTCGGGAAATCACCCACTACCTGCCACTCTCAACGTATAGCGCACCGGGGGGCTTGCGGCAAGACCCGGGTCTTGCCGCAGAATCATGGCCCGAGGCCGGAACCCGGGGAGATCAGGGGTCCGCGAAGTACGCGTTCTTCGCCGATCGACGTACAGGTCATGCGAGACGCCGGACCACCGGTGGAACTCGCGGTGCGGTCGCGGGCACCCGGCGCGAGGACGCGGGTGTGCGCGCCGCCGGACCACGCGGAGCAGCCGGCCGAAAAGCGAACTCTGTCGAATGGGGGATCTTCATGATCGACGTGACCATCGCCGGTGGCGGGCCGACCGGCCTGATGCTCGCCGCCGAGTTGCGGCTGCACGGGGTGCGCGTGCTCGTGCTGGAGAAGGAGGCGGAGCCGGCCGGGTATGTCCGCGCGCTCGGCCTGCACGTGCGCAGCATCGAGGTGATGGACCAGCGTGGCCTGCTGGAGAGGTTCCTCGCGCACGGCAGGAAGCACCCGCTCGGCGGTTTCTTCGCCGGCCTCGCCAAGCCCGCGCCCGACCGGCTGGACACCACGCATCCCTACGTCCTCGGCATCCCGCAGCCCGTCACCGATCGCCTGCTGGCCGAGCGTGCCACCGAGCTCGGCGCGGAGATCCGGCGCGGCCACGAGCTGGTCGGGCTGAGCCAGGACGAGGACGGGGTGACCGCCGAGCTGGCCGACGGCACGCGGCTGCGCTCGCGCTACCTCGTCGGCTGCGACGGTGGCCGCAGCACGGTGCGCAGGCTGCTCGGTGTCGCCTTCCCCGGCGAGCCCTCCAGGAACGACACGCTGCTGGGCGAGATGGAGGTGGGCGTGCCGCCGGAGACGGTCGCCGCCGTGGTCACCGAGGTCCGCAGGACCAACCTGCGGTTCGGCCTCGGCCCCTTCGGGGAAGGCGTGTACCGCGTCGTCGTTCCGGCCGAGGGGGTGGTCGAGGACCGCTCGGCCCCGCCGTCGCTGGAGGAGTTCAGGCGACAGCTGCGGGTCTTCTCCGGCACCGACTTCGGCGTGCACTCACCGCGCTGGCTGTCTCGCTTCGGTGACGCCACCCGGCAGGCGGAGCGTTACCGGACCGGCCGGGTGCTGCTGGCCGGTGACGCGGCGCACATCCACCCCCCGGTCGGCGGACAGGGGCTCAACCTCGGCATCCAGGACGCGTTCAACCTCGGCTGGAAGCTGGCCGCCGAGGTCGGCGGCTGGGCACCGGAAGGACTGCTGGACAGCTACCACACCGAACGGCACCCGGTGGCCGCCGACGTGCTGGACAACACCCGCGCCCAGATGGAGCTGTTGTCCACCGAGCCCGGCCCTCGCTCCGTACGCCGCCTGTTGTCGGAACTGATGGACTTCGAGGAGGTGAACCGGTATCTCATCGAAAAAATCGTCGCGATCGGGGTCCGCTACGACTTCGGCGGGGGGCACGAACTGCTCGGCCGGCGGATGCGGGACGTGGCGCTGAAGAACGGTCGTCTCTACGAGTTGACGCACGAAGGTCGCGGGTTGCTGCTCGACCAGACCGGCCGGCTCTCGGTGGCGGGCTGGGAGGGCCGGGTCGACCACGTCGTCGACGGCGGCGAGGAGCTGGACGTGCCCGCCGTGCTGCTGCGGCCGGACGGCCACGTGGCGTGGGTCGGCGAGGACCAGCAGGAACTGCTCGGCGGGCTGTCCAGGTGGTTCGGCGCCGCCGGCTGAGCGCGCGGTCCCGGCGCCCGGGACAACCGGCTCGGCCCCCGAGTTCCGTTCTCACCGGGAGTCGGCCACGGCGTCGCGCCCGGCTCCCGCCCCGGGTGGCCGATCTCCCGCACCGGTCACCCGGGGCGGGAGCCGGGCGTGTTCCGGCGGGGGCGGTGACTACGCACTCGCCGGTGGGTTCGTACGCACTTCCGCTGATGGCAACCCGCTCATCCGTCGCAAGAATGGCGCTACCCGGCAAAAAAGGGTCGATCACCACTTGATGCCAGGCTCAAGCCACTCGGGAGACAGATGAGATACGAACTGCTCGGGCCGCTGCAACTGGTGGACGAGAGAACGCGCACGGTCAACGCGCCCAAGGTGGAGACCTTGCTGGCCACCCTGCTGATCCGCGCGAACCAGCCGGTCTCGACGGATGAGCTGATCGACGAGTTGTGGGGGAACGAGCCGCCCCGGCGGGCTCGTGCCGCGCTGCACGTCTACATCTCCCACCTGCGCAAGAATTTCGTCCAGCCGGCGGTCGAGGGCGCGACGATCCGGACCCACGCGCAGGGATACCTGCTGGAGGTCGAGAGGTCGTCGGTCGACGTGTTCCTCCTGCGGGCCCTGCACGCCGAGGCGCGGGCCGTACCGGAGAGCGAGCCCGAGCGGGCGCTGGAGGTCTCCGCCGCAGCGGCCGGCCTGTTTCGCGGGCCGGTCCTGGCGGGGATCAACAACGGGCTCATCGTGGGTACCTTCGCCCGGTGGGCGGAGGAGGTGCGACTGGAGTGCCTGGAGACGGTCGCGCGCTGCTCGCTGCGGCTCGGCAGGCACCGGGAGCTGATCGGTGACCTGTCGGCGTGGGTCGAGGAGTACCCGCTGAACGAGAACCTCCGCGAGCACCTCATGCTGGCCCTCTACCGCTCCGGCCGGAGGGCAGAGGCGCTGGAGGTCTTCCAGTCCGCCCGGCAGGCGCTGCGGGAGGAACTCGGCCTCGATCCGCGCAGGACGATGCGCAGGCTGCAGTTCGCGATCCTCGAGGCGGACACCGACTACGCGATCGCGGGCTGATGCCTCCGGCACCGTCCCCCTCGCGGGACGGTGCCGGAGCTCACCTCCCGCTCAGCCCCGGGCCGCGGCCCGGCGCGCCCCGGGACCGAACCAGAAGAGCAGCGCCACCGCCAGTGCCAGCACGATCGCCGCGCAGGCCCAGACGAACACCGACGAGATGTTCGCCGCGATGCCACCGCCTCCTTCGGTGAACGGGATCAGCAGGGCCGCCAGGCCCAGTGACCCTCCGACGGTCAGTGCCGTCTGCAGCAGGCCCGCGGTGACGCCCGCGTACTCGGGCGGGGCGGTGGTCAGAATGATCATGTTGAACGGGATGATGGCGACTCCGACGCCGAGTCCCATGACGACGAGCGCCGGGAGCACACCGGTCAGGTAGGTGCTGCCGGCGTCGAGGCGGGTCAGCCAGGCCACCCCGGCCAGCACCACGACCAGGCCGAGCACCGCTCGGGTCTGCAGGCTCACGCTCGCGATGTGCTTGGTGAGCAGCTGGGTGACGACGAGCAGCGCCAGGCCGAAGGGGAGGATGGCCAGCCCACTGCGCAGCGCGTCCAGCCCGAGCACACCCTGCAGGTACTGGACCAGATAGATCAGGAAACCGGTGAGCACCGCCGCGAGCAGCAGCAGGCACAGCAGGGCTCCGGCCCTCTGCCTGCCGGCGAAGACCACCAGCGGCAGAAGCGGCTCCTCGGTGCGCCGGTCCCATATCAGCAGCGCCGCCGCCAGCAGGACCGCCGCCGCGAGTGAGCTCAGCGCGCCGGTGTCGCCCCAGCCGCTCTCGGCGGCGCGCACCAGCCCGTAGACGGCGGCGGTGACGGCTGCGGTACCCAGCAGGGCGCTCGGCAGGCCGAGCGGGCGCGGCCGGGTGGCCTCGTCACGCAGACCCAGCACCTTGACGGAGACGGCGATGATGAGCAGGCCGATGGGCACGTTGACCAGCAGGCTCCAGCGCCAGTCCCCCGCCCAGGTCAGCACACCGCCCAGGACCATGCCGGCGGAGGCCCCCAGGCCGGTGACGGTGGAGTACAGGCCGAAGGCGCGCTGGCGGCGCTCTCCTTCGAAGACGATCGCGAGCAGCGCCAGGCCGGTCGGGCCGGCGATCGCCGCGCCGGCCCCCTGCAGGACCCGGCCGACCAGCAGGACCTCCAGGTTGGGCGCGAGACCGGCGAGCAGCGAGGCCACGACGACCAGCCCGATTCCGGCGAGGAAGACCCGGCGGTGGCCGAGCACGTCACCGAGCCGGCCCGCGAGCAACAGGAGACCTCCGAAGGCGAGGAGGAAACCGTTCGGCACCCACGACCCACCGGTGATCGAGAGTCCCAGGTCGGACTGCAGGGTCGGCAGCGCGACGTTCACGATGGTGCCGTCGAGCTGCAACATGAACTCCGCGCCGACGATCGCGGTGAGCGTGAGCGCCCACGGCCGGGCAGGGGCCTCCCTGGCCGGAATCCCGTCGGAGACGCTGTCGGTACTCATGGAACCTCCAATACCGATCGTCCGGACACATGCTGAGGCATCCTCAGGTTAGAGGCCGGAACTATACTGAGGACGTCTCAGCTTGGATGAGAAGAGTCAAGCTGAGGCTGCCTCAGGATGTCAAGCGGGAGGTTCGATGACGACCGGCACGCCCCACATCGCCCAGCGCCCCAAACGCGCCGACGGCCGGCGCAACTACGACGCGATCCTGGCCGCGGCCCGCAAGGCGTTCGAGGCCGACGGCTCCGAGGCGTCCCTGGAGAACATCGCCGCCCAGGCCGGCGTGGCGATCGGCACGCTGTACCGGCACTTCCCCGTCCGCGCCTCCCTGGTGGAGGCCGCCACCAGGGACGGGCTGGCCGATCTCGTCGCCCACGCCGAGCGACTGCTCTCCTCCCCCGACCCGCTGGGGGCCCTGGCGGAGTGGATGGAGCGGGCGGTGCGGCACTTCAGCACCTTCCGAGGACTGGTCGGCATCCTCGCGCAGAGCATGTACGACGAGGGGACCCCCTCGTACGCCATGTGCAACGCGATGCATCACGGCGGCGCGGACCTGCTTCGCGCCGCACAGGCCGCCGGCCTGGTACGCGCCGATCTGACCCCCGGCGAACTGTTCGACCTGCTCAGCGGTGCCGCCTGGGTGCGCGAGCAGTCCCTGCCGGACAGGGACGACAGCCCTCGCCTCCTGCGCCTCGTCCTGGAGGGGATCACCACACGCGACCACCGGTCCTGAGCGGGCCCGCAACCGGACCACCCATCCCCTCGACGGCGGGCGACCGGCCTCCCGCACGCCCCATCGGCGACAGGTGGTGATAAAAACCAACTAATTAGGTAGGCTAATAGTGGTTATCGCCGGATCAGGGGACCGGCAGCAGAACCTCGCAAACCGTCACCACAGGAAACACCGGCCCGTACGCACAAGGAAGCGCGGCCAGGGCCACCCGCCGTCTTTCCTTCACGAACGCCTGGGGTCTTCACAGAGATGAGTTCGCACGAAGAGAGCCTCTCCGACACCGCTTCCGTCGCCGTGGTACGCACCGCCGAACTGGACAGACTGCAGCACCTGACCTGGGAACCAGGAGGCGAGGGGCGCCTCGTCGCCGTGTTCGGCGAACCGGGGGCCGGCAAGACGCACCTGCTCTCCGCACTCGTGCGGGACCGGCAGTGGACCGTCCTGCCCGCCGCCGTCTACCGCTGCTCGCGCGGCGACAGAGAGGGCACGATGAACAGCGTCAGGAGGATGCTGCGGCGTGCCCGGCTGTCCGCAGAACGCCATCAACCGCCGGGGGTGGCCGGCCTGTCACGGCACCGGCGGCAGCCGGACCGCGAGCTGGTGGTGATCGAGGACGCCCACCTCGCCGACGAGCGAACCATCCACGAACTGGCCGGGATCGCCGAAGGCGCCTCCCCGCCGCTGGTGGACGTGGTCGTGTCGCTGCGTCCCCGGCAGACGCCCGAGGCGCTGGCCGAGGCCGTCTCCCTCGGCGTGGCCTTCGGCCGCACCGCGCGCATCGAGCTGGCGCCGCTCGGCGACGAGCAGATGCTCGCCATGACGCCCGTCCCCGCTCCGTACGATCTTCGCCGTCGTAGCCGCGGCAACCCGTTCAGCCTCCGCGCCCTGCAGGCCCTCGACCACAGCACGTGGTCCGGAAGTGACACCGCCGTCGCCCCGTTCGAGTTCACCGTGCTCACCGAGGTCCGGGGCCTCACGCTGAACGAGCGCTACGTGCTGAACGCCGCGGCGATCCTGCGCTCGCGGTTCGACGTCGAACTGCTCGCCGAGATCGCCGAACTGGACGCGCTGGTGGTCTCCGCCGCCCTGCGCGGCCTGGTCCGGCGTGACCTGGTGCGGGTCGAGCCGATCGGCACACTGTTCTCCATCCGCGACGAGGTCTTCGGCACGCTGCTGCGCAGGACGATCGACCCCTGCTGGGCCACCCGCGCCCACCAGCGCGCCCTGGGCCTGCTCTCCGCCCGTGGCCAGGCCGGCAAGCAGCTCGGCTTCCACCTGGTCAGCTCGCTGTCACGGGTCCGCGCGAGCGAACTGGCGCGGATCGTGGACGCGTCCTACGAGATCATGGAGACGGACGTCGCCGAGTGCGTCTCCTGGCTCACACCGGTGATCGCCGAGGCACCCGTCTCCAGCGAGATCGGGATGCGCGCCCGGCTGGCACTGAGCACCGCGTTCGGGCGGATCGGGCGGATGACCGAGAGCCGGGACCTGCTCTTCCTGGTGCACGAGTCCGGTGGCTCGGTGGACCCGCTCACGCTGGCCGGGCAGGTCGCCTCCGTGTCGATGGTCGAGGCCGTGCTGAGCCAGGACGCGCAGACACTCGGCCTGCTCAACGAGCATCTCGCCCGGCAGGACCTGCGACGCTCACCGGTCTGGCCGCGGCTGGTGTTCGCGCGGGGTTTCCGCACGACCATGCTCGGCCGGATACCGGGCAGGGCCGAGCTGGAACAGGCCCTTCAGGTCGCCCGTACCGGCCGCGACGACCTCACCGCCGCGGGCCTGCTCGGTCTCCGGGCGCTGGAGGCGACCTTCTCCGGTGAGGTGGACCGGGCACTGGCCGACGCGACCGCCGCGGGCGAGACGCTGGACCGCGCCCCGGAGCACCTGGTGGCGTGTCACCTGGAGAGCCTGTTCGTGGTCGTCCTCGCCCATCTCTATCTGGGCCGCTACGTGGAGGCCCAGCGGCAGGTGCGGCGGGGCGTCGACGTCGCCCGCCAGCGCCAGCGGATCTTCCTGCTCCCGGCGCTCCTGGTCCTGCTCAGTGAGGCCGAGCGCCACCTCGGGCAGCTCGAACAGGCCCGCGAGGCCGCCAACGCCGCCATCATCGAGTCCGGCCCTGACAACTCCCTGCGGCACACCCAGGCGGTCGCGCTCAAGTCCGCGGCCGAGGTCTGGATGCAGCCGGTGGGCAGCGGGAAGGCCAGGTCCCTCGCCCAGCAGGCACTGGCCAGGCAGTCACCGTCGCAGGCCAACGTCAACGGCAGCGCCTCGATCGCCGCGCTGACCCTCGCCAGATGCGCGTGGCTCGACGACGACCCCGCGCACTGCGTCGCCCTCCTGCTCAACGAGGGCAAGGGGTCCGAGCTGCGGACCATTCCGATGGCCTACCGCAACACCGCCTGGGAGATGCTGTGCGCCGCCGGAATGGACGCCGGCATGCCCCTGGACGGCTGGGTGCGCAACAGCCAGGAACACGCCCGTGCCGTTCCGATGCCGCACAACCTCGCCTACGCGGACCTCACCCGAGGGCATCTGCACCGCGTGCGGGGCTCGCTCGCCGAGGCGGCGAGGTGCTACCAGGACGCGGCCGATCGCTTCGCGTCGGCGGGAATGGGAATCGAGCAGTGCTACGCGCTGGGACAGGCCGCACGCGCGCTCGGCGAGCTGGGACACGCCGAACGGTCGTCCCGCACGGCCAGGCTCGCCGCCGAGATGGCACGCCGGTCAGGGGCGGCGACCATGCTCGACTGGCTCGGCAGGCAGACGAGCGGGCCGTCCGCCGCGGAACTCGAACCCGAGACCGGCCCCGTGGAGATGTTCGGCCGGCTCACGCACCGCGAGCGTGAGATCGCGCTGCTCATCTGCACGGGCATGAAGCGCCGCGAGATCGCCGACCGGCTCACCATCAGCATGCGGACCGTCGACGTTCACCTGACCCGGATCTACCGGAAGACCGGTGTCAGCTCCCGGATGGAACTCGCCCTGGCGACCCGGCGGAAAGCGGCCGGCCGCGACTACGCCACGCGCTTTTAGGACCACTTGAGCCGTTCTTTCTAATGTCGGTTCCTGCGAGCCTCCGCGTTCCGGACGGCGGCTCGGAATTCCGCCCAGGAGGCGACCATGGATTTCCGCGTGCTTTCCGCTCGGATCTCACCGGTGCTCGACACCGTGAACTCCTGGGCCCTGCCACTCGTGGCGGCGCCACCGGAAACCACCTCGGAAAGGGTCGGCGCCCTCGGCCGGCCGGGCCGGTCGCTGATTCTGCGCGATCTCACCGAGAAGGTCGTCGAATACCACTCCAGTAATCCCGACCCCACCGGGACGACGCCCACGGAGAAGGATTTCGCCACCGTGCGGCTTGAGATATTCGGCTCGGACGGCGAGCCGCTCGGCCACACCAGAGGGGCGGGCCGCATGCTCTACCGCCAGGAGCACGACGGCCATTTCATCGCCTACTTCGGGGAGGAGATCCGGCTGAACGACGGCAACGTCATCCGCTCGGGCGGCCTGGTCGACGACGCCCGGCTGACCGCCGGCGAGGCCGCCACCTTCCCCGCCGTCGTCGTCGCGGGGCCGCTGCGCGGCGCCATCGGGTTTCGCCAGTTCCGGCCGCTGGTCAAGGACGCCCACGACACCTACGAGTCGTCGATCGTCGTCTACCTGCGGTAACGGGACGGAGAACGCAGATGACCCTGACACGACTTCCCACGCGCAGGATCGGATCCCTCACCGTGGGCGCGCAGGGCCTCGGCTGCCTCGGCATGTCGGAGTTCTACGGCGCCACGGTGGAGGCCGAGTCGATCGCGACCATCCGGCGTGCCCTCGATCTCGGGGCGACACTGCTGGACACCGCCGACGTCTACGGCCACGGCGCCGGTGAGGAGCTCGTCGGCAAGGCCGTCGCCGGGCGGCGGGAGACGGCGATCGTGGCGACCAAGTTCGGCGTGGTGCGCCCCGGACCGGGCGTCGGCGCCGCCGTCCGAGGGGACGCCCGCTACGTCCGGCGCAGCTGTGAGGCCTCGCTGCGGCGGCTCGGCGTCGACCACATCGACCTGTTCTACCTCACCCGCGTCGACACCGAGGTCGGTGTCGAGGAGACCGTCGGCGCGATGGCCGAACTCGCCGCCGCGGGCAAGATCCGCGAGATCGGACTGTGCGAGGCGGGGCCAGAGACCATCCGGCGCGCCCACGCGGTGGCCCCGATCGCCGCGCTGCAGACCGAATGGTCGCTGTGGTCGCGAGACATCGAGCGCCGGATCGTGGCGACGTGCCGGGAGCTGGGCATCGCGCTGGTGCCGTACTCCCCGCTGGGCCGGGGCTTCCTCAGCGGCGCCATCCGTTCCTCCGAGCAGCTGGAGGAGGGCGACTTCCGGCGCTTCGGGCTGCCCAGGTTCGCCCCGGACAACCTGCCGCGCAACCTCGCCCTGGCCGACCGTCTCGTCGAGCTCGCCGCCTCGCTGCGGGTCACGGCGGCGCAACTGGCGCTGGCGTGGTTGCACCACCGGGGGCCGGACGTGATCCCCATTCCGGGAACGAGGCGTCGCGCCCATCTGGAGGAGAACATCGACGCCGCCTTCCTGAGCCTCACCCCGGCCGACCTGGCCGCCGTGGAGGCGGCCGTTCCCTCCGATGAGGTCTACGGGGAGCGCTGGAACGAGCAGAGCATGCGGTTCGTCGACCGCTGAGGGACGGGACCGGTGTGGGGCGGGGGGGGGGGCGGCTCGGGGGGGGGGCCGCGCGCCCCGCCCCCCCCCAGCCCCCC
>NZ_JBEZEL010000010.1:317441-353069 GCF_040648855.1 Streptosporangium sp. NPDC049078
GCCGGTGGAACGCGACGTCGCGTTCCACCGGCCCACACCGGCGCACCGATCCCGGCGTCACCCGCTCGGTATCCGCTCGGCGCCCGCGGGCGCGACGGCGATCGCCCGGGACGGGCACAGGTCCTCGGCCGTCTCCACGGCCTCCCGGGCGTCCTCTCCCGGATCCGCGTCCAGGACGACGACCAGGCCGTCCTCTCCGTGGTCGAACACCGCGGGCGCGCTGATCGCGCAGTGGCCGGCGGCCATGCAGCGACGCCGGTCGGCGGTCACCTTCATCGTTTCTCCTCTCACCACTCGACGGGCAGGGTGTGCACGCCCTGCATCGTGCCGCCGCCGCGCGTGGGCAGCCTGTCCAGCGGCACGGCGAGCCGCAGGTCCGGGATCCGGTCGAAGAGGACGGAGAACGCGACCTCCAGCTCCATCCGCGCCAGGTTCTGGCCGAGGCACTGGTGGATGCCGAACCCGAACGTGAGGTGGTGGCGGCCGGAGGCGGCGTTGTGCCCGCCGGCGCGGCGGATGTCGAACCGGTACGGGTCGGAGAAGACCGCGGGGTCGCGGTTGGTCATCGAGGAGGAGACCAGGACCCCTTCTCCGGCCCGGATGACGTGTCCGTCGATCTCGATGTCCTCGGTCGCCACCCGCACTCCCGAGACGTCCGTCACCGACACCATCCGCAGCAACTCGTCCACCGCGGCGGGCAGTGCGCCCGGGTCCGCGCGCAGCGCCGCCAGCTGGTCCGGGTGTTCCAGCAGGGTGACCACCCCGAGCGCGATCATCTGGGACGTCGTGTCGTGCCCTCCGATCAGCAGCGCCAGCGCGATGCGCACCAGGTCCTCCCGGGTCAGGTCGCCGTCCTCGTCGACCTGACCCACCAGTCTGCTCAGCACCCCCGCCCCACCGGGTTCACGTTCCTTGGTGGTGATCAGCCCGTCCAGGTAGTCCCAGAGCGCCTGGCCCGCCGCCTCGGCGTCCTGCGCGCTCTTGGCCTGGAGCAGCCCGTTCGTCATCGCCTCGAAGAACGCGTGGTCGTCGTACGGCACGCCGAGCAGCTCCGAGATCACCATGGACGGGATCGGCAGCGCGTAGTCCTCGACCAACTCCGCGGGCGGCCCTTTGCGGAGCAGTTCGTCCACCAGCCTGCCCGCGAGCTCCTCGACGCTCGCGCGCAGAGCGCGCACCTGCTTGAGGCTGAAGTCGGGGGCGAGCAGGCGGCGGTGGATGTCGTGCACGGGCGGGTCGAACCCGATGATGGCGATGGGCTTGAAGATGGGGGCGTCCAGCCGGGGCAGGACCGCGGGGAAGTCGTCGCGGGAACGGTCGGCCGACATACGCGGGTCGGCGAGCAACCGCCGTGCCTGCGCGTGCCCGGTCACCATCCAGATGGACTTTCCGTCCCACAGCCGTACCCGGTGCAGCGGCCCCTGCTCCCCCAGTCCCCGGTATCCGGGAGAGGGTTGCCAGGGGCAGCTCCGGTCCTGGGGGTAGGCGAAGAGCCGCTCGTCCTCGGCCGGGATGGGAGTGTTCACGATGTGGTGCCTCCTGTCGTTTTTCCGTCCGTCGTCGCGGGTGTGAGGGTGCGGTCAGCTCGCCGGTTCCGGGGCGGGGGTCTCCGGTCGTAGCGCGCCGCCGGGCGACAGGGGGTGAGGGCGCGGCTGTGCCCACGCGCGCATGGCGGGTTCCTCGACGAGGCGGTTCAGTGCCCACGCCACCGCCGTGGTGACCCCGAACAGAACCGCGATGACACCGAGGGCGGCCGGCACGTCCCATGTCCGCTCCGCGCCGATCGCGAGGTGCCCGAAGTGCAGGACCAGGAAGTGCGCCAGGTAGGAGGCGTACGAGACCCCGCCCAGCCAGCGCAGGATCCGGCCGCGAAACGGCGTGGGCGCGCCCCGCTCGTCCGCGGCGGCCACGGCCGCGATCAGCAGCGCCAGCGGCAGCGCGATCGTCGCGGTGAGCCCGTAGACGCTCGGCCACAGGTACATCTGCAGGGCGAACCCCGCCGCCAGGACCAGCAGCGCCCGGCCCACGCCCAGCGGGACCCGCCGGCCCGTCAGCACTATGCGGGCCATGACGATGCCGAGGACGAAGTCCAGTGCCCTGATCGGCGGGAAGGAGACCAGGAACCAGTTCTGCACGAACGACATGTCCTGGCCCGGGAGCCGGGGTGTTCCCGGCAGGGCGAGGAGGGCGACGGCGGGCAGCAGGGCGATCACGGCGGCGACGGCGCCGGCCGCCCACCACAGCCGCCGGGCGGAGATCCTGCGGACGAGCGCGTACAGGAAGGGGAAGGCCAGATAGAAGAGCAGGTCGCAGGCGAGGGACCAGGTGACGACGTTGATCGTGATGATCACGTCCATCCGGGGATACCAGGTGTGCACGAGCAGCAGGCTCGGCAGCAGCTTGGGCAGGTCCACGGCCTGGCCCGCCCACACGGCCAGGCCGAGCGCGGCCAGCCAGGTCACCACGTGGACCGGGTAGACCTTGACCAGGCGCCGGCGCCAGAAGCTCGTCCTGGACTGTCCCTCCCGCACCGACCAGGTCAGCACGAACCCGCTCAGCACGAAGAAGAACTCCACACCGAGCCAGCCCGAGGCGAAGGCGAAGGTCTGCAGGGAGGCCGCGGTCTCCCGGTGGAAGAAACCCAGGACACAGGCGTGGCACACGAACACCAGGAACGCCGCCACGAATCTCAACCCGGTGAGCGAGGGGAGCCGCGCGGCCTCCTTCGACGGGTGCGTCGAATGAGTCATCTTTTCTGCTTTCTTCGGCCGGCCTTCGTACGGGGCCGGCCCGAACCTGTGGGGAGGTCAGTCCCCCGGTGATTTCTCGCTGATCCGGATGGCCTGCGCCGGGCAGAGGAAGGCGGCCCTGCGGACCCGTTCCTCCTGCTGCGGCTCGGGCCGCGGGGTGAGCACGACGACCAGGCCGTCATCGTCCTGATCGAAGACCTCGGAGGTGGCGGCCATGCAGCGCCCGCCACTGATGCAGCGCTCCCGATCCGCCCGCACCCACATCCGGCGTCACCATTCGACCGGCAGCTGGAGCACCCGCTGCACGGTGCCCGCGCCGAGGATGGGCAGTTCGTCCACGGGTACGGCCAGCCGTATCCCCGGGATCCGGGTGAGCAGCTGGTGCAGGGCGACCTCCAGTTCGAGCCGGGCCAGGTTCTGGCCGAGACACTGGTGGATGCCGAACCCGAAGGTGAGGTGGTGGGTGTCCTCGCGCAGGACGTCGAACTCGTGGGCCCGCCGGTGCACCTGCTCGTCCCGGTTGGCCAGGGTGCCCGAGACGAGCACCCCCTCCCCCTCCCGGATGAGGTGGCCCGCGATCTCGATGTCCCCCTTGGCGACCCTGGTCGCGACGAGGTCCGTGGTCGCGATGTAGCGCAGGAGTTCCTCGATCGCGCCGGGCAGGCGGGAGGGGTCCTGAAGCACCAGCGCCAACTGGTCCGGGTGCTCCAGCAGCGTGATGACGCCCAGGGCGAGAGAGGAGGAGGTCGTCTCGTGAGCGGCGATCAGGAGCACCAGCGCGATCGAGACCAGCTCGTCGTGCCCGACGTCGCCGGGGATGACCCGCTCCCTCACCAGCGTGCCGAGCAGGCCGTCGGTGGGTTCCTTGATCTGTGCGGCCACCAGCCGGTCGATGTAGTCGACCAGGTCCTGGGCCGCCGTCGCCGACTCCTGCTCGGTGCCCAGCATCACCTTGCCGCTGGCGTCCTGGAAGAAGTCGTGGTCGGTGTAGGGGACGCCGAGATGCCGGCAGATCACCAGGGACGGGAGCGGCACCGCGAGCAGCGGCACCAGGTCGGCGGGAGGGCCGTGGTCGATGATCGCGTCGATGTATCCGGACACGATCTCCTCAAGCTGAGGACGCATTCCGCGAACCGTCTTGAGGCTGAAGTGCGGGTTGAGGTAGCGCCGGTAGATGTCGTGGACGGGCGGGTCCATCGCGATGAGCGCGAGGGTGCGGGCGATCTGCGAGCGGAAGCGGGGGGCGACGATGGGGAACCCGGGGTGGGTGCGCTGCGAGGACAGGTTCGGGTGGGTGAGGATCTCCCGCGACTCCCGGTACCCCGTCACCATCCACGCCTCGCGGCCGTCGAAGAGCGTCACCTTGAGCACCGGCCCCCGCTCACCGATCTCCCGATATCCGGGCGGCGGCTCGTACGGGCAGGTGCGTTTCTGCGGATACGGCGGAGCTTCCGTCATTTCCTTCATCCTTCGGCGAGACAAGAAAAGGGCGCCGCCGGTGCCGTGCGACGACAACGACATTAGGCAGGAACGAAATATTGGGCAAGGCCGGTTCAGCGTTGTTTAAGAATTGCTTATGCGCTGCCCCGAGCGGCCCGGTGAAGCCGGGGAACCGCTTCCAGGAGGGTCTTTGTGTATTGATGCTCCGGAGCTTCGAATACTTTTCTTATGTCGCCGGACTCGACCACTTTTCCGTCTTTCATGACCGCCACTTCGTGACTGATCCTGTGGACGACACCCAGGTCGTGGGAAATGAATACGTAGGCCACGCCGAGCCTTTCCTGAACGTCGGTGAGGACGTCGAGCACCTGCGCCTGGATCACCGCGTCCAGGGCCGAGACCGGTTCGTCGCAGATGATGACGTCCGGTCGCGGGGCGAGTGCCCGCGCGATCGCGAGGCGCTGCCGCTGGCCTCCGGACAGCTCACGTGCCCGCCGGCCGAGCACCTCCTCGTCCAGGCCCACGTGCTCCAGGAGTTCCGCCACCCGTCGTGCGCGTTCGGCGCCGGGGGTGCCCTGCGCGCGCAGGGGCTCCTCCAGAAGCCGCCTCGCGGTGTAGCGGGGATCGAAGGAGGCGAGCGGGTGCTGGTAGATCATCTGGATCCGGCGGCGGGCCGCCCGCCGTTCGGGGCCGCGCAGTTCGCTCCAGGTCCGCCCGTTCACCTCGACCCGGCCGGCGTCCGGCGCGGCCAGGCCCAGCAGCAGCCGGCCCACGGTCGTCTTCCCCGACCCCGACTCTCCGACGATGCCGAGCGTCTCACCGGCCCGTACCTCGACCGACACCTCGTCCACCGCGGTGAACGCGCCCTTGCCCGGCAGCCTGTACCTCTTGACCAGCCCTTCGGCGCTCAGCACCACCTGTCCGGGACCGGGACCGGGACCGGGACGCGGATCGGGGTCGGCCGACGCGATGCCCGCGCCCCGCGCCAGGCCCCGTCCCTGCCCGAGCGCGGCGGCGACCAGGGTCCTGGTGTAGGGGTGGGAGGGCGCCTGGAGCATCTCGCGCGTCGGGCCGTCCTCGACGAACCGCCCGTCCTTCATCACGTACACGTGGTCGGCGATCTCCGCGACGACGCCGAGGTCATGGCTGATGAGCAGGATCGCCGTGCCGTCGCCCGCGCGCTCGCGCAACAGCGCGAGCACCTGCCTCTGCACCGTCGCGTCCAGCGCCGTCGTCGGCTCGTCGGCGATCAGCAGGTCGGGCCGCGCGGCCAGGGCCGAGGCGATCAGGGCGCGTTGCCGCAGCCCGCCCGACATCTCGTGCGGGTACTGCCGTGCCCGGCTCTCCGGCAGGGGGACGCCCACCGAGTCGAGCAGCCGTACGACCTCGTCGCCGATCTCGCCCGAGGGCACGGTCCGGTGCTCGCGCAGGGGTTCCGCCACCTCGGCGCCGACGCGGCGCAGCGGATCGAGGGAGCCCAGGGCGTCCTGCAGGACGAAGCCGACGCGTCGCCCGCGCAGCGCACGCCAGCCTCGGCCCCGCACCCGGCGCAGGTCGAGCCCGTCGAACGCGAGCTCTTCCGCCCGCACGTCGGCGCCGTCGCCGGCCAGTCCCACCAGGCTGCGCGCGGTGACGCTCTTGCCGGAGCCGGACTCACCGACGATCGCCACCACCTGCCCGCGGTCGATGCGGAAGGACACGCCCCGCACCGCGTCGACGTGCCCGCGGCCCGTCGAGAAGCCGACGGTGAGGTCCCGGACGCGCAGCAGTTCCCTCGTGTCCCCGGTGTCCCCGGTGTCCCCGGTGTCCCCGGGCGCCGGGCTCGTGTCCGTCGTGTCGCCGGATACCAGGCTCATGTCCGCCCCCGTTCGATCCGCTGCCGCAGGTGCCCGCCGACGACGGTGATGGACAGGACCGCGATCGTGATGGCGGCCCCGGGGAACGCCGCCGGCCACCAGGCGATCGCGAGGAACTCCTGGCTGTCGGCGAGCATCGCGCCCCATTCGGCGGTCGGCGGCTGGGGGCCCAGGCCCACGAAGCTCAGCGAGGAGCCCGCCACGATCATCGCTCCCAGGGTCACCGTCGCCAGCACCATGACCGGGCCGAGCGCGTTGGGCAGGATGTGCCGCAGGACCACCTGGACGCGCGACCAGCCGAACCCGTGGGCCGCCTCGACGTAGTGCGCTGTGCGCAGCCTGATCACCTCCGCGCGTGTCACCCTGGCGAAGCCCGGCAGGGAGATCACCGCCAGGCCCACGCTGGCCGGGCCGCCGCCGGGTCCCAGCACCGCGACGACCAGGAACACCAGCAGCAGGCCGGGAACGGAGAGGATCACGTCGAGCGATCTGCTGAGCACCTGGTCCATGGTCCGGCCGAGCTGCGCGGCGGCGACCCCGACCAGGACGCCCACGGCCAGCGCGAGCCCGACCGCGCCGGCGCCTATCAGCAGGGAGGGGCCGGCGCCGTGAACGATCCTGGCGTACAGGTCCCTGCCGTTCTGGTCGGTGCCGAGCCAGTGCGTGCCGTCGGGCGGCCGCAGCGTCGCGTTCAGGTCGGCCGCGTCGGGGTCCGTCCCGGTGAACAGCGACGGGAAGAGCGCCATCGCGGCCAGCAGTGCCAGCACGATCGCCCCCGGCCAGAAGCTCTTGGTCACGGCCGGCTCCCCGCCTCTCGCGTCCTGGGGTCGATCACCCGGACCAGGATGTCGACCACGATGTTGACCAGCACGAACACGACCGCGGTGAGCAGCACGATCGCGATCACCACGGGCATGTCCTTGTTCTCCACCGCGAACAGCACCAGCCGTCCGATCCCCTGCCGGGAGAAGACGATCTCGATGATCACCGCGCCTCCGATGAGCGAGCCGGCGATCCAGCCCAGGAGCGTGGTGGCGGGCAGCAGCGCGTGCCGCAGCACGTGCCGCAGGCGCAGCGCGAGCTCGCCGATGCCCCGCGAGCGGGCGGTCACCACGAACGGGTCCTCCAGCGCGCGCAGCAACCCGTCGCGCAGCACCCCCGTCATCACCGCGACCGGCCCCGCGGCCAGCGCGGCGGTCGGCAGCACGAGGCCGGACAGGGAGGAGGAGCCGATGGCCGGGAACCAGTGCAGGTTGAAGGAGAACACCGTCAGCAGCAGCAGCCCGAGCCAGAAGGGCGGCAGCGCCACCACCAGCGACTCGGTCGCGGAGAACGACGAGCGCACCCACCGTCGGCGGTTCGCGCTCACCACGGCGAGCAGGACGGAGGCGACCAGCGTGACCAGCAGGGTCGCCAGGACCAGCAGCAGGGTGTCGGGGAGCTGGGATCCGATCGCGTCCCACACCGGCCTGCGCAGCACGTACGACTCGCCGAACTCCCCCCGCGCGATCCTGGTGAGGTAGGCGAGGTACTGCGCCACGAGCGGATCGTCGAGCCGGTACTCGGCGATGATCCGCTCGCGCACCTCCGGGGTGACGGCGGAGCGGGCGAGCAGCACGTCGGCGGTGCCGCCCGGCATCACCCGCAGCAGCAGGAACGTCGCCGTGACCGCTCCCCACAGCACGGCCACCGAGGCGGCCACGCGCACCAGCACGAGACGCGCCGCCCCGCTTCTACGGCGTGAGGGCTCCGCGTCCGCCGCCTCGGCGGCGGGCACGTTCAGGACGCGAGCCATGCGCCGTACAGGTCGGGGGTGCCGTCGGCGTTGAAGCCGACCTCCCGGACGCCCTCGCGTACGGTCACCGTGGACAGGGGCGAGTAGATCGGCAGGACCGCGGCGTCCTCGGTGATGCGCTTCTGCACCTCGGCGTAGGCGCGGTGCTGCTCGGCCTGGTTCTCGGCGCCGAGCGCGCGCCGGAAGCCTGCCTCCACCTCCGGGTTGTCGTAGCGTGCCATGTTGTTGCTGATCCCGCGCTTGGGCGTGGGGATGTTGTCGGCGCCGAACAGGACGCGCAACACGTCCGGCCCCGGCGCGGAGAAGCTGGTGTCGATCAGTTCGTAGTCACCGTCCAGCAGGCGCTTGACGAAGGTCCCGCCGTCGAGGTTCTCCTCGACCAGTTCGACGCCGAGTCCCTTCGCCGCGGACTGGATCTGCGTGGCGAGGTTGGCCACGGACCCGTCGGACCACATGTGGCGCAGGGTGAGACGTTTGCCGTTCTTCGTGCGGTACCCGGCCGCGTCGCGCCCGGTCCAGCCGGCCTGGTCGAGCAGCCGCTCCGCCTCGGCCGGGTCGTGGGCGTAGGCCGGGGCGAGCGAGCCGTCGTAGCCCGGTGTGCCGGACGAGAGCACCCCCTGGGCGCCTTCGTACACGCCGAAGTAGACGTTCTTCACGATCTGCGCCCAGTCGATGCCGGTACGCAGCGCCTTGCGCACGTTGACGTCGCTGAGCGGGCCGCTCGCGGTGTTGGGCCAGTAGCTGTAGTTGATCCCGGGGAACGGCGTCGAGTGCAGGGTGAACCCGGGCGTGCTCTTGAGCGTGTTGAGGCTCGTCGGCGACAGGCCGGTGACCGCGTCGACCTGGCCGCTGGTGAGCGCGCCCAGCCGGGCGGCGTTGTCCGGCACGACCTTGACCTCGATCCGCTCCAGCCGCGCCGGGCCGCGACGCGGTTCCGGCGCCCAGTCGTAGGAGGGGTTCCTGACGTAGTCGATGCCCTTCTGCGGCACGAGCCCCGTGTCACTGCGGAAGGGGCCGGTTCCGACGATCTTCGCGCACAGCGCGGAGGGGGAGCCCTTGAGGGTGGGCGGGGACTGGATGCCCAGGTTGGGCAGGGCCAGCGCGGCGAGGAATCCCGAGTCGGGCCGCTTGAGCCTGACCTCGACCGTGGAGGGGCCGACGGCCTTGGCCGACCGGTAGGCCGCGAGCAGGCTTCCGGCGAGCAGCGACTTCGTCTCCGGAGCCACCACGTGGTCGAGGTTGGCGACCACCGCCTGGGCGTCGAACCTCTCCCCGTCGGTGAACGTCACGCCCTGACGGAGGTCGAAGGTGTAGGTGAGCCGGTCCGGCGAGACCTCCCAGCGCGTGGCCAGCCAGGGACCGATGGCTCCCTGCGCGTCCTGGTGGACCAGCGAGTCCAGGATCGGCCGGGTGAGGGCCCTGGCCGACTCGGTGGGGCTCTGGTGCGGGTCCAGGCACTCGGGTTCCTTCTCGACGGCCAGGCGCAGCGTGCCGCCGCTCCTGGGCTGCGCGGCGGCGCTCCCCTCCCCTGTCGTGGCGCCGTCCGCGCCGGAGGAACACGCGGTGGCCAGTGCCAGCATCAACGTGGCGGCCCCCGCCATGGTGGCGGGCCTGCGTGACCGGGACCTCGTAGCAGCAGCCATCCTCATCCTCATCGTTCGAACGTCGGGGTGCGCCGGAGGTCGTTCTCCGGCTGGACAGACACACAGTGCTCGGCGGTTCTAAAGCCGGGCTGAACGCGGGCTGAGGAGAGCTGTGGCCGGTGCTCGGGCGCACCGGCCCGTGCGGCCTACAGGGATGAGACGATCTTGGCGAGCAACTCGTACGAGCGGATCCGGGCGGCGTGGTCGGGCACCTGGGTGAGCACGAACAGCTCGTCGGCGCGGGTCCGGCGCAGCAGCTCGGTCAGGCGGGGGGTGATCCGTTCCGGGGAGCCGACGAACTGCGGGTCGATCCGGTCCCGCAGGAAGCGCTCCTCCTGCGGGGTGAACGTGTGCGCCGCGGTCTCCTCCTCGGTGGGCAGCACGGTGCCCGGATCCACGGTGCGCATCAGGATCTGGCCGAACACGAAGGAGGCGGCCAGCCGGTGGGCCCGCTCGTCGGTGTCGGCGGCGACGACGATCACCGCCACGCACGCGTGCGGCTCGGACAGCCACGGCGAGGGCCGGAAGGCCCGGCGGTAGGCGTCGAGCGCCTCGGGGGCGCCGCCCCCCACGATCGCGTGCGCGTAGACGTAGGGCAGGCCCGCCCGGCCCGCGTAGGCGGCGCTGCCGGTGCTGGAGCCCACCATCCACAGCTCGGGCGCGATCGCCGGCTCCGGGATCGCCCGCACGCCGCCGCTGCCTCCGGCGAAGTACTCGCGCAGCTCGTGCAGCGCGTCGCCGAAGTCCAGCCGGCGCGGGTCGCCGATGCGGGCCGCGATCTCGCCGGAGCCGCCCGGGGCGCGCCCGAGCCCCAGGTCGACCCGGCCCGGATAGAGGCCGGCCAGGACTCCGAACTGCTCGGCGACCACCAGGGGCGAGTGGTTCGGCAGCAGCACCGCGCCCGAGCCGACCCGGATGCTGGAGGTCGCCTCCAGGATGGGCCCGGCGAGCACCGCGGGGCTCGACGCCGCCAGCGCCGGCGTGTTGTGGTGTTCGGCCACCCAGTAACGCCGGTAACCGAGCGCCTCCACGGCCTTGGCCAGATCGATCGAACGGCGCAGCGCGTCACCCGCCGTGTCACCTCGCCAGACCGGCGCGGTGTCGTGCACCGAGACCGCGATTCCCTCAGGCAATGCCCTCTCCCTCATCCCGTTCACACATATACGGAGGCTTCCTCACGTTATGTCCGCAAGTTAAATCGAGGATGCCTCAGCTTGTCAACGCCGCCTCCGCGGGACCGGCCGGGGCCGGCACCACCCGGCCCGCGACCTCCAGCGTGAGATGGCCCGGCACGCCGACGATCTCGCCGAGGTCGTGCGCGTACCGCGACCCCCGCGGCGTCACCTCCGTCGCGGTGAACCCGTAGTGCGGGTAGAAGTCCGCGACCTTCGCGTTCCTCGCGCTCGCCACGTAGTCACCGTGCACGGCAGGAAAACCCGCGGCGCGTGCCTGGCCGAGCACCGCGGCCAGGCACGCCTGCTCGATCCCCCGGGCGAACACCCGGCAGCTCAGCAGGAGGTTCTCGATCAGCAACCCCTCCGGCAGCGCCCGCAGGAAGACCGCTCCGACGATCCCGTTGCTCCCGAACCGGTCGGCCGCCGACAGCGTCAGCACCCGCGACCCCGGCCGCTCCGCCCGCTCACGCACCGCCTCCGGGGAGAGGCGCTCGGTGGTGAGGTTGAACTGGTTGGTGCGCAAGGTGATCTGCGACAGCCGCGCGACGTCGGCGCCGGTGGCGGGCGCCAGCCGTACGGACACCCCCAGCCCGCCCAGGAACTCCTCGGCCGACCCCGCCGCGAACAGGAACTCCGAGCGCGCCGCCTCCTCGTGGTAGCGCCGCGTCCGGACGCGGTCCTCCGTGGTCACCTCGTTCACGGTGAACCAGCCGTCGGCCAGCAGCCGCGTCACGTGCAGCGCCGGGTCGCCGTCCAGGTGGATCACCGCCGTCTCCGGCAGCTCCGCCGCGACCGCGGCGCACTCGTGGACGCTGTCGTCGGCGAACACCACGCTGTCCCCGCCCAGGTTCAGCTCCCGCGCCAGGACGCGCAGGTTGGCCGGTTTCGGCCGCCAGTTGGCGAGGATGCGGACGAAGGCGTCCTCGCGCACCACCATGTCGGGGTGTCCCCGCAGCGCGGCGAGCACGGTCTCCTGGTCGTTCTTGCTCACCGCGGCCAGCAGGACACCCTGCGACTGCAGCTGCGCCACCACCTTCTGGAACCGCTGGAAGGCCTCGCCTCGCCGTCCGTGGGCCACCTCGATGCCCTCCACCCCGTCGTCGCCGAGGACTCCGCCCCACAGCGTCTGGTCGAGGTCGACGGCGAGCACCTTCCTGGTACGCCCGGTCCGGGCCCGCACCAGATGGGCCAGTTCACGGGCGTACGCGCCGAGCAGGGCGTCCGACAGGTGCGCCCGCGCGTAGACCTCGAACCGCGGATCGGACAGCTCGATCGGCGCCGTCAGCAGCGGGTCGAGGTCCATCACCACGACCCGCTCCACCGACTCGCCGAACGCCAGCAACTCGGCGTTGGCCCGCCGCCAGACCGCGCCGAGCCGCGCCCTGGACGGATGGTCCAGCAACTGCGCCTGCCACACCCGGGGCAGCGGCACGGTGTTGAACACGAGCGCGCCGGACCCGCTCTCCCCGAACCGCGCCGCCAGCCGCCGCCACAGCGCCAGCTTCTCCTCCAGCACGCGCTCCACGTCGTCCACCGTGAACGGCACGCCGACCTCGTCGAACACGGCCGCGTGGTCGAGTACGCAGACGGTCACGTCGGGCCGTCCGGCGTACAGGGCACTGCCGGGATCGCCCAGCTCGAACGCGTACGAGCCGAAGTCGGCGAGCCGGACGTCCGGCAGATATCCGTGGCGGGCCAGCTCGCCGATGAGCGCGGTGCGCAGCGCACCGAGCGTGCCGTGTCCGGTGACGGTCACGGCCGCGAGCGGAAGCCCCGGATGATGTTCGCGGGCGGCCTCCACGTCGACCCGCTCCAGCAGCCGCGCCGACCGGGCGGCGTCCTCCTCGTCCATCGCGGCCAGCAGTGCCGCGACCTCGTCGTAGCGCGCCGCGAGCGCCCCCTCGCGGTGCAGCGAGCGCAGGCACGCGCGCGCCTCGGCGCTCGTGGAGGTCATCGCTTCTCCAGCAGTGCCGGCGCGTTCTGCGGGCCGAGCAGTTCCTCCAGCCGGAACGCGAGTTCGCGGGCGGTGCCGTGGTCGAGCACCAGCCCCACCCGCACGTCGACGCCGATCTCCCTGGAGAGCCTGGCGGCGATCTCCAGCGCGCCGAAGGAGGTGATGCCGATCTGGGTCAGGTCGTCCGCCGGGCCGATCGCGCCGTGGGAGTGGCCGAGCGCGTCGGCCACCGCCGTCAGCACCAGCGACGTCAGGAGGTCGTGGCGCTCGCCCTCGGGCAGGCCGGGCGGCGGCCCCGACGACGGCGCCGGCGACGCGGCGGCCGGTGCCGTCGTCGGCTCGTACGGTGGCAGGTCCCGTCCGTGTCTTCTCGGCGGGATGAGCCAGTAGCGTTCGTGCCGGAACGGGTAGGTCGGCACGGTGGCCGGATCGGCGACCGGCCCCTCGCCGAGCACCTTCTCCCAGTCGATCCGCACGCCGCGCGCGTGGGCCTGCGCGGCACCGCGCAACACCGACCGGGCCTCCGCTGCGGGGTCTCGCACCAGCGGGATCGCCGACACGCCGTCCCGCTCCCCTGCCAGGCAGTCCGCGATCATGCCGGTCATCGTGGTGTCGGGACCGATCTCGACGAAGGTGTCGACGCCCAGGCCCCGCAGGGTGAGCACGCCGTCGTGGAAACGGACCGTGCCGCGCACCTGGGCGGCCCAGTAGTCCGGCGCGGCCAGCTCGTCCCGCGTCGCCACCAGGCCCGTGGTGTTGGAGACCAGGGGGGTCGCGGGTTCGCCGACGTCCAGTCCCGCCGCCGCCTCCACCAGCCGCGGCAGCGCGGGGTCCATGTGCGGCGAGTGGAAGGCATGGCCGACCGCGAGCGCCTTCGTACGCACCCCACGGGAGCGCCATCGGGCGCCCAGTCCCCGCACCGCGTCCGCGTCGCCGGAGACCACGGTCGACCTCGGCCCGTTGACCGCCGCCACGGACACCCGTCCGTCCAGCTCGGCCAGGGATGCCCGCACCTCCGCCTCGGGGGCCCGCAGCGACACCATGCCCCCGCCTTCCGGCGCGGACTGCATCGCCAGTGCCCGTACCACGACCAGGCGCGCGGCCTGCTCCAGCGAGAGCGCCCCGGCGACGTGTGCCGCGGTGAGCTCCCCGACGGAGTGGCCGAGCAGCGCGTGGGCGACCAGGCCCAGGTGCTCGGCGAGCCGGCAGAGCGCGAGCTGGGTGGCGAACAGCGCGGGCTGGGCGAACTCCGTGCGCCGCAGCAGCCCTCCCAGCGGGCCGTCGGCCGCGGCGGACACCACCTCGCCCAGGGGCGGGCCTTCGGCGTGGTGGACCCGTCTGGCCAGGTCCAGTGCGGCGCAGGCGGCGTCGAACGCCTCGGCGTAGACCGGGAACCTCTCGTACAGCTCGCGTCCCATCCGCGCCCGCTGGGTCCCCTGGCCGCTGAACACGAACGCCACCTTCGGCGCCGCGCTCGCCGTGACGATCGGGCCGGACGGCCCGGCGAGCGCGTCCAGTTCGCGGGTGAGCTCGGCGGCGCCGGAGCCGAGCGCCACCGCCCGGTACCTGAACTCCGAGCGCCGTCCCGCCAGGGTGCGGGCCACGGCGGCGAGATCGGTCTCCCTTCCCGAGCGCAGGAGGTCACCCAGCCGGGCGGCCTGTGCCCGCACCGCCTCGGGCGTCTTGCCGGAAAGGAGCCAGGGGACGGCCACCGGCGGGTTCCCTGCCTCGGCCCCCGCAGCCGGTGACTCCCCTTCGGCCACCGGCGCCTCCTCGACGAGCAGGTGCGCGTTGGTCCCGCTGATCCCGAACGAGGAGACACCCGCCCTGCGCGGACGGTCGCCGCGCGGCCAGGGAAGGGCGCGCTCCAGCGGTGCCACCCCGCCGTCGTCCCAGTCGACCAGGGTGGACCGATCGGCCACGTGCAGCGTCGCGGGCAGCACGCCGTGCCGCAGCGCCTGCACCATCTTGATCACACCGGCGACTCCCGCCGCGGCCTGCGTGTGCCCCAGGTTCGACTTGACCGAACCCAGCCACAGCGGTCGTCGCCTCGCGGTGCCGTAGGCCGCGATCAGGGCGCCCGCCTCGATCGGGTCCCCGAGCGCGGTGCCGGTCCCGTGCGCCTCGACCGCGTCCACCTCGGCCGGCGACAGCCCCGCGCCGCGCAGGGCCGCCTCGATCACCTTCTCCTGGGCGGTCCCGCTCGGCGCGGTGAGCCCGTTGCTCGCCCCGTCGGAGTTGATCGCCGAGCCGCGGATCACCGCCAGGACCGGGTGCCCGTTGCGCAGGGCGTCCCCGAGCCGCTCCAGCACCAGCACCCCCACGCCCTCGCCGAAGCCGGTGCCGTCGGCCGCGTCGGCGAACGCCTTGCAGCGGCCGTCCGCGGCGAGCCCGCCCTGGAGCCCGAACTCCACGAAGACCCGGGGGGTGGCCATCACCGTCACCCCTCCGGCGAGCGCGAGGTCGCACTCGGAGCGGCGCAGCGAGTCGGCGGCGAGGTGGATCGCCACGAGCGAGGACGAGCAGGCGGTGTCGACGCTGAGCGCGGGCCCCTCGAAGCCGAAGGTGTACGCCACCCGCCCGGACGCCACACTCGCCGCGTTGCCGGTCATGAGGTAGCCGTCGAGCTCGGGGGGCGCGTCGTCGATCGCGGGCGCGTAGTCCTGGTAGATCACCCCGGTGAACACCCCGGTCCGGCTGCCCCGCAGCGACCTCGGGACGATCCCCGCGCGCTCCAGGGCCTCCCAGGAGACCTCCAGCAGCTGCCGGTGCTGCGGATCCATCGCCACGGCCTCCCTGGGGGAGATCCCGAAGAAGGCGGCGTCGAATCCGGCCGCGTCGTCCAGGAAGCCGCCGGCCCTCGCCCGCTCCCGCAGGGCCGCGTCCCAGCCGCGGTCCCGCGGCGGCTCGCCGACGGTGTCGACGCCGTCGGCGACCACCCGCCACAGGTCCTCGGGCGAGCGCACCCCGCCGGGGTAGCGGCAGGCCATCGCGACCACGGCCACCGGGTCCGGGGTCGACAGCGCGGCCAGCTCCCTCTTCACCCGGGCGAGCTCGCCGGTCGTCCACTGGAGGTACTCGACCAGCTTCTTCTCGTCACTCATACCGCCCGCCATCCCTAGGATCGAAGCTCGGAGTCGATGAACCTGAACAGCTCCTCGGCGGTCGCCGGGACCTCCTCGCCCGCCCCCGCGCCCGGTTCCCGCACGCCCGGTTCCCGCTCGGCCGGGGCGAGCCGGCCGAGCAGGTGGCCGGCGAGAGCGGCCGGGGTCGGATGGTCGAACACGATGGTCGCCGGGAGCCGCAGCCCGGTGGCCTTGCCGAGCCGGTTGCGCAGTTCGACCGCGGTCAGCGAGTCGAAGCCGAGCTCCTTGAAGCTGCGGCCCTCCTCGGCCGCCTCCCCCGGAGCCCGCCCGAGCACCGCCTCCACATACCGGAAGACCGTCTCGGTCATCAGCTCCCCGCGGCGCGCCGGCTCGGTGTCGGCGAGCATCCGCGCCAGCGCGGGCTCGGCGGAGCCGGACCCGCCGGAGCCGTCGGCCTTCGCCGAAAGTGCGCGGCCGCGCACCAGGGACCGCAGCGGCGGGGCCGGGTCGGGGACTCCCGCCAGCCTCGCGAGGTCCAGCCGGACCGCGGCCAGGGTCGGCTCCGGCGCCGCCATCGCCGCGTCCAGCAGTGCCAGGCCGCGTCCCGGTGACAGCGGCAGCAGCCCGGACCGCGCCATCCTGGCCCGGTCGACGGCGGAGAGCGAGCCGGTCATGGTGCTCTCCGACCGCCACAGTCCCCAGGCGATCGAGGTGGCGGGGAGCCCTTCGCGGGTCCTGGCCACGGCGAGGGCGTCGAGGAAGACGTTGGCCGCCGCGTAGGCCGACTGCCCGGCGCTGCCCACGATCCCCGCGGCGGAGGAGAACAGCACGAACGCGGCGAGGTCGAGGTCCCTGGTGAGCTCGTGCAGGTTCCAGGCGCCGTCCACCTTGGGCCGCAGCACCGCGTCGAGCCGTTCCGGGACGAGGTTGGCGAGCGTCGCGTCGTCCAGGACCCCGGCCGCGTGCACCACGGCCGTGAGGGGATGCTCGTCGGGGACCTCCGCGAGCACGCGGGCCAGCGCGCCGGCGTCCGCCACGTCCGCGGCGGCGATCGTCACCTTCACGCCGAGCCCGCCGAGTTCCGCACGGAGCCGTCCGGCGCCCTCCGCGAGGGCGCCCCGCCTGCTCAGCAGCAGCAGGTGCCCGACGCCGTGTTCCCTGGCCAGGTGCAGCGCGACAAGCCTGCCCACACCGCCGGTCGCGCCGGTGACCAGGACCGTGCCGCCGGCACGGATCGGCCCCGGGATCCGGAGGGCCACCTTGCCCACGTGCCGGGCGAGTCCGAGATGGCGGACGGCGTCCGGCGCCCGCCCGGCGTCCCAGGAGGTGACCGGGAGCGGCGTGAGGATCCCGCTCTCGAACAGGTCCGCGAGCTCGGCGAGCATCCGGCCGATCCGGTCCGGCCCCGCCTCGGCCAGGTCGAACGCCCGGTAGTGCACGCCGTGCCGGGCGCGGACCTCCTCGGGGTCTCGTACGTCGGTCTTGCCCATCTCGATGAACCGCCCGCCGGGAGCGAGCAGTTCGAGTGAGGCGTCCACGAACTCGCGGGCGAGCGAGTTCAGCACGATGTCCACGCCGCGCCCGCCGGTCGCCTCCCGCACCGCCCCGGCGAACGCCAGGTCCCGGGAGCCGGCGATCCTGCCGGGGGGCAGTCCGGCCTCTTCGAGCGCGGGCCATTTGGCGGGGCTCGCGGTGCCGAACACGGTCAGCCCCCAGTGGCGCGCCAGCTGGATCGCCGCCCCGCCGACGCCGCCCGCGGCGGAGTGTACCAGGACCCACTCCCCCCGGCGGGCGCCGGACAGGTCGCGCAGGGCGTAGTAGGCGGTGAGGAACACCGCGGGCACGGTCGCCGCCTGGGCGAACGACATGCCCTGCGGGATCGGTACCAGCAGACGGTGGTCGGTGACGGCCTCGGGCCCTATCCCCCCGGAGATGAGACCCATCACCCGGTCGCCGGGACCGATACCGGTCACGTCGGCCCCGACCGCGAGCACCACCCCGGCGCCCTCGGTGCCCAGATCCGCCGCGCCCGGGTACATGCCCAGGGTGAGCATCGCGTCGCGGAAGTTCAGGCCGGCGACGCGGACGGCGACCCTGACCTCTCCCCGGCCCAGTGGCCTGTCCTCGACGGGCCGGTACGCCAGATCGTCGGCCACCCCGCTCTCGGCCGCCTCCAGCCGCCAGTTGCCCGCGCCGGACGGTACCGGGTCGCGCCGGCGTCGCCGGAGCCTGGGCACCAGTGTCCCGCCGCCCCTGATCGCGATCTGCGGCTCGCCGGACGCCACGGCGTCCAGGACCTCCGACAGCGGCGTGGAGACGGTCTCGGTGTCCACGATCACCACCCGGCCGGGCTCCTCGGCCTGCACACCGCGGACCAGCCCCCACACTCCGGCGCCGGCGAGCGCGCCGGCGCGCTCGCCGGGAACCGCCTCCACGGCGCGGCAGGTGCGCACCACGAACAGCGTTTCCGCCAGCCTGTCGTCGGCCAGCCCTCGCCGGAGCGTTTCGAGCACCCGCAGCAGGGCGGCTCGGACCGCCTCCGGTACGGGCCCGGCCTCCTCGCCCGCCGAGACGACGAGCACCTCGGGCGCGGGCTCTCCCGCGTCCAGCGCCGCGAGCACCGCGCCGAGTCGCGGGTGGGCGGTCTCCTCGGCATCCGCGGTCTCCCCGGTGTTTCCGGGAGCGCCGAGGACTCGCACGCGTTCGCGCGGCACACCGGCGCCGGGGCGCACAGGGTCCCAGATGAGTTCGTACAGCAGGTCCTCCGTGCCCGCCGCGGCGAGGTCCGCCGGGTCGGCCGCGCGGAACGTCACCGCCTCGATGCCCGCCACCGGGTCGCCCTCGGCCGTGGTCAGGTCGACCGCGACCGTCTCCTCTCCGGTGCGGCGTACGCGTACCCGTACCGCCGAGGGCGCGGCGGCGTACCGGGTGAGGCCACGCCAGGCGAAGGGCAACCGTACGGCGCCGTCGTCGGGGAACAGGCCCGCGAGCCCGACGGCGTGCAGCGCGGCGTCAAGCAGCGTGGGCGCGACGCGGTACCCGGGCGGGCCCTCCAGGAACACCTCCGCGATGACCTCCTCCCCCGACCGCCACGCCCCGCGCAGGCCGCGGAAGGCCGGGCCGTAGTGATAGCCCCTGGCGGCCAGGTCCTCGTACAGCCCGCCGACGTCGACGGGCACCGCGCCGGGTGGCGGCCACTCGGCACGAACCGGCGGGGCGGCGGGTGCGGGGAGCGGGGCGAGCGAGCCGGCGGCGTACACCGTCCACGGCGCACCCAGCGGGTCACCGGTGTCCGCCGGTCGCGCGTGAACCCCGACGGGGCGCAGACCGTCCCGCTCGGCCGGGCCCACGGTCACCTGGATCTCGACCGCGCCGGAGTCGTCGAGCACCAGCGGGCGCCGGAGGGTCAGCTCGTCCACCCGCGCGACACCGGCCAGCTCCCCCGCGTGGCCCGCCAGTTCGGCGAGGACCGCGCCGGGGACCAGGACCGCGCCGTCCACCACGTGATCGCCCAGCCACGGCTGGTCGTCCAGGGAGAGCCTGCCGAAAAGCAGCAGGCCGTCCTCGGACGCCGCGCGCACGGCCGTGGACAGCAGCGGATGCGTGACCGGCCGCGCGCCCGCGGGGATCCCGGTGGTGGGCACCGGCGCGTCCAGCCAGTACCGGTGCCGGTCGAAGGCGTAGGTCGGCAGGACCGGCACCCGCCCTCGGCGCTCGCCGAGGTACCCCGGCCAGTCGACCCGGACCCCGTTCACCCAGGCCTCGGCCACCGAGACCAGCACCCGTGCCATGCCCCCGTCGTCCCTGCGCAGCGTGCCCAGCACGGCGGGCCGTTCCACCCCGGGGAGCGCCTCCAGGATCTCCTGGACTCCCGTCCCGACGACGGGGTGCGGGCTCACCTCGACGAACACCTCGTGCCCCGCCTCGGCCGCCGCCTCCACCGCGGCCTGCAGCAGCACCGGCCGGCGGAGATTGCGGTACCAGTAGCCGGGGCTACCGAAGCCGGTGCCGTCACCCGGCTCGATCGCCGCGCCGGTGACGGTGGAGAAGACACCGGCGGTGAACGCGCGGCCCGGCGCGGGCGACGGCAGGATCTCCAGCAGTTCGGCTTCGAGCGCCTCGACCTGGGGCGAGTGGGAGGCGTAGTCCACGTCCACCGGCCGTACCCGCACGCCAAGCTCCTCCAGTGCCCGTTCCACGCGGCGCACCGCCCCGGCCTCGCCGGCGACGACGGTCGAGGCCGGTCCGTTGAGCGCGGCGACCGACACCGCGTCCCCTGCGTCCCCCGCGTCCCCCGCGTTCCCCGCGTTCCCCGCGTTCCCCGTGCTCTCTGTGTTCTCTGAGAGCCCGAGATTCTCGAGGACCGCGTGCACCCGCTCCCGCGAGGCCGCGACCGACAGCATCGCCCCGCCGCCCGCGATCTTGCGGATGGCCCGGCTGCGCAACGCCACCACCGCCGCCGACTCCTCCAGTGACAGCGCGCCCGCGGCGAGCGCGGCGGCGATCTCGCCCTGCGAGTGACCGATGACGGCGGCGGGCCGTACGCCGAAGGACTCCCAGAGCGCGGTGAGCCCGGTCATCACCGCCCACAGGACCGGCTGCACCACGTCCACCCGCCCCAGGCCGACGCCGCCGCGCAGCGCGTCCAGCAGCGACCACCCGGTCACCGGGTCGAGGGCGTCGGCGCATTCGCCCATCCTGCGGGCGAAGACCGGCGACTCGGTGAGCAGCGCGCGGGCCATGCCCTCCCACTGCGCGCCCTGGCCGGGGTAGACAAGGACCGGCAGGCGCGAGTCCCCGGCGTACCCGCTCACCGCCGACGCCGACGGCGCACCGTCCGCGACGGCGGACAACCCCGCCAGCGCCTCCTCGCGATCGCCGGCCACGACGACCGCGCGGTGGCCGAACTCGGCCCTGGTGGTCACCAGGGCGGCCGCGACATCGGCGAGGGCGACCCGCGGATGCCGCTCCAGGTAGGCGCGCAGCCGCCGCGCCTCGCCTCCGAGCGCGCGTGCCGACCTCGCCGACAGGACGAGCGGGACCGGTCCGCCGAAAGGCTCCGGTGCGGGAGCGGCCTCGGGCGCGGGCGGCTCCTCGATGACGACGTGCGCGTTGGTCCCGCTCATGCCGAAGGCGGAGACCCCGAACCGCCGCGGACGCTTCCCGGCGGGCCAGGGGGTGTTCTCGGTGAGCAGCGCGACACCGCCCCGCTCCCAGTCGACGTGGCGCGACGGCCTGTCGACGTGCAGCGTGCGCGGCAGCGTCCCGCGCTCCAGCGCCATGACCATCTTGATGATCCCGCCGACGCCGGCCGCCGCCTGGGTGTGCCCGACGTTGGACTTGAGCGAGCCCAGCATGAGCGGCGGGCGGTCCCCGCGCGCCGCCCCGTACGTGGCGAGCAGCGCCCGCGCCTCCACCGGGTCGCCCAGGGTGGTGCCGGTGCCGTGCGCCTCCACCGCGTCCACGTCGGCCGGTGAGAGGCGCGCGACGCGCAGGGCCTCCTCGATCACCCGTTCCTGGGCGGGGCCGTTGGGCGCGGTGAGCCCGTTGCTGGCGCCGTCCTGGTTCACCGCCGACCCCTTGAGCACGGCCAGCACGGGATGCCCGTTGCGCCGCGCGTCCGACAGTCGTTCCACCAGCAGCAGCCCGACGCCCTCGCTGAAGCCCGTGCCGTCGGCGGCGTCGGCGAACGCGCGGCACCGTCCGTCGGGTGAGAGCCCGCGCTGGCGGCTGAACTCCACGAAGGTCGCGGGTGTGGCCATGAGCGTGGCCCCGCCGACCAGCGCGAGATCGCACTCCCCGTCGCGCAGCCCCCGCTCCGCCAGGTGGAGCGCCACCAGCGAGGACGAGCAGGCCGTGTCCACGGTGATCGCGGGCCCCTGCAGGCCGTAGGTGTAGGCGATCCGGCCCGAGGCCACGCTCCCGGCGCTGCCGGTGCCCAGATACCCTCCGTACTCGCGCGGGTCGTCCTGCGCCCGGCCGCCGTACTCGGTGTAGATCAGGCCGACGTAGACACCGGTCCGGGAGCCGCGCAGGCCGGCCGGGTCGATGCCCGCGCGCTGGAACGCCTCCCACGAGGTCTCCAGCAGCAGCCGCTGCTGCGGATCGGCGGCCTTGGCCTCGCGCGGATTCATCTCGAAGAAGTCCGCGTCGAAGTCGGCGGCCTCGTGGAGGAACCCGCCGTCGCGCGCGTAGGACGTCCCCGGGTTGTCCGGGTCGTCGTCGAACAGGGCGCCCAGGTCCCAGCCCCGGTCGTCGGGAAACGGCCCGACCGCGTCCCCACCCGCTTCCAGCAGCTCCCACAGCTGTTCGGGGGTGCTGACGCCACCCGGGTAGCGGCAGGCCATCGCGACGATCGCGATGGGGTCCTCGGCCTCCCGCCCGCGCCGGGCCACGGCGTGGGACGGGCCCTCCGGCGCGGTACGGCTCAGGTGGCGGGCCAGGGCACGCGGGCTCGGATGGTCGAACACGAGCGTGCTCGGCAGGCGGCGGCCCAGAAGGCCGCTCAGATGGTCCCTGAGCCGCACCCCCGTCATGGAGTCGAGTCCGAGGTCGCGGAAGGGCCGGTCCGGGCGGACGTCCCGGGCGGATTCGTAGCCGAGGATACCGGCGACCGCCCGCCCGACCAGGTCCAGCATCCGCTCCTCCCGCTCGCTCCCGGAAAGCCCCGCCAGTACGTCCACCGGCCCGGCGTCCTCGGGAGCGGCCCGCCCGGCCCCTTCCCGAGAACGTCGCACCGCGCGGTGCGCCCAGGGGACGGAGACGGGAGCGGGGGCCTGCGCCTCGCCGGACCCCTCGGTGGCCGGGCGGACGCGCACCTCCTTGACGCTCAGCACCGTCCGGCCCGTGGCGTCGAACGCGGCGAGCGAGAAGGCGTCCGGTCCGGTCCAAGTCAGGCGGACGCGTACCGGGCCCGTCGCGGCGGCGTACGACCGTACGCCGCTCCAGCTGAACGGCACGACCGCCTCGGGCCGCTCACCCCGGTCGGAGGCAGCGGCCGCCCGGTCGAGGAAGGCCACCTGCGCCATCCCGTCCAGCAGAGCGGGATGGAGCACGAATCCCTCGCCGCCCTCGCCGCCCTCGCCGCCCTCGCCGGTCCGGCCTCCGTCCCCGTCCGGCGGGGTCACCTCGGCGAACACGTCACCGGCCGAGCGCCAGGCGGCACCCACGCGGCGCAGGCGGGGGCCGTAGCGCACGCCCGCGTCGGCCAGGAGGGCGTAACCGGCGTCCACGTCGACGGGCTCGGCGTCCGCAGGCGGCCACGCCTCCGAGATCCCCGCCCGCGCCACGATGTCGGCGACGTCGGCGTCGCCCGCGCCCAGCGAGCCCGAGGCGTGCAACCTCCACGGCTTCACAGCGCCTCCGGGGTCTCCGGTGTCCCCGCCTCCCGGCCGGGCGTGGATCGTGAACGTCGCACCTGCGCCGCCGTCCTCGGCGTTCACCTCCACCTGGACCTGTACGGGACCGTCCGGCACGTCCACCGGGGCGAGAAGTGCGACGTCGTCCACCCTCGGCAGGCCGAGACGCTCTCCGGCCGCGAGCGCCAGCTCGACCAGCGCGCTCCCGACGAGCACCGGACGCTCTCCGAGCCGGTGCTCGCGGGCCCAGCCGCCAGGCCCGCCGGGCACACCTCCGGTGAACAGCACCGCCCGCCCGTCCGCCGGCTCCACGACCACCTCCAGGAGCGGGTGCCCCGCCCCGGCGGGGCCGGTCGAGAGCGGCGCCCCCTCGGTGCGGGTGTCGAGCCAGAATCGCCGCTCCTGGAACGCGTAGGTGGGCAGGGCGACGCGGCGTCCCAGCGTGGCCGCCCCCCACTCGACGCCGAGACCGGCCGCGAACAGGCTCCCGGCCGAGGTGAGCAGCTGATCCAGCCCGCCGTCGCCGCGACGGAGCGTGGCCAGCGCGTGCGCCTCCACACCGGCCTCGTCGAAGGTGTCGCGCAGCGGAGCCACGAGCACCGGATGGGGGCTGACCTCGAGGAAGCACCGGTGGCCCGCCTCCAGGAGCGCGGTGACGGTCTCGGTCAGGCGAACCGGGCGGCGAAGGTTGTCGTACCAGTACCCGGCACCGAGCGCGCTCGTGTCGATCTCGGCGGCCGTGACCGTGGAGAAGAAACCGACGGCGGACGTCCGCGGGCGGAGACCGGCGAACCGGGCGAGCAGAGGCTCCCGCAGCGGTTCGACGGCCGGTGAATGGGACGCGTAGTCGACGGGGACGAGCCGCGCCCGCACCCCTTCGGCCTCGCAGCGGGCGACGAGGTCGCGCACCGCGCCCGCCTCCCCGGACACCACGGTCGCGTCCGGACCGTTGACCGCGGCGACGACGATCTCGTCGCGGCCGCCGAGCCGGCGACGTACTTCTCCGGCGGGCAGGCCGATCGACGCCATCGCCCCGCTCCCCGCGATGTCCGCGAGGGCGGCGCTGCGCCGGGCCACCAGCGCCGCCGCGTCGGCCAGGTCCAGGGCTCCCGCGACATGGGCGGCGGCGATCTCACCCTGCGAATGTCCCACCACCGCCGCCGGTTCCACCCCGAGGGAACGCCACACCGCGGCGAGCGAGACCATCATCGAGAACAGGGCGGGCTGCACCACGTCGACCCGGCCGAGCAGGGTCTCCTCACCGGAGGACACCACCTCCAGCAGGTCCCAGCCGACGTGCGGCGCCAGTGCCTCGGCGCACCGCCGCATCTCGTCGCCGAACGGTTCTGAGGCGGCGAGGAGATCGCGGGCCATCCCGGCCCACTGCGACCCCTGGCCGGGGAACACGAAGACCGGCCGCCCGTTCACCGTCGCCTCGCCCCGCACCGCGCGCCGGGAGGGAAGCCCCTGTTCCACCAGCGCCAGTTCCCCGGCGAGCCGGTCGAGGTCGGTACCGACGGCGACCGCGCGGTGGGACAGTTCGGCGCGCCCGGTGCGGAGGCTGTGGGCGACGTCGGCCGGGGACAGGCCCGGATTCTCCGCCACGTGTGCCCGCAGCCGGCCGATCTGGTCACGCAGCGCCTGCTCGGTGTGCCCGGACACCGTCCACACCACCGGCGCCGGAGCCCCGGTGCCGCCCGTCCGCGAGGACTCCGGCGCCCCGGACCGCTTCTCGGGTGACTTCTCGGGTGACTTCTCCAGGGGCTCCTCCGCGGGCTCCTCGATGACGACGTGCGCGTTCGTGCCGCTGATCCCGAACGAGGAGACCCCGGCCCGGCGCGGGCGGTCCCGCTTCGGCCACGCCCTCGCCCCGGTGAGCGGGGCGAGCCCTCCGGCGTCCCAGTCGACGTGCGGTGACGGCTCGTCGATGTGCAGGCTCGCCGGGAGCACCCCGTGCCGCATCGCCATCGCCATCTTCATCACACCGCCGATGCCCGCCGCGGCCTGGGTGTGCCCGATGTTGGACTTGAGCGAGCCCAGCCACACCGGATCCGTCGCCGGACGTGCCCGGCCGTAGGTCTCCATGAGGGCGCCCGCCTCGATCGGGTCTCCCAGGCCGGTGCCGGTGCCGTGCCCCTCGACGGCGTCCACCTCGGCGGGGTCGAGACCGGCGTCGGCCAGCGCGGCGAGGATCACCCGCCGCTGCGCCACCCCGTTGGGCGCCGACAGCCGGCTGCTCGCGCCGTCGGAGTTGACCGCGCTGCCGCGCAGCACCGCGACGATCGGGTGTCCCCTGCGCCGGGCCTCCGAGAGGCGCTCGACGAGCACCAGACCGACCCCTTCCGCCCAGCCGGTGCCGTCGGCCGAAGCGGCGTACGCCTTGCAGCGGCCGTCTGGCGACAGCCCGCGCTGGCGGCTGAACTCGACGAACGTCGCCGGGGTGGCCATGACCGTGCTCCCGCCCGCGACGGCCATCTCGCAGTCTCCCCGGCGCACCGCCTGCGCCGCGTAGTGCAGCGCCACCAGCGATGACGAGCACGCGGTGTCCACGGTGACCGCGGGTCCCTGCAACCCGAAGGTGTAGGCGACGCGGCCCGAGGCGATGCTTCCCGCGCTTCCCGTGCCGACGAACCCCTCGAAACCCTCGGGTGCGCGGACGTGGCGGGAACCGTAGTCGGAGTACATGACGCCGGCGAACACCCCGATCCGCTCCCCCGACAGGGAGCGCGGGTCCATCCCGGCGCGCTCGAACACCTCCCAGGCGGTCTGCAGGAGCAGCCGCTGCTGCGGGTCGATCGTCAGCGCCTCGCGAGGGCTGACGCCGAACAGCTCGGGGTCGAAGTCGGCGGCGGAGTACAGGAAGCCGCCCTCGGCGGCGTAGCTGGTGCCCTCCCTGTCCGGGTCGGGGTCGATCAGCTTCTCCAGCGGCCAGCCGCGGTCATTCGGGAACGGGCCGATCGCGTCGGTCCCCCCCTCCACCAGTCGCCACAGGTCCTCCGGCGACCGGACGCCGCCGGGGTACCTGCAGGCCATGGAGACGATCGCCAGCGGCTCGCGGGCGGCCTGTTCCAGTCGTTCCAGTGCCGCGCGGGTGCGCATCAGGTCGGCCGTGGTGCGCCGGAGGTACTCGCGGAACCTGTCTTCGTTCGCCATCGGTGAACCGCTCCCCGTGGTCGTCCTCGAAAGTGCCCGAGACGTCGGATCAGTCGCTCAGTTCTCGGTCCAGCAGCCCGAACAGCTCATCATCGGACGCTGAATCCACGCCAAAGAGCGGCTCTCCCGCGCCGTTCACGGCGGTCTCGCCGACCTCCAGCGCGTTCAGCGCGGCCCGCAGCGCCCGGACCAGGTCGACGCGACGCCGGTGGCCGGGGTCCAGGTCCGAGGCCGAGGAGACCCAGGTGTCCAGCGCCGTGGTGTCGAACGCGGGCCGGGCGAGGGCGCTGCGCTCCAGCAGGTGCTCCAGCAGGTGCTCGGTCAGCGCCCGTACGGTCGGGTGGTCGAACAGCACGGTCGCGGGAAGCCGCTCACCGACCTCGGCGCCCAGCCGGTCGCGCAGCTCGATCGCCGTCAGCGAGTCGAGACCCAGGTCGAACAGTCCCCGGTCGTCGGGAACCTGCGCCGGTCCCGCGAGCCCGAGCACCTCCGCGACCCGGCCGGCGACCGTGTCGCGCACCACGGCGCGCGACACGGCGCGCGACACGGTCTCGTCCATGCCGTGCAGGCGCCGGGCGAGCGGCACGGCCGCCACGGCGGGCCGGGCGGGAACCAGGTCACCGAGCACGTCGGGAAGGTCGTCCTGTCCGCGGACGAGCGCCGCCCGATCGAACCAGGCGGGTACCACCACGGCCAGGCCGCTCGCCAGCGACCTGTCGAGCAGATCCAGCCCCGCGTCGACGGGCAGCGCGCGGATGCCCAGCCTGTCGAGCCTGGCCCGCGCCGCTCCGTCGAGCCCGGCCGCCATCCCGGTGTCCGATCCGGTCTCCCACAAACCCCAGGCGAGAGACGCGCCCGGCAGGCCCGCCGCCCGCCTGTGGTGGGCGAGCGCGTCCAGGAAGGCGTTCGCCGCCGCGTAGCCCGTCTGCCCGGCGTTGCCCAGCACGCCCGCGACCGAGGAGAACAGCACGAACGCCGTCAGCGGCAGATCCCCGGTGAGGCGGTGCAGGTTCCAGGCCGCGTCCACCTTGGGGCGCAGGACCCGTTCCAGCCGCTCGCCGGTCGTGTTCTCCAGCACCGCGTCGTCGAGCGTGCCGGCTATGTGGAACACGGCACCGAGCGGTCTGTCCTGGTCGACACCGGCGAGCAGTGCCTCGGTGGCCGCCGTGTCCGCGAGGTCGCACGCGGCCGTCCGGATCCGCGCCCGGTCGCCGAGTTCCCCGGCGAGGGCGCGCAGCGCCGGATCGGCGTCGCCGCGCCTGCTGACCAGCAGGAGATGCCGGGCGCCGTACTCGGCGACGAGGTGGCGGACGACCGCGGCGCCGAGCGCGCCGCCGGCGCCGCTCACCAGCACGGTGCCCGTCCCGAGCTCAGGTGGGGTGCCGGGCGAGCCCGTCACCGCGCGCAGGCGCGGCCGGAACGCCTCTCCCCGGCGGATGGCGAGCTCACCGGGCCTGGCCGCCACCGCGTGCGGCAGCAGCGCGGACGACTCCCCGTGCCCGTCGACGTCGACGATGCTGATCCGTCCGGGGTACTCCCTGCGTGCGGCGCGGACCAGGCCCCACAGCGAGGCCTCCGCCAGCCCCGGCAGCCGGTCGTCACCGTCCACCGCGACCGCCCCGCGCGTCACCACCACCAGGTGTGTCCGCTCGGGCAGCGTGAGGATGCTCTCGCGGACCGCCAGAAGGCAGGCGCGGACGGCGGCGGCCGGGTCGTCCTGCTCCGCCTCGTAGGAGACCGTGGCGAACGGCAGGTCCAGGCCGTGCCCGCCGGAGGTCAGCACGATCGTGTCCTCGCCGTGCCCGCCGCCCTCCTCGCCCGCCGGTGCCGTGGCGGCCGGCTGAGCGGGGATCCAGGCGAGCTCGTACGGCCGGGCCGAGACCCCGCCGCGTGACAGGGCACTCTCCTCGACCCTGCGCACCCGGACCTCACCGGCCGACAGCACCGGACGTGCCGCGGCGCCGCCCCTGTCGTCCGCGCCGGCCGCGTTGATCACGTCGAGGGCGAACGTCCCTTCACCGGTGTGCCGGATCCTGACCCGCAGCGGCCCGCGCGGCAGGCCGTGCACGCGCACCTCCCGCCAGGTGTGCGGCACCTGGACGCCTCCCTCCACCTCGCCCGCGTCGGCGATCCACGCGTGCAGGGCGGCGTCGAGCAGCCCCGGGACGAGGTCGCCGCCGGTGTCCACCTCGGCGTAGAGCTCGTCCCCGGTCGTCCACAGTGCGCGCAGGCCCTGGAACGCCGGGCCGTAGTCGTACCCGCGCTCGGCGAAGACCTCGTAGATCCCCGTGACGTCCACCGCGCGTGCCTCGGGCGGGCGGTGACCCGACCAGCCGGGTACGGGGCCGTCACCGTCAAGCACGGCCTCGGCGTGCAGGGTCCACTCGCCGTCGGCCTGTTCCCCGCCGGAGCGCGCGTGCACCCGCACCGTGGCGTCCGCCACCGTGACCCGCAGGTGCACCTCCTCCTCCGTACCGACCGTGACGGGGGCGTGCAGCGTGAGCTCCCGCACCGTCGTCATGCCGTGCCGATCCGCCAGCCATCCCAGCAGATCCACGAGGGCGGTGGCCGGGAGGACCGGCGTACCCGCCAGCGCGTGGTCCGCCAGCCACGGCTGCCGCCGCTGGGAGAGCACTCCCGTGTAGAGGGTCTGTGCTCCGTCCGGCACGGCGATCGAGGCGGTGAGCAGCGGGTGGCCCGGATCCTCGGCGCCGATTCCGGCGGCGGTCCCGTCTTCGGCCGGCGGCAGGAGCCACAGGCGCTCCCGCTTGAAGGGGTAGGTGGGCAGCGGAACGATGACGGCATTTCCGCCGTTTCCGGTGTTCCTGCCGTTTCCGCTGTTCTCGCTGTTTCTGTCGTTCTCGCCGTTTCCGCCGAGCAGCGCCCGCCAGTCCCAGGCGACACCCGCGATGAAGGCACGCGCCACGAACGACCAGAGCGCGAACCCGTCGTCGTGCCTTCGGTCGAGCACGGAGATCGCCACGACGTCCTCTCCCAGGTCGTGCTGCCGGACCATCGCGGTCAGCGCGGCGTCCGGCCCGACCTCCAGGAAGCGCGCCGCGCCCAGCTCCCGCATCCGGCCGACCGCGTCGGCGAACCGCACGGTCCCGCGTACCTGGGCGGCCCAGTGCGCGGCCGACCCGAGTGTGTCCGCCCCGCTCTCTCGCGCGGTCAGCGTGGACACCACGGTGCGGGTCCCCGGTACGGCGCGCAGGCCGCCGATCTCCTCGCGGAAGGCCGTGAGCATCGGCTCCATGTGCGCGGAGTGGAACGCGTGGCTGACGGTGAGCGACCTGGTGCGGTGCCCGTTCACCGCCAGGACGCCGGCCAGTTCCTCGACGGCTCCGGTGTCGCCCGAGAGCACCACGGAGCCGGGCGCGTTCACCGCCGCGACGTCAACGCGCGCCCCTGTCTCGGCGACGAGCCGTTCCACGGTCGGCAGGTCGGCCTGGACCGCGGTCATCGCGCCTCCTGCGGGGAGTTCCTGCATCAGGCGCCCGCGGGTCGCGACGAGTGCCACCGCGTCGGGCAGGCTCAGCGTGCCACCGACGTGGGCTGCGGTGATCTCGCCGATGGAGTGCCCGGCGAGGAGGTCGGCGGGCAACCCCCACGACTCCAGCAGCCGGAACAGCGCGACCTCCACCGCGAACAGCGCGGCCTGGGTGTACCGGGTCTGGTCGATCGGCCCCGCGGCGATGTCCCCGGACACCACTCCGGCCACGTCCGTGCCGTCCACCCCGCGGAACTCGGCGCAGACCTCGTCGAAGGCCCGCGCGTACGCCGGGAACGAGCCGTACAGCGCGGCTCCCATGCCGACGCGCTGGCTGCCCTGGCCGGTGAACAGCACGGCGGTCCCGCCGCGCGCCGGTGTGCCCGTGAGCACCGCGGGGAAGGCCCCGGGCGGCGTCGCGGTGCCGTCGACGAGGTGGCCGAGGCCGGCGAGCAGCTCGCTCCGGTCGCGGCCGAGCACCACGGCCCGCCGTTCGAACGCGGTCCGCGTCGTCGCCAGGGACAGGGCGACGTCGACGGCCCGCAGACCGGGGGTGGCGAGCACGTGCCGCCTGAGACGGACCGCCTGCTCCCGCAGCCCGGCCGCGTCACGTGCGCTGAGCACCCACGGCACCACCGCCCCGTCGACGGCGCCGTCGGTGGCGCCGTCGGCGGCGCCGTCGCCCGCCGCCACGGGTGTCTCCTCACCCGACTCGAGGACGACGTGGGCGTTGGTGCCGCTGATCCCGAACGACGAGACCGCCGCCCTGCGCGGCCCCGGCGTGTCCGGCCAGGCGACCGGCTCGGCGGGCACGGACACGGTGCCGTCCGACCAGTCGACGTGCTCGGTGAGCCTTCCCCGGTGCAGGGTGGCCGGGACCTGCCCGTGCCGCATGGCGAGCACCATCTTGATGATCCCGGCGACCCCCGCGGCGGCCTGCGTGTGCCCGATGTTCGACTTCACCGAGCCCATGAGCAGCGGGCTCCGGTCCTCGCGGTCGCGACCGTAGGTGTTGAGCACCGCGCCGGCCTCGATCGGGTCGCCGAGCCTGGTTCCCGTGCCGTGCGCCTCCAGCACGTCCACGTCCGCGGGCCGCAGTCCCGCGCTGCGCAGGGCACCGCGGATGACCCGCTCCTGGGAGGGTCCGTTCGGCGCCGTGAGGCCGTTGCTGGCGCCGTCCTGGTTGACCGCGGAACCGCGGACGACGGCCAGCACCCGGTGCCCGTTGCGGCGGGCGTCCGAGAGCCGCTCCAGGACGAGCAGCCCGACGCCCTCACCCCACGCGGTACCGTCCGCGTCGGCCGAGAACGGCTTGCAGCGGCCGTCGGGTGCCAGGCCGCGCTGTCGGCTGAACTCGATGAACGTGGCCGGGCTCGCCATGACGGTCACGCCGCCGGCCAGGGCGAGAGCGCACTCGCCCAACCTGAGCGCCTGAGCCGCCTGGTGGACCGCGACCAGCGACGAGGAGCAGGCGGTGTCCACGGTCACCGCCGGCCCCTCCAGGCCGAGGGTGAAGGAGATGCGGCCGGAGGCGACGCTGCCCGCGCTGCCGCTCACCAGGTATCCCTCCAGATCCCCGGCGGTACCGCGGCGCTGGTGCACCCGCGCGCCGTAGTCGGAGTACATGACGCCGACGAAGACGCCGCTCTGCGTGCCGCGCAGGGCGGCCGGGTCGATCCCCGCGTCCTCCACCGCCTCCCACGCTGTCTGCAGCAGCAGTCGCTGCTGTGGGTCGACGGCGAGTGCCTCGCGCGGGCTGATCCCGAAGAACCCGGGATCGAACTCGGCGGCGTCGCGCAGGAAACCGCCGTGCCGGGTGGAGGAGGTCCCCGAGCGCTCGGGATCGGGGTCGAACAGATCCGGGTCCCAGCCACGGTCGGCGGGGAACTCCGAGATGGCGTCACCCCCCGAGACGAGCAACTCCCACAGCTCTGCCGGGGTACGCACCCCGCCGGGGAACCGGCACGCCATGCCGACGATCGCGATCGCGTCGTCGGCGGCACCGCGCGGCACGGCCGGGTCCTTCGGCTCGTCCCTCGTTCCGGCGCCCGTCACCTCGTCGAGGAAACGGATCAGGGCGACCGGGTTCGGATGGTCGAAGACGATCGTTCCCGGCAGGCGGACACCGAGCTCGCCACTGAGCCGGTCGCGCAGCTCCACCGCCGTCAGGGAGTCGAAACCGAGGTCGCTGAAGGAGCGTTCCGGGTCGACCTCCGCGCCGCCGGCGTGTCCGAGCACCGCCGCGACCGCGTCGAGCACCAGGTGGGAGGTGTCCCGCGCCGGCGTGGCCGACGCGTCCGTCGTGTTCGCTGTGTTCGCTGTGTCCGGTGCCCGCCGGACGGCGACGGGGCCGCGGTGCCGTTCCACCGCCCGAGGGTCGAGGTGCGCCGCGACCACCGCGGCGGCGTCCAGCCGCAGGGCACGGTCGAACAGCGCGATCCCCTCGGCCTCGCCCATCGGCTTGATGCCCGCCCTGCCGAGGCGGGCGACGTCGCGTTCGGTGAGCCCGGCGCCCATGCCGGTGCCGATGTCCCACAGCCCCCAGTGGACGGTCACTCCGTGCCCGCCGGCCAGCCGCCTGCGGTGGGTGATCGCCTCCAGCGCCGCGTTGGCCGCGCAGTATCCGCCCTGCCCCGCGGTGCCGACGACGCCGGCGACCGATCCGAACAGCACGAACGCGTCGAGTTCTGTGCCGCGCGTGGCCTCGTCCAGGTTGCCGGCTGCCACGGCCTTGGCCTCGATCATCCGGCGGAGCGCGTCGGCGGGAAGCCGTTCGACGGCCGCGTCCTCGACGACGCCCGCGGCGTGCACCACACCGGTCAGCGGGGTGTCCGGCGCGGTCAGCAGATCGGCGAGGGCGTCCCGGTCGGACGGGTCGCAGGCCCGGATGGCGACGCGGGCGCCGAGTGCGGCCAGTTCGGCCTCGACGTGGGCGGCGTCGGGGTGTCCCTCGCCGCGACGGCTGACCAGCAGGAGGTTTCTCACGCCGTGCCGGGTGACGAGATGGCGCGCGATCCGGCGGCCGAGCGCGCCGAGGCCGCCGGTGATGAGCACGGTGCCACCCGCGGCGCTGCGCGGCCAGGCCGCTCCGTCCGCCACGGCCCCGGACTCGGTTCCAGGCTCGGGCTCGGATCCGAACTCGGTCATGGTCCTGAGTCCGGAGTAGAGCCCGGCTCCGGCATCGGGCTCGGCTCCCGCTCCGGTCTCGGGCTCGGGCTCGGGCTCGGGCTCGGGCTCGGGCTCGGGCGACAGTCTGGGGACCCGCGGTACGCCGTCACGGAGCGCTGCCTCGGGCAGTTCGGTACCGATCGCCACGAGCAGCGCGGGATCGGCTGCCTCGTCGTCACCGATGTCCAGCAGCGCGAACCTGCCGGGATGCTCGGCCCGTGCCGCCCTTACCAGGCCCCACAACGCGGCGGCCGAGGGGCGCGAGGTCTCGCCGTCGTCGACGGCGAGACCTCGGGTGAGGAAGACCAGAAGTCCGTCCTCCGCCTCGGCCAGCCAACGCCGGACGGCCTGGCGCGCCCTCTCCACCTCGGCGTACGGATCGTCGCCGTCGTCGGTGAGGGCGAGCAGCACGGTGCCGGTGAGCCGCTCGGGGAGAGATCTGTTCACCGTGAGGTCACCAGTCGTGGGCACCGGCGGCGCCACGGCCTCCCAGCGGAGGCGATACAGCCCCGCCGCGGACGGCAGCGGGCGCAGCCGCAGCCGTTCCACGGTCAGCACGGGCTGCCCGTCGTCGCCGGTCAGGTCGATCCGGTAGGTGTCCGGGCCCACCGGGGTCAGATGGGCCCGCACCCTGGTCGCGTGCGCGGCGTGCAGCCGTACCCCGTCCAGGGCGTAGGGGACGCGCCGCGGCCCGTCGATCCCGTGCAGCGAGATCGTGTGCAGGACGGCGTCGAGAAGAGCCGGGTGCAGACCGTACCGGGTGGCCTCGCTCCGGAGCGGCGCGGGAAGCTCCGCCTCGGCGTGGAGATCCGCCCCGTTCAGCCAGGCCGCACCCAACCCCTGGAACGCCGGCCCGTACTCGTAGCCGTGCCCGGCCAGCAGCCGGTAGGTCGCCTCAAGGCCGCCCTCGTCGAGGCGGGTGCCGGACTCGAAGGGCGTTGCCGCGCGGCCGGTGGTGATCTCCGCGTCGGTGAGCATCGCGGTGACGTGGGAGGTCCATTCCGTGCCCGCCGCGCGGCCGCGCACGGTGAGCTCCCCTGCCGGGGACACGCTCACCTGGAGCCGGGTCTCCGCGGCGCCGTCCAACTCCAGCGGCGTGCGCATCACGAAATCGCCCAGCGCGGGGCGGCCGATGCTCGCACCGATCGCCAGAGCCAGCTCGGCCAGTGCCGCGGCCGGGACGAGCAGCCGTCCGTCGACGCGGTGCTCGGCCAGCCACGGTTGTCTGCGCGCGGACAGCGCGCCGGTGAAGAGCCGTGCACCGTCCGGCAGCTCGGTCGAGGCCGTGAGCAGCGGGTGTGAGGAGGCGTCCAGCCCATAGGTGGCGGGCCGCCCGTCGTCCTCGGCCGGCAGGAGCCAGTAGTGCCGTGTCTCGAACGGGTAGGTGGGCAGGTCCACCAGCCGGCCACCGGCCAGCAACGGACCGAAGTCGACCGGAACCCCCGCCGCGTGCAACGCGCCCAGCGCGGCCCCGAAGGTGGCCGCCTCCGGTCGGCCTGGCCGTAGCAGGGGTACGGCGAGCACCCCGTCGGTGCTCTCCCGCGCCATCGCGGCGAGCGATCCGTCCGGCCCCAGCTCGGCGAACCGGGTCACCCCTGACCGGTGTGCGGCGCGCACCGCGTCGGCGAACCGTACCGCTCCGCGAAGCTGGGCGACCCAGTAGTCCGGCGCCGACATCTCCCCCTCGCCGGCGAGCGTTCCGGTCACCGTCGAGATGACGGGGAGGTGGGGGGTGTGGAAGGAGAGTCCGGACACCACCCGGCGGAACTCGTCGAGGACTCCGTCCATGTGCGCGGAGTGGAAGGCGTGATCGACCTTCAGCCGCGCGGCCTTGTGCCCGGTCTTCTTCCATCGCCCGACCAGGCGGTCGATCTCGTCCGCGTCACCGGACAGCACCACCGCCGCGGGGCCGTTGACCGCGGCGATCTCCACCCTGCCGCCGGAGGTGGCGGCCAGCTCCGCCGCCTCGGCCTCGGTGGCGGAGAAGGCGGCCATCGCGCCGCCCTCCCTGCCGGACTGCATGAGCCTGCCCCGCGCGGTGACCAGCGCGCAGGCGTCGTCCAGGTCCAGGACGCCCGCGACGTGGGCCGCGGCGAGCTCGCCGACGGAGTGGCCGATCAGGAAGTCCGGCCGCAGCCCATGGGACTCGGCCAACCGGTACAGGGCGACTTCCAGGGCGAACAGCACGGGCTGTGCGTACCGGGTCCGCCGCAGCCGGTCCGCGTCGCCGGTGACCAGTTCCCGCAGGCCGACACGCAGGTGCGGCTCCATCGACGCGGAGATCTCGTCGAACGCCTTCGCGTAGGGTGCGGATGTCTCCAGCAGTTCCGCGCCCATCCCGGTCCGCTGGGTGCCCTGCCCGGAGAAGAGGAACGCGAGGCGCTGGTCGGGAAGTGCGCGTCCTGCCTCGACTCGGGGATGGCGTTCGCCGTCGCGGAGCGCCGCCAGCGCGGCCACCGCGTTCTCCTCGTCGGCGTCGACGACGGCCCGGTGCTCGAACCTGGGGCGCCTGGCGAGGGTGAGGCCGATGTCGCGCAGGCCGGGCGCCGTGCCCGAGGTGAGGACATCGTGCAGTGCCCCGGCCTGCGCCCGCAGCGCCGTCCCGGTCTTCGCCGACAGGACGAGCGGCACCGGGCCTTCATCGTCAGGGAGGTCCTCGGGTTCCGGGTCGTCGGGTGCCTGTTCGAGGATGACATGCGCGTTGGTCCCACTGATCCCGAACGACGACACCCCCGCCCGCCGCACCCCACCCCACTCACG
>NZ_JBEZEL010000011.1:0-101313 GCF_040648855.1 Streptosporangium sp. NPDC049078
CGCGTTGGTTACGGATTTTTATAAGCCGCCCGGAACACCCGCCCACCTCCGCACACGGCCCGTCTCGCCGTAGGTGGTGCGGGCCGTAGTCGCTTCCTTTCGGGCCGCCCACGGGGCTCTGGGGATGCTGAAGCAATCCGTACGGGGTCGTTCGGGGGTCGTCGCCGTAGCTGAAGCGTCGGTGCGGAAAGGAGCGCATGGGGCTCGCCGTGACTTCATCGGGCTCGGCGTGGTTCGCTGACGGTTGGCGTGCTGCGCTTTGTCGTTGCTGGTCACGGACATCACGGCTTCGCGCAGGGACAGGTGTGGCCCTTTGATAGGGCACATCGTGATGGACGGCCACTGTGACCGAAGGGAGGGGTAGGTCTCGCAGGGCTTCGGCCGGGTGGGTTAGTTGGATGAGGAGCTTGGGGTGTCGGTGCTGCCGGCTTCGTCGGGGCTGTTGGTTTCGTGGGCGGGGAGGCGGAACCAGACGGCGGTGCCCGCTTCGGGGTCGTGGTGGGTGCCCCAGGCGGTGGCCATGGCCTCGACCAGGAGCAGGCCGCGTCCGCCGTCGCTGTCGAGGTCGGTCGCGCGGACGAAGGGCAGGCTGGTGGCCGAGCCGTCGTCGATCACCTCGGCGTGCACCATGTTGCCTCCCAGACCGAGGCAGACGGTCACCGATCCTGTGGCCGTACGCCCGGAGTCGGAGTGGACGACGGAGTTGGTCACGACCTCGCTGAGCAGCAGCACCACGTCATCGAGGGCGGTGGCGGTGATTCTGGTGTGCAGGAGGTGTCGGGCCCAGGCGCGGACGGTCGCGACCGAGTGGGGGGTCGCGGCGAACTCGGCGTGGCCCAGGGGGTGCAGTACGGCCCAGCGCTGCGAGGCTGTTCGCTGGCGTTCGTATCGGCAGGGGGCCTGGTAGGGCGCGATCACGCGATCGCCGCCGTGACGATGACGTCGGCGGCGTTGTCGGCGTCGGCGCAGATCGCTTCGCCGGGCCGCCACATCCTGGCCCACCAGGGGCGCCAGACGAACACCCAGCCGCGGGCACGGCGTACGGCGGTGATGCGGACGCGGGTCTCGTTTTCGGACATGACCTCCAGGATCGGCTGCCCCCTCTGGGGCAGCACCAGCGAGGTACCCAGGCCCAGGCCCCGCAGGTCCCAGCCCAGCCGCACCAGATGAACGAACTGCTCTTGCGGATCAGGTTCCTTCACAGCTAACCCTTCTGTCGCCATTTTCGGCTGGCATGTCGCTACTTTCCGATATCTGACACCTACTCAGAGTCATCGGGCGTACGCTTAGAGCATGCACGAGCAAGTGCTTTCGCGCAATCGCGTTCGCGCGAAATCTTTAAGTCGGTTGTGCGTGCACGCACTCCCGGGCTTTGCCAAGCTGAGAGGCCCAACAAGAGAGGTGTCGATGGCCATCAGTCCCACCGCTCGGCGTCGTCGACTCGGGATCGAGCTCAGGCGCCTGCGAGAAGCCGCCGGTCTCAACGGGGCCGACGTGGCCGCCGCCCTGGGATGGTCTGGGACCAAGGTCTCCCGCATCGAAACCGGACGGGTAAGCGTTCATCACGGAGATGTCGGCGACCTGCTCGACCACTACAAGGTCGCTGACGGCACACTTCGACAAGAGCTGATCACGCTGGCGCGCGAGTCCCGGCAGAAAGGCTGGTGGCACCGCCACCGCGACACCCTGAAGACCGGATTCGACTACTACATCGGACTTGAGTCCGACGCGGCGACGATCCGCACTTATGAGGCACAGGTCATTCCGGGGCTCCTGCAGACCGAGGCATACGCCCGAGCGGTCATGGAGGCAGCGGCTATGAAACCGGACAAGACCTACATCGAGAAGAAAGCCGGTGTTCGTCTCGCCCGCCAGCAGCTCCTGACCCGTGATGCCCCGATTCGGCTGCACGCGGTGCTCGACCAGGCTGTACTGATGCGGGAGGTAGGTGGAGCGACGACGATGAGCGATCAGTTGGCCTGCCTACTCCAGCGAAGCAAGCTGGCGAACATCACAATCCAGGTGCTGCCTTTCGGACGGGGGGCACATCCAGCGATGGACGGTCCATTCGTCATCCTGGAGTTCCCTGACCCGATGGATCCGGATCTCGTCTATATCGAACAGGCTGTCAGCGGTCTGGTCCTCGAAGAAGCCGAAGAGCTCGCAAAATATGCCTGGATGTTCAATAATCTAGCCAGCCAGGCGCTTACTGCCGAGGAGTCTGCGACCCTCATCTCTTCCATGATCGAATAATGACATCGCGCTCACCGGAAAAGGAGTACGGGATGGCCCCGAATGGAAATTCTTTCCGTGTCACATGGCGTAAGAGCAGCTACAGCACTGACGGCGGCAACTGCGTCGAAGTCGCCCGTACGGACAACTGCTACCTCGTCCGTGACTCCAAGGATCCCGATGGCGCCATACTTTCCTTCTCGTCGGGTGGCTGGACAGCTTTCCTGAGCCGCGTCAAAACTGGAGACTTCGACACGCGTCCCTGACGTGTGACCGGCGGGAAAGATCTTTTGAGATGGTGGAGGGAGTGGAGGTGCTCCAGCAACGCCTGGTCAATGCCGCTTGGTTCAAGAGTTCGCGTAGTCAGGGAACTACGGACAACTGCGTCGAGGTCGCCTTTGCCTCAGAAGTGGTCGCCGTTCGGGACTCCAAGGATCCCGGTGGCGCCATACTTTCCTTCTCGCCAAATGATTGGGCTGCCTTCCTAAGGTGCGTCAAAGCTGGAGACTTCGACACGGGTCCCTGATATTCGACGGATCAGAGAAGGGCTCTCGGGAAGCTAGGAGTTCGGGTGTCCCATGATTGACCTGGTGAGCGCTGTATGGCGTAAGAGCAGCTTGAGTGGCAGCGGCAACAACTGTGTTGAAGTCGCCTTCGTCTCGGGATCGATCGCTGTCCGCGACTCCAAGAATCCCGGCGGCGTCACACTTGTCTTCTCCCAGGGCGACTGGACCATCTTCCTGGGCTGCGTCAAGACTGGAGACTTCGACACACGCCCTTGAGCGTGTGATCGGTCTACGAAGATCCCCACTCGTAAGGGGGTACAAATGCCTCGGTCTTACCTGGCCAATGCCTTGTGGCGTAAGAGCAGTCTCAGTGGCAATGGGGGTGCCGACTGCGTGGAGGTCGCCGTTGGCCTTCCTGGGGTGGTGGGCCTTCGAGACAGCAAAGATTCCTCAGGTCCGGTGCTGGTTTTTTCCTTTGAGAGCTGGCGAACCTTCGTCAGGGGCGTCAAGAGCGGCGATTTCGACGACCTGGGCTGATCCGGGGCCTACCTGGGAAGGTTGCTGAGGTCGATGGTGATGGGGAAGGGGACGGGGACCGTCAGCTGGTCGTGGTGGATGCCAGTGAGGGCGTACGCGTGGGTGGCCGGGTCGAGCTCGTAGACGTAGACCACGGGGGAACCGCTGTTGTTCTCCACCCGCCAGAAGTGTGGGATGCCCGCCTCGGCGTAGCGGGAGGGCTTGGTCTTGCGGTCGCGGTCTTCGGACTCGGGGGAGACCACTTCGACGGCGAGGTGCACCTCGCCGGGGGTGTAGAAAGTCCGTTCGTCGTCATCGGCTGCTTTTACGTCAACGACCACGACGTCGGGGCAGGGACGCATCCGGTGGCCGAGCTTGACGTCCATCTGGAGCACGGCCGCGACGTGCTCGGGAGCCTGGGCGTTCAGGGCCACGCGAAGACCGAACAGCACACGCTCGTGGAAGCGTTTCTGGGGGGACATGAAGACGAGAGCTCCATCGATGAGTTCGACGTGCTTGAAGAAGTCAGGTTCGCCGTTCGGTCCCTCCGCAGGGAGGTTGTCGAGGTCGTCGGCGGTCCATCCCCATGGGGGTGGGGAGGGCCAGTAGTCGAGTGCGGCGCTCACGTCGGTCACCGTAACATCGTCTCCGTCACTCGGTGTGTTCATTCAGATCATCTCCGTTGCCTTCCTTTCATTCTCTCCCGTTTTGGAGTGAACGGAAGGAGCGGGCGCTGAAGAAGAGAGAGAACGGGTGCGGGTGCTGGAGTAGAGGACGCCGGAGATGATCAGGGTGGCGGCGAGGAGTTTGGTGAGGGAGATCGACTCGCCGGTGAACAGGGCGGCGGAGGACATGCCGAAGACCGGGACGAGCAGGGCGGAGGGGGCGACCACCGAGGCGTCGTAGCGCTGGAGGAGGAAGCCCCAGATGCCGAAGCCGCCGAGGGTGGAGATCAGGGAGACGTAGAGGACCGAGAGGCTGCCCTCCACGGAGAACTCCAGGTGGGGGACGCCCTCGACCAGCAGGGACAGGGCCGTCATGGGGATGGCTGCGACCGCGCTGATCCAGACCATGAAGCGGAACGAGTTGGGTGGTGCGGCGTTCCTGACCGCGATGTTGCCCATGCCCCAGAAGAACGCCGCGCCGATGACCAGCAGGAACGCGCCGATGGGGCTGCCGGTGCCCAGGTCGGTGGCGATCAGTGCCAGACCGGCGAACGCGACCGCCATGCCGATGATCCGTCGCCGAGTGAGCCGTTCCCCCAGGAGGGCGACCGCCAGGATCGCGGTGAAGATCGCCTGGACCTGGACGACGAGCGAGGTGAGCCCGGCGGGCATGCCCGCCCGCATGCCGGTCAGCAGCAGGGCGTACTGGCCGATGCCGAGCGTGGCGCCGGCCACGAGGACCTTCCGCCAGGGCACTCCGGGGCCGCCGACGAGCAGTACGGCGGGGAAGGCGGCGAACAGGAAGCGCAGCGCCACGTAGAGCAGCGGGGGGAAGTGGCGGAGTCCGGCCTCCATCACCACGAAGTTGAAGCCCCACAGGGCGGTGAGGGTGATGGCGAGCAGGAGGTGCCGGGTATGCATGCAGCAATCGTCGTTTCGACTGATATTTCAGCACAAGCGAGACCTTCTTGCTTGTGTCGTTTAGAGTTGCTTACATGTTGGATCTCAACCGGCTCAAGGCGCTGCACGCGGTTTCCGTCTACGGTTCGGTGGGGGCCGCGGCCGAGGCGCTCATGGTGACTCCGTCGGCGGTCTCCCAGCAGCTGGCCAAGCTGGAGCGGGAGACGGGGGCGCCCCTGCTGGAGCGTCACGGGCGCGGGGTGCGGCTGACCGACGCGGCCGGGCTGCTCGCCGACCACGCCGAGCGCATCCTCGCGCTGGTCGAGATGGCGGAGGCCGATTTCGAGGCGCTGCGCGGCGAGGTCGTGGGGCGGCTGGGCATCGGCGCCTTCCCCACGGCGGCGAGAGGGCTGATGCCCGCCGCGCTCGCGCTGTTGCGCTCACGCCACCCCGACCTGCGCCTGCAGCTCATGGAACGCGAGCCGGAGCGGCAGATCCGTGAGGTGGCGAGGGGCGAGCTCGACCTCGCGGTGATCCAGGACTGGATGAACCGTCCGATGGCGATCCCCGAGGGGTTGTCCCGGGCCACGCTCTTCGACGACATCGCCGACGTGATCCTGCCCGCGTCCCACCCGCTGGCGGGTCGTGCCGAGATCGAGCTCGCGGAGCTGTCGGGGGAGCAGTGGATCAGCTCCTCGCCCGGTACGGTCTGCCACGACTGGCTGGTCTACACGCTGCGTTCGGCCGAGCTGGAGCCGGACATCACCTGCATGACGGACGAGTATCCGACCCAGATGGCCCTCGTCGCGGCGGAGCAGGGGTGCGCGATCATCCCCCGGCTGGGCCGCGACTTCGTCCCGCAGGGGGTGCGGGTCGTCCCGATCCGGTCGCGTCCGACGCGCAGGATCTACGCGCTCTGGCGCAGTGACGCCGCCCGCCGTCCGGCCATCCGGGCCGCGGTGGAGGCGCTGAAGGCCGTCTCGGTCGAGTTTCGCGGGCCTGTGTCCGAGCCCGTCGAGTCGGCGACGATTCCGGTGGCGGTGGTTCGGGGTGGCCCAGACGGCTCTGGGTGACGTCGGGTTTCGGTTTTCATACGTGGCGCGTCATTTCCGATCCGGTTCGGTGGGTGACCAATGCCAGCTCGTGCGGAACCCGGGTCAGCCGAGGGCGATCGTCACCACGCCGCCGACGATGACGCAGGCCGCGAGCAGCCGCCGGGTCAGGTCGCCTTCGGCGAGCAGCCTGCCGCCGAGCACCACCGCCACGAGCACGCTGACCTCGCGTACCGGGGCCACCGCGCTGATCGGCGAGAACGTGTACGCGGTCAGCGCGAGGAGGTAGGAGAGCGGCATCAGCACCGCCGCGCCCAGCACCCGCGTCTTGTGCTCTCGCCAGACGGGCAGGATCAGGCCCCTGCGGCGGGAGCCGAGCACCGGCGAGGTGAGGACCAGGGCGCGGCCGAGGTCGCCGCCGTAGTTGAGCAGGATCGGCGCGACCGCGAAGGCGCTGACGACCTGCTTGTCCCAGACGGTGTACGCCGCGATGAACACTCCGGTGGCGAGCCCGTACCCGATCCCGCCCAGGTCCTGGCGGCTGGGGCCGTGCGCCGCGCCGAGCAGGAAGACGCCCACCCCGACGAGCAGGATTCCCGCGACGCCGACCGGGCCCGGCCGCTCGCCCAGGAAGAGGACGGCGACCAGGCTGGCCAGCATCGGCCCGGTGCCCCGGGCGATCGGGTAGACCATGGAGAGGTCGCCGTGCCGGTAGCCGCGCTGGAGCAGCATGAAGTAGCCCAGGTGCAGCGTGGTGCTGGCGGCGATCACCGCGAGGTCGGTCCAGGAGGGGCCGGTGCCGCCGAGGAGGAGGTGGCCCACCGCGACCGGGGTCCAGAGGAGGGTGGAGGCGGCGGCGACCATCCAGACGAAGACGACACCGTCGGCGTCGGCCGCCTGCTTGCTCATGAGGTTCCAGCAGGCGTGGGCGACGGCGGAGGAGAGGACGAGGGCGAGCGCGAGGGGGCTCACCCGGGTGACCCTATCCTGCCTCGTTCGACCCACCTGCCAGGCAGGTACCCGGTGCCTCTCGGTAGGCTGGCGGACACCATGGCTGAGACCACCGTCGTTCACCTCCTGCGCCACGGTGAGGTGCACAATCCCGCGAACGTCCTGTACGGCAGGCTTCCCGACTACCACCTCTCCGACAACGGCGTCCAGATGGCCGAGACGGTGGCGAAGGCGGTCGCCGGACGTGACGTCACCGCGCTGTTCTCCTCGCCGCTGGAGCGCGCGCAGGAGACGGCTGCCCCGCTCGCCGCGACCTTCCACCTGGATGTCACGATCGACGAGCGGCTCATCGAGGCCGAGAACATCTTCGAGGGCCTCTCCGTCGGCAGCTTCCGTAATCCGCGCTTCTACCGCTACCTGTGGAACCCGCTGCGCCCCTCGTGGGGGGAGCGTTACATCCACATGGTCAACCGGATGAGGGCCGCGATCGACACCGCCCGTGACGCGGCGCGCGGCCATGAGGCGATCATGGTGAGCCACCAGCTCCCGATCTGGACGATCAGGCTCGCGGCCGAGGGCAGGCGCCTGCCGCACGACCCGCGTCGCAGGCAGTGCGGGCTCGCCAGCCTCACGAGCTTCTCCTTCGAGGGAAACCGTCTGATCAGCGTCGGATACAGCGAGCCCGCGGCGGCGCTCGTCAAACGCCCCACTGTGCCGGGCGCCTGACCTCGCCGGTACAGTGATTGCTCTACCGGTTGTAGTACAGGGAGCCTCCGTCACCCATGCGCGCACAATCCTTCGCCGCCGTCGCGCTGCTGATCGCCGTGGCCGGATGCGCCGGAAACCCGGGATCGCAGCCGCAGAGCGGTGACACCCGTTTCGTGGCCGGTGACGGAAAGATCACCCTGTTCCAGGCCGAGGACCGCAAGGTCGCCCCGCAGGTGGAGGGGGAGACCCTCGACGGGGGCACCGCGAGCCTCGCGGCGCACAAGGGCAAGATCGTGGTGCTCAACTTCTGGGCCTCCTGGTGCGCGCCCTGCCGGGCGGAGGCGCCGGTGCTCAAGGACATCCACGCCAAGAAGAAGGCCGACGGCGTGGAGTTCCTCGGCATCGACTTCAAGGACCGCAAGGCCGACGCCCTGGCTTTCGAACGCAGCCACGAGCCGGGTTACCCGAGCATCTTCGACCAGCCGGGCAAGGTCGCCCTCTCCTTCCAGGGGACGGTGCCGCCCGCGGCCATCCCGTCGACCCTGATCATCGACCGGCAGGGCCGGATCGCCGCCAGGGCGCTCGGCGCGGTGAAGTACAACGACCTTCTCGACGCCGTGACCAAGGTCGGCGATGAGAGATAACCGCTCGGGGTCGTCGTGAGCGCCGACCTCGTGGGCACCGTCGCCGGCGGTTCGCTGGCGCTGGCGCTGCCGATCGCGGTCGCGGCCGGGCTGGTGTCGTTCATGTCGCCGTGTGTGCTGCCGCTGGTTCCCGGCTACCTGTCGTACGTGACCGGTATGAGCGCCGACCCCAGGCGGGGGCGGATGGTGGCGGGCATCGTGCTGTTCGTTCTGGGGTTCGCGGTCGTGTTCGTGGCCGGGGGAGCGCTCTTCGGCGGCCTCGGCGCGGTCCTGTTCACCAACGCGGGGATCATCACGCGGGTGCTCGGCGTCTTCACGATCGTGCTCGGCCTCGCCTTCATGGGGGTGATTCCGGGGCTGCAGCGCGATTTCCGCATCCACCGGGTCCCGGCCGCGGGGCTGGCCGGGGCGCCTCTGCTCGGCCTGGTGTTCGGGCTGGGCTGGACCCCCTGCATCGGCCCCACCCTCGGGGTCGTGCTCACCCTCGGCCTGAACGAGGGCAGCGCCGGTCGGGGGGCGCTGCTCGCCTTCGCGTACGCGCTCGGCCTCGGCCTGCCGTTCGTGGCGGCCGGACTGGCGTACAGCAGGGCGCTGAGGACGTTCAAGGCGGTACGCCGGCACTCGCGGCTGATCACGAGGGCGGGCGGCGTGATGCTGGTTGTCGTCGGCGTGCTGCTCGTCACCGGGTTGTGGGGGGAGCTCGTCGCGATGACGCAGGGCTGGGTCGGCGGATTCGAGCCGGTGATCTGATGGTGTCGATCGACCCGAAGACGGGGGAGCGAACGGTGAGCGAGGCGCGGCGGCCCGCGGGTCTCGGGGTCGTGGGGTGGGCGCGCTGGTTCTGGCGGACGCTCACCTCGATGCGGACCGCGCTGATCCTGCTGTTCCTGTTCGCCCTGGGTTCCATTCCCGGCTCGATCTGGCCGCAGCGCGGGGTCTCCGACGCCATGGTCGTCCAGTACTTCGACGACAGTCCGGAGCTCGCCGAGTGGCTGGACAGGTTCTGGCTGTTCGACGTCTTCAGGGCGCCCTGGTTCGCCGCGATCTACCTTCTGCTGTTCGTGTCCCTGATCGGCTGTGTGCTCCCCCGTACCGCGACCCACCTGCGGGAGCTGCGCAGGAAGCCGCCCGCGGCGCCGCGCAACCTGGGCAGGCTGCCGCAGCACGCCTCCTTCGAGGCGGATCTCACCGTCGAGGAGGCCGCCGCGAGGCTGCGCGCCAGGCGGTTCCGGGTGACCACGGGGCCCGGCTGGGTCGCCGGGGAGAAGGGTTACCTGCGCGAGACCGGCAACCTGCTGTTCCACGTGGCCCTGCTCGGCCTGCTGGTCGCGGTCGGGATGGGGTCGCTGTACGGCTACCGGGGCAACGTGCTGGTCGTGGAGGGCGAGGGGTTCGCCAACACGGTCGCGGCCTACGACCGCTACATGCCGGGCACCCAGGTGAACGCCGAGTCGCTGGAGCCGTTCTCCTTCACCGTCGACGACTTCCAGGCGACCTACATCGCGACGGGTGAGAAGAGGGGACAGGCCCTCGACTACGAGGCCAGGCTCAAGGTCGAGGACGCCCCGGGCGCCGCGCCGCGCGACTACGTGCTGAAGGTGAACGAGCCGCTGGACGTCAACGGCACGCTGAGCTACCTGATCGACCACGGCTACGCGCCGACCTTCAAGATCACCGATGGTGAGGGCGAGGTCGCCTTCGAGGGGCCGGTGCCCTGCCTGGTGGTCCAGCCCGCCACCTTCACCTCCGAGTGCGTGATCAAGGTCCCGGACGCGCGGCCCGAGCAGCTCGGCGTCCTCGTCGGCTTCCTGCCGACGACCGTCCCGATGGGCTCGGAGTGGGTCTCGGTCTTCCCCGGCGCCGCGAACCCCACCGCCCAGGTGTACGGCGCCTTCGCCGGTGACCTGGGGCTGAAGGACGGCCGGCCGCAGTCGGTCTACGAGCTCGACCCGGCGAGCCTGAAGAAGATGAAGCCGCTGGTCATGAAGGCCGACCCGCTGGCGCTCGGTGAGAAGCTCACGCTGCCGAACGGCGCGGGCTCGATCGAGTTCACCGGTGTGCGGGAGTGGATCGCCCTGCAGATCACCCACGATCCGGGCCGGATGCCCGCGCTGGTGGCCTCGATCCTCTGTGTCGCGGGCCTGGTGCTGACGCTCACCGTTCGCCGCCGCAGGATCTGGGTGCGGATCCACGGGGACCGCAAGGTCGAGGCGGGCGGTCTCACGCGCACCGAGGGCGGCGATTTCAGCGAGGAGTTCACCGAGATCGTCTCCGTTTTGAACCCAGGAGTTCCCGATTCAGGAGTGAAGGATGTCCGCTGAGGTCGATGCCGGCCTCGCCACGCTGAGCGACCAGCTCATCTTGGCGACGGTGCTGCTCTACGTCTTCGCAATGATCGCTTACGCCCTCGACCTCGCCTTCTGGCGGCAGGCGGGGGCGTCTCGGCAGACGGTGGCCCGCGCGGACCGGCCGGTCCTGGCAGGTGTCGGCGGGGGCGCCCCGGCCGACACCGCCCCCGCCGAGGACGCTCCCGCCGTCAAGGCGTCGCCCGCCTGGGCGGCGTGGGCGGGGCCGGTGGCCGTCGGGCTGAGCTGGCTCGGCTGGGTCGCCAACCTCGCCTCCATCCTCACCCGCGGCCTGGCCGTGGACCGGTGGCCGTGGGGCAACATGTACGAGTTCGTGGTCGCGATGTGCTTCGCGGCGGTGAGCGCGTTCCTGTTCATGCAGCTCCGCTACCCGATCCGCTTCCTGGGCGCGTTCGTCACGGTCGCGAGCGCGCTGGGGCTCGGTTTCGCCGTGCGGTACCTGCACGTGCAGGCCGGTCCCGTGGTGCCCGCGCTGGACACGTACTGGGTCGCGATCCACGTGTCGGCGGCGATCGTCGCGAGCGGGATGTTCATCGTGGCCGGAGTCTGCGGCATCCTCTATCTGGTCAGGAAGGACGCCTCGGTCCGGCTGCCGTCCCGGCAGGACCTGGAGCGGGTCGCGCACCGGGCCATCGTGATCGGCTTCCCGATCTGGACCTTCGCCGTCATCGCCGGGGCGCTCTGGGCCGACAAGGCGTGGGGCCGCTACTGGGGCTGGGACCCCAAGGAGATCTGGGCGTTCATCACCTGGATCGCCTACGCCGCCTACCTGCACGCCAGGGCCACCGCGGGCTGGAAGGGAAAGGCGGCGACGATCGTGCAGCTCATCGCCCTCGCCTGCCTGCTGTTCAACCTGGTCGGGGTGAACATTTTCCTCGGGGGACTGCACTCCTACGCCGAGGTTCCGGGCTGATTCTCGGCACCGAGATTTCCTCGGGCCGAATTCTTTCCGCTGGAATTCCACGGCGAATTGCCGCGCCGAGGTTCCCGCCGATTACCGCGCAGGTTTTCGTGCGGGAATTCGGTTGTCCGTAACTGACCTATCGGTCGCGCGTTAGGGGCCGATTCCGGTGCGTTCTCAGTCGTCGTCACGCAGGCGGCGGTCGAGATCCTTGAGGAAGTCGGGGTCGTCGTCGGGGCCCTTCGGGGCCTCGGGGCGCGACGGCGCGTCCTCGACACGGAGGAAGCGGGGCGGTCTGGGGCCGGTCGGCCGGCCGAGCAACAGCCAGAAGACGCCCCCCGCGATCGGCATCAACACCACGATGAGCACCCAGAGGAGCTTGGGGAGGTTCCTGGATTCCTTGTCCGGCGTGGTGATGACGTCGAACAGGCAGTAAAGCCAGAAGGCGAGTATCGCCAGACCAAGCAGGGGCATGCCCGAACTGTAAGCCATCATGAGACCTGCTGCGGTCCCACACCACGTTACGGATGACTGGCAAGGCTCCCACCCCTTACCGTAGGAGCCGTTGCCACTTCCCCAGGGGGTGTGATGGCACATTCGGGCGACAAGGGCCGCCATCGACGGCGGTGGTGGCAGCGAGGTCCGGCCACGCGTGCGGAGAGTGCCGTGCGGGAGGCTCCGCGTGAGGTTCCCCGCGGGGCGGAGCGCCGGGTCGGGACGGTCACGGCCCCGGTGGCCGACCGCCCGCAGTACACCTGGAGAGACTTCGAGCTCGACGAGAGTCCCCGGGCCCAGCCCAACTCTCCCGACACCCCCGACCTGGGGGACGGCCTGCGCCACTGCGGGCGTCTGGAGCGCATTCTGCACCGCCAGTGGGACTCGCGGTGGGAGGCGCCGCCCCCCGAGGCCGTACGGGCGGTGGAGAGCCTCGCGAGGCTGCCCGACGTGTTGAAGGACAAGCTGGCCGACGGGCTCGACGGCATCTACGTCGGCGCGGGCGGGGTGCCGGAGCTGGACGACATGGGATACCTGCGCGGCGCACCGCTCCCCTCGGGCCGGGCGACGTGGGACATCTGCGCGGGGGCGTACGGCGATCGCAAGATCGTGGTGGGAGACCGGCCCTCGCCCACCCCCGACGTGATGATGCACGAGGTCGGGCACGCCCTGGACGACGTGGACGCCCCCGGCGGCGGCTGGGTGTCCGACTCCCCGGAGTTCGCCGCCCTCTACGAACAGTGCGTTCCCGCGCTCGCCTCGGCGTTCCATCTCCAGTCGGGAGACCTGGGCCGCAAGGAGTTCTTCGCCGACGCCTTCGCCGCGATCGTCTCCCGGCAGCGCCCCGCGCTGGTCGACATGCTGGGCGGCGACACACGGATGGCGCTCAACGTCATGTTGTTCTTCAACCGGCGCTACGGAATCTAGGTGATCTGGGATGTACGTCGTCAGGCTCGCCGACGGGACCCTGCGGGTGCCGCAGACCCTGGTCGGCGATGACGGGCGTCTGATCGGCAACGCCTACGTGGAGGTCTCTCCGGGAGATCCCGACTACGACCGATGGCTCGCCGAGTCGCTCACCGAGGAGGAGCTGTCCGAGCGGCGGCGCCGATGGCTGGAGGAGAACGACGAGCTGGAGCGGGAGTTCCTGGCGTTCAAGGCCGAGCAGGAGACCTAGAGGCTCGGGGGCCGCGCGGGGCGTCGTTCGAGGCCGGGCGGGTTCGAGTGGAGGAAGGCCGTGGAGCGGGTGGGCCGGTGACGGGGGAGGTCATCGTCCGTGTCGTGGCTCACACGACTCCACGGTGACCCTGCGGCTTCCGGGTAAGGCGCGCAGGATCACCGATGGTGTGACGTCCTAAGTCGTCAGACGCGCGGGGACTCGCCTGCCGGCCGTTCGGCCGTCAAGACGTCCTCTCCGCGCAGAAGGGCGTGCACTTCCGACTCGCGGAAACGCCGGTGCCCTCCGGGGGTACGGATGCTGCTGATGCGGCCTGCCGCGGCCCAGCGTGTAACCGTCTTTGGGTCGACCCGGAAGAGGGCGGCAACCTCTCCGGGCGTCAGCAGACGCTCGCTGCTACTCTCCACAATCTCTCCCCCTCGCATCCCGCTTCCTGCCAGCGGGCGGACAGGTAACCAGTGTGCCGAGCGAAGCCTGATTTATCCGTGCTTTCCAACAAAGATCACGGGTTGTTATCTACTGCCTGCCCGATTGTTATATGATAGAGCCTTTTTGGGACTCTCGTGGGTGTTTCTTTACGAAACAGATCTCTTGGGAAGACTAGCAGCGCTCGCAGTCGATGCGAAGAGTTACCCGTAGGGCCACCGCGATCGCGACCGGTTGGGCGAAGTGACGTAGCCTCGACGCTGTGCATCCCGTCATCGTTTACACCGCGTCCAGGATCGGCCTGCTGGCCGTGAGCCTGGGAGTGCTCTATATCCTCGGCCTGCGCCAGCCCCTGGTTCTCCTGATCGCCGCATTCCTGGTCAGCGGTGTGGCCAGTTACGTCCTGCTCTCGAAGCAGAGGGACGCGGTGAGCGAGCGAATCACTAAGAACCGGGAGTGATCGGCAACGGGAACATGCCGACCCGGGCATGGTACTCGTGACCAAGGCGGGTTGTGTCACTACCAACCAGTAATCCGCCGGGATGCGCGAGGAATGCCTTGACCCCGATTCCGCGGTCCCGGGTGGGGTTCCATGTCAGGGCCCTGCCGGTGCGCGGATGGATCGCGCCGATTCCCGGCCGCGCCACCGCCCCCGGGCCCGCGGAGTCGCGTCCGTCCGGATTGTTCAGCCAGCGCTGGTGCCCGCCGACGTAGACGGCCGCCCCCGTCGCCGCCACCGAGTACAGCGAGTCGCCCCCGGTGTGGTTCACCCAGGTCGGCTTCACCGCGCCGCGCGCGCCGGTCTCGAAGCGGGCGGCGGTGTCGCACATCCTGTCCGGACCTCCGGGCCCGCCGGTCGTGACGACGACGAGATAGCTCCCGTCGGGGGCGAGGTCCACCCCCCGCAGATAGCCGGGGAAGTCGGCCATGCACCGGCCCCGGTAGGCGTCGGTCCGCCACGGCGCGACCGTGGCCGGGGAGGGGGCGAGGCCGGGCGACGAACCGTCGGGTGCGGCGGCGTTCGGCGAGACGAGGCCGGGCGGGGCGACCGAGATGAGGCCGAGCTGGGCGCGCGGCAGGCCGCCCAGGGTGGTGAAGTCGCCGGCGACCGCGAGCCTGCCGTGGCCGAGGGCCATCGCGTGGATCCTCGTCCTGCCGCCCCTGGGCGCGCCGGGCTCGATCGTGAAGGACGGGTCGGCCGCGCCGGTGACGGCGTCGAGCCTCGCCAGTGCCGTACGGGCGACGGAGCCGACGTGGGTGAAGTCGCCGCCCGCGTAGAGGTGGCGTCCGAGCCTGGCCAGGCCGGTGACCGCGCCGCCGCGCACCTGGGCGCCGAAGTGGGAGACCGGCGAGCCGTCGGAGAGCCGGAGCAGGACCAGGCCCCGCGTCTGGGCGCCGCCGGTCCTCGTGAACCGCCCGCCCGCGTAGACGGTGCCGCGGACCCCCGCCGCCAGCGCCAGAACCGGCCGGTCCAGGCGCGGCGCGAAGCCGGGCAGCACCCGGCCGGTGGCCAGGTCGTACGCGAAGAGGTTGGCGCGCGGCAGCACCGTCGCGCTCCCGGCCTCGCGGACCTCGCCGAACGAGCCGCCGACCACCACCGTGCCGTCCACCAGCGCGATGGCGTTCACGATCCCGTCGAGCACGTGGGGAGTGGTGTCCACCGGATCGGCCGAGACGACCCCGCCGTGCTTCGTGGTGCCGGCGACGGCCACCCCGGCCGGGAGCACGGAGAGCACGGAGAGCGCGGAGAGCAGGGTGAGCGCGGAGAGCAGGGTGAGGGCCGCGACCAGCACGTAAGTGGCTCTGGCAAACATTCGACAATTTTTAGCATGCCAACGGTAATGGAATGACTACTTTCCGTGGATTGTCGGGGCGGCCCTAGGGTGGGAGGCATGACGCGCGCTTCTCTGGACAAGCAGCCGCACGAGGTCGCCGCGATGTTCGATCGCACGGCCAGGCGGTACGACCTTGTCAACGACGTTATCTCCCTGGGGCAGGTCCGGCTGTGGCGCAAGGCCGCCGCGGCGGCCGTCGACGCGGGCCCCGGTGAGCTGGTCCTCGACCTCGGCGCGGGCACCGGCACGTCCACCGACGCGTTCACCACGCTGGGCGCCCGCGCCATCGCCTCCGACTTCTCGCTCGGCATGCTGAGCACCGGGGTGCGGCGCAGGGGCGGCTCCGGCATCCACGGAGGGGGCGTGCGGGGGGTCAGCTTCGTCGCGGGCGACGCGCTGCGGCTCCCCTTCGCCGACGAGGTCTTCGACGCGGTGACGATCTCCACGGCGCTGCGCAACGTGCACGACACCGGCCAGGCGCTGCGCGAGATGTACCGGGTGGCGAGGCCGGGCGCGCGGCTGGTGATCCTGGAATTTTCACACCCGACGCCGAAATCCTTCGATCTCGTGTACTCGCAGTACCTGATGAAGCTGATGCCGCGCGCCGCGAAGCTCTTCGGCTCCAACGACGACTCCTACGAGTATCTGGCGGAGTCGATCAGGGCCTGGCCGGACCAGGCGGGGCTGGCGAAGATCATTCAGGGGGCGGGCTGGGAGCGCGTGGCCTGGCGTAACCTGACGATGGGGATCGTGGCCCTTCACCGTGCGTACAAGCCCTCCTGACTTTCTCGGGCGATGGCGACACCCGCCTGACACTTTGCCCTCCGAAGGCGTTAGACTTCGGCGCGACAAGTTTGTGAAGACCTTCACAAAGGAACGAAAGGCCCCTTACCCCGAGGCCCCCACAGCGTGTAGGACAGGACAGGTCCCGTGACCGTGCCAGCCGCCACACAGCGGAAAGTCGCTGAGGCTGACGCCGACGTCATCGTCGTCGGCGCCGGGCCCGCCGGTTCGACAACCGCTTTCCATCTCGCGCAGGCCGGACTCGACGTCCTGCTGCTCGAGAAGACCACCTTCCCCCGTGAGAAAGTCTGCGGCGACGGGCTGACCCCCCGGGCGGTGAAACGGCTCATCGCGATGGGGATCGACATCGACGCCCCCGGCTGGGTCCGCAACAAGGGCCTGCGCGTGGTCGGCGGCGGGATGCGCTTCGAGCTCGACTGGCCCGAGCTGTCGAGTTTCCCCGACTTCGGGCTGGTCCGCACCCGCCAGGACTTCGACGAGATCCTCGCCGCCAACGCGGTCAAGGCGGGCGCCCGCCTGCTGCAGGGGGTGAACGTCACCGCCCCGATCCTCGACGAGCGCAGCGGGCACGTCGTCGGCGTCGTCGCGAAGCGGGACGGTGAGGAGGTCGTCTACCGCTCGCGGCTGGTGGTCGCCGCCGACGGCAACTCCACCCGCGTCTCCCTCGCGATGGGGCTGCACAAGCGCGAGGACCGCCCGATGGGCGTCGCGGTGCGGACATACTTCGAGAGCCCCCGCCACGACGACGACTACCTGGAGACCTGGCTGGAGCTGTGGGACGGCGACACCCTGCTGCCCGGCTACGGCTGGATCTTCGGCGTTGGCGACGGCACCTCCAACGTGGGCCTCGGACTGCTGAACACCAGCGAGTCCTTCAAGGGCATGGACTACCGCGACCTGCTCAAGCGCTGGGTGAAGGGGATGCCCCCCGAGTGGGGCTACGTCGAGGAGAACATGACGACCCCCATCAGGGGCGCCGCGCTGCCGATGGCCTTCAACCGCCAGCCGCACTACACGCGGGGCCTGGTGCTGGTGGGCGACGCGGGCGGGATGATCAACCCGTTCAACGGCGAGGGCATCGCGTACGCGATGGAGAGCGGCCACATCGCCGCCGAGACGATCGTCCAGGCGCTCGGCAGGGTCACCCCCGCGCAGCGGGAGCGCGTGCTGCGCGCCTACCCCCAGAGGCTGAAAGACGCATACGGTGGTTACTTCACCCTCGGCAGGGGGTTCGTGGAGCTGATCGGGCATCGCGGGGTGATGAACTTCGCCACGCGTCACGCGTTGCCACACCCCCACCTGATGCGGTTCGCGCTCAAGCTCCTTGCTAATCTCACCGACCGGCGAGGTGACGCGTCCGACCGCATCATCAACGCCCTGTCGAAGGTGGCGCCACCGGCATGAGGTCGACGAATGCCGAGCACCTGGAGCCGTGGGCGATGATCGCTTTGCCTAGACTTTCGAGATACACCACAACGCAGAGCTACGCGCCGGCGCGCGTGGAGATGGGAGAGGAGGCGTAGCGATGGAGTTGTACGCACCCATCCTGGTGCTCGCCGTGCTCGCGGCGGGATTTGCGGTCTTCTCGGTGACGATCGCCCCCTTCACCGGTCCCAGGCGCTGGAACCGCGCGAAGCTCGACGCCTACGAATGCGGCATCGAGCCGACGCCCCAGCCGGTGGGCGGAGGACGCTTCCCGCTGAAGTACATGGTCACCGCGATGTTGTTCATCGTGTTCGACATCGAGATCATCTTCCTCTATCCGTGGGCGGTCGCGTTCGACAAGCTCGGGATCTTCGGGTTGGTCGAGATGCTGCTGTTCATCGTCACCGTGCTCGTGGCCTACGCGTACGTGTGGCGCCGCAAGGGTCTGGACTGGGACTAGATATGGGTCTTGAAGAGAAACTTCCGAGCGGGTTCATGCTCAGCACGGTCGAGCAGGTGGCCGGCTGGGCGCGCAAGAACTCCGTCTGGCCGGCGACGTTCGGCCTCGCGTGCTGCGCCATCGAGCTGATGTCCACCGGCGGTCCCAAGCACGACCTGGCGCGCTTCGGCATGGAGCGCGCCTCGGCGTCTCCGCGCCAGGCCGACCTGATGATCGTCGCGGGGCGGCTCTCGCAGAAGATGGCCCCGGTGCTGCGCCAGATCTACGACCAGATGGCCGAGCCCAAGTGGGTCATCGCGATGGGCGTCTGCGCCTCCAGCGGCGGCATGTTCAACAACTACGCGATCGTGCAGGGCGTCGACCACGTCGTCCCCGTCGACATCTACCTGCCCGGCTGCCCGCCGCGCCCCGAGATGCTCATCGACGCGATCGTCAAGCTGCACGACAAGATCCAGAACATGAAGTTCGGCGCGCACCGCGCCAAGCAGATCGACGAGCTCGAACTGCAGGCCCTGCGGACGCTGCCGCTGATCGACCAGGGGAGCGCCAAGAAATGACGAGCGAACCCACCGAGAACCTCCCCGAGGTGCCGAAGGAGCCGATCGCCCACCTGGGCATGTTCGGCGCCTCGGGCACCGGTGACACCTCGGGCTACGGCCGCCTCGTCGTGCGGCGCAAGCCCGAACTGTCCAGCCCCCGCCCGTACGGCGGTTATTTCGACACCGTCGCCGACGAGCTGGAGCGCGCCCTCGGCGGCGACCTCGGCGACGCCGTCGAGCGCGTGGTCGTCGACCGCGGCGAGCTGACCTTCCACGTCAGGCGTGAGCGCCTGCTCGACGTGATGAAGACCCTGCGCGACGACCCCGCCCTGCGCTTCGAGCTCTCGCTCGGCGTCTCCGGCGTGCACTACCCCCACCTGGAGGGCCAGGAGCTGCACGCGGTGATCCACCTGTGCTCGATCACCCACAACCGCCGCCTGCGCGTCGAGGTCTCCTGCCCCGACGACGACCGGCACATCCCCTCCACGGTCTCCGTCTACCCGACGCACGACTGGCACGAGCGCGAGACCTGGGACTTCTTCGGCATCGTCTTCGACGGGCACCCGGCGCTGACCCGGATCATGATGCCCGACGACTGGGACGGTCACCCCCAGCGCAAGGACTACCCGCTCGGCGGAATCCCGGTCGAGTACCGCGGCGCCGAGATCCCCGCGCCGGACCAGAGGAGGTCCTACACATGAGCGTCCCTCACCAGGAGACGAAGGAGACGGTCGGGAACGGCCCGTACGACGCGTACGACGAGGCCACCGAAGGCAAGGTCTACACCGTCTCGGGCAACGACTGGAGCGAGCTGGTCGAGAGCCTCTCCGGCCAGCAGGACCAGCAGCTCGTCATCAACATGGGCCCCCAGCACCCGTCCACGCACGGCGTGCTCCGCCTGGTGCTGAACCTGGACGGCGAGACGGTCACCGAGGCCCGCACGGTCATCGGCTACCTGCACACCGGCATCGAGAAGAACCTCGAATACCGGACGTGGACCCAGGGCACCACGTTCGTCACCCGGATGGACTACCTGGCGCCGATCTTCAACGAGACCGCCTACTGCATGGGCGTCGAGCGGCTGCTCGGCATCACCGACCGGGTCCCCGAGCGGGCCCAGGCGATCCGCGTGATGATGATGGAGCTCACCCGGATCTCCTCGCACATGGTGGCGATCGGCACCTTCGGCATGGAGCTGGGCGCGACCACGCCGTTCCTGTTCGGGTCGCGCGAGCGCGAGATGGTGCTCGACGTGATGGAGTACATCACCGGCCTGCGGATGAACATGGCCTACGTCAGGCCGGGCGGCGTCTCCGTCGACCTGCCCGCGGGCGCCGTCGACAAGGTCGGCGAGCTGCTCAAGGTCATGCCGGGGCGCATCAGGGACATGCGCAAGATGCTGGACGCGAACCCGGTCTACCTGGCCCGCACCAAGGACGTCGCCTACCTCGACCTCACCGGCTGCATGGCGCTGGGCGTCACCGGCCCGATGCTGCGGGCCGCGGGACTGCCGTGGGACCTGCGCAAGTCGCAGCCCTACTGCGGCTACGAGACCTACGAGTTCGACGTCCCGACCGAGAAGACCGCCGACGTCTACGGCCGCTACCTGGTACGGGTCGCCGAGATGGAGGAGTCGCTCAAGATCATCGAGCAGGCTCTCGACCGCCTCTCCGGGCCGCTCAAGAACGGCCGGGTGATGGTCGACGACAAGAAGATCGGCTGGCCCGCGCAGCTCGCGCTCGGCCCCGACGGCCTGGGCAACTCGCCCGACCACATCGCGCACATCATGAGCGGCTCCATGGAGGCGCTGATCCACCACTTCAAGCTGGTGACCGAGGGCTTCCGGGTCCCGGCGGGGCAGGCGTACGCCGCCGTCGAGTCGCCCAGGGGCGAGCTCGGCGCCCACGTGGTCAGCGACGGCGGTACCCGCCCCTACCGCGTACACTTCCGCGACCCGTCCTTCACGAACCTGCAGGCCATGCCCGTGACGTGCGAGGGCGGCATGGTCGCCGACGTCATCTCGGCGGTGGCCTCGATCGACCCGGTGATGGGAGGTGTCGACCGATGAGTTCCAGCAAGGGTACGGACGGCCGGCCGGCGCACGAGAAGGTCGACGCGAGCACGGGCACCGGCCTGACGGGCGAGAGCGCCCTCGAGACGACCACCGCCCTGGGCGGCGAGCCCTCGAACGAGGCCGCCCGCGCGGGCGGCGAGGAGGTGAGCGCGACCGTGTCCAAGGGGTACGCGCCGGAAGTGCGGGAGCGCCTGGAGCGCGACGCCAAGGAGATCATCGGCCGCTACCCGAAGCCGCGGTCGGCCCTGCTGCCCCTGCTGCACCTGGTGCAGTCCGAGGACGGCTACGTCTCCGACGACGGCCACGAGTTCTGCGCCGAGATCCTCGGCCTGAGCAAGGCCGAGGTCGTCGGAGTCTCCACCTTCTACACGATGTACAAGCGCAGGCCGATGGGCCAGTACCACGTGGGCGTGTGCATCAACACGCTCTGCGCGGTGATGGGCGGCGACCAGATCTGGGACGAGCTGTCCGAGCACACCGGCATCGGCCACGACGAGACGACCCCCGACGGCAAGGTCTCGCTGGAGCGGCTGGAGTGCAACGCCGCCTGCGACTTCGCCCCGGTGATGATGGTCAACTGGGAGTTCTTCGACAACCAGACCCCGGCGTCGGCCAAGCAGCTCGTCGACGACCTCAGGGACGGCAAGGAACTCTCCCCGACCCGGGGTCCGAAGAAGCTCTGCACGTTCAAGGAGGCCTCCCGGGTGCTCGCGGGCCTGCCCGACGGCCTGGCCGGCGACGGCCCCTCGGCGAAGGGCGCCTCCCTGGAGGGCCTGAAGATCGCGAAGGCGAACGGATGGAAGGCTCCGGAGGCGTGAGCGTGACACGCAGCGGAGCCACCACGAGCGGACGCGCCGGTCAGACCGGCGTGTGCGGGCGTAACGAGCGTGCCGACAGGCACGGCGCGGCCTCGTCACGGAGCGACGGGCTGTCAGGCGAGGAGACGAAGTGACCACTCTCACCCCGGTTCTCACCGCGAACTGGGACCAGCCCAACTCCTTCACCCTGGAGGGCTACGGCGACTACTCGGCGGCCAAGAAGGCGCTGGGCATGGACCCCGACGCCGTCATCCAGGCCGTCAAGGACTCCGGACTGCGCGGCCGAGGCGGCGCGGGCTTCCCCACCGGCATGAAGTGGGGCTTCATCCCCCAGGGGGACGGCAAGCCGCACTATCTGGTGGTGAACGCCGACGAGTCCGAGCCGGGCACGTGCAAGGACATCCCGCTGATGATGGCGAACCCGCACGCGCTCGTCGAGGGCGTCATCATCACCGCGTACGCGATCCGGGCCAACCACGCCTTCATCTACGTGCGCGGCGAGGTGCTGCACGTGGTGCGCCGCCTGCAGGCGGCCGTGGCCGAGGCGTACGCCAAGGGCCACCTCGGCACCGACCTGTTCGGCTCCGGCTTCGACTTGGAGCTGGTCGTGCACAGCGGCGCCGGCGCCTACATCTGCGGCGAGGAGACGGCGCTGCTCGACTCGCTGGAGGGCTATCGCGGCCAACCTCGGCTCAAGCCCCCCTTCCCCGCCGTGGCGGGCCTGTACGCCTCGCCGACCGTCGTCAACAACGTCGAGTCGGTCGCGAGTGTTCCCTCCATCATCGCCAACGGCGCCGACTGGTTCGCCGGGATGGGCACGGAGAAGTCCAAGGGCTTCGGCATCTTCTCGCTGAGCGGCCACGTGACCAGGCCCGGCCAGTACGAGGCCCCGCTCGGCATCACGCTGCGCGAGCTGCTGGAGATGTCCGGCGGCATCCGCGAGGGACACCGGCTCAAGTTCTGGACCCCCGGCGGGTCGAGCACCCCGATCTTCACCGACGAGCACCTCGACGTCCCGCTGGACTTCGAGTCCGTCGGGGCGAAGGGCTCGATGCTCGGCACCCGGGCCCTGCAGATCTTCGACGAGACCACCTGCGTGGTGCGCGCGGTGCTCCGCTGGACGGAGTTCTACGCGCACGAGTCGTGCGGCAAGTGCACCCCCTGCCGGGAGGGCACCTTCTGGCTCAAGCAGGTGCTCAAGCGGCTGGAGAAGGGTCAGGGCACCGAAGAGGACCTGACCACGATCACCGACATCGCCGACAACATCCTGGGACGCTCCTTCTGCGCCCTGGGCGACGGTGCCACCAGCCCCATCCACTCGTCGGTGAAGCACTTCCGCGACGAATACCTCAAGCACTTCGAGATCGGCGGCTGCCCGTTCGATCACGCCCCGTCCACGGTGTGGGGTGCCCAGTGAGCGCGCGGATCCAGGCAACCGGCAAGCACAGCACCGTCTCGGTCACCAGGCCGACGGAGGAGACGCCATGACCGTCGAAACCACCCCGGAGCAGCAGGCGCCGGTGAACCTGGTCACCGTCACCATCGACGGCTTCCAGGTGAGCGTCCCGAAGGGCACGCTCATCATCCGGGCCGCCGAACTGCTCGGCATCCAGATCCCCCGGTTCTGCGACCACCCGCTGCTCGAACCGGCCGCCAACTGCCGCCAGTGCCTGGTGGACATCCCCGACGCCGGCAACGGCCGCGGCTTCCCCAAGCCGCAGCCCTCCTGCGCGATCGAGGTCGCCGAGGGCATGGTCGTGCAGACCCAGCTCACCTCCCCGGTCGCCGAGAAGGCGCAGCGCGGCGTGATGGAGCTGCTGCTCCTGAACCACCCGCTCGACTGCCCGGTCTGCGACAAGGGCGGCGAGTGCCCGCTGCAGAACCAGGCGATGTCCAACGGCCAGGGCGAGAGCCGCTTCGTCGAGAAGAAGCGGATCTTCGAGAAGCCGGTCGCGCTCTCCTCCGAGGTGCTGCTCGACCGCGAGCGCTGCGTCCAGTGCGCGCGCTGCATCCGCTTCTCCGACGAGATCGCCGGCGACCCGCTCATCGACTTCTTCGAGCGCGGCGCCAAGGAGCAGGTCGCCACCGCCGACGGCCGCCCGTTCGAGTCCTACTTCTCCGGCAACACCGTGCAGATCTGCCCGGTGGGCGCGCTGACCGGTGCCGCGTACCGCTTCCAGGCCCGCCCGTTCGACCTGGTCTCCACGCCCAGCGCCTGCGAGCACTGCGCGAGCGGCTGCTCGCTGCGCACCGACCACCGGCGCGGCAAGGTCACCCGCCGCCTCGCCGGGGACGACCCCGAGGTGAACGAGGAGTGGAACTGCGACAAGGGTCGCTGGGCCTTCACCTACGCCACCCAGCCCGACCGGCTGAAGACCCCCCTCGTCCGTGACGAGGAGGGACGCCTGGTCCCCGCCTCCTGGCCCGAGGCGTTCGCCGCGGCCGCCAAGGGCCTGTCCGCGGCACGCGGACGCGCGGGCGTGCTGGTCGGCGGTCGCCTCACCGTCGAGGAGGCGTATGGGTACGCGAAGTTCGCCCGGATCGCCCTCGGCACGAACGACGTCGACTTCCGCGCCAGGCCGCACTCCGAGGAGGAGGCGCGCTTCCTGGCGCACGCCGTCGCCGGCCGGGGCATCGAGGTCCGCTACGCCGACCTGGAGAAGGCGCCCGCGGTGCTCCTGGCCGGGTTCGAACCCGACGAGGAGTCGCCGATCGTCTTCCTGCGCCTGCGCAAGGCGGCACGGAAGAAGGGCCTGAAGGTCTTCTCGGTCGCCCCGTTCGCCGGTCCCGGCCTCGCGAAGATGGGCGGCACCCTCATCCCGGCGGTGCCGGGCACCGAGACCGCAGTGCTGGACGACCTGGCCGCGGTGGACGCGATCGCCGCCGAGGCGATCAGGCAGCCGGGCGCGATCATCCTCGCCGGTGAGCGGCTCGCCACCGTGCCGGGCGCGCTCTCGGCGCTGCTGCGGCTCGCCGACTCCACCGGCGCCCGGCTGGCCTGGATCCCGCGCCGCGCCGGTGAGCGCGGGGCGATCGAGGCCGGTGCGCTGCCGAACCTGCTGCCGATCGGCCGCCCGGTCGGCGACGAGACCGCTCGCGCCGAGGTGGCGAGGGCCTGGAACGTCGCCTCCCTGCCCGAGGGGGAGGGCCGCGACACCACCGCCATGCTGGCGGCGGCGCTCGACGGCCAGATCGACGCCCTCGTCGTCGCCGGTGTCGACCCCTACGACCTGCCGGCGCCGCAGGCCGCACTGCTCGCCCTGGAGAACACCCCGTTCATCGTGAGCCTGGAGCAGCGCGCCAGCGCGGTCACCGACCGCGCCGACGTGGTGCTCCCCGTCGCCGTGGTGGCCGAGAAGTCGGGCACCTTCGTCGACTGGGAGGGACGCGGGCGCACCTTCGCCGAGGCGATCCCGGTTCCGGGGATCATGAGCGACCTGCGGGTCGTCTCCGCCATCGCCGACGCGATGGACGTGCACCTCGGCCTGCCCGACCCGGCCGCCGCCCGCCGCGAGCTCGGCGCGATCGGCGCGTGGCGCGGCCCCAGGGCCGCGGCTCCCGACATGGCCCTCGACGCGACCGGCCGGACCGCGGCCAGGCCGGCCGCGGGAGAGGCCGTCCTGGCGAGCTGGCACCTGCTGCTCGACGACGGTCGCCTGCAGGCCGGAGAGCCGTACCTGGCGGGCACCGCCCGTCCGGCGTACGCGCTGGTGTCGGAGTCGACCGCGGCCGAGTCCGGCCTGGTCGACGGCGGCGAGATCGTCGTCACCGGCGAGCGCGGCTCGCTGAGCCTGCCCTTCCGGATCGCGGACCTGCCCGACCGGGTGGTGTGGCTGCCCGCCAACTCCGCGGGCCGCTCGGTCACCCGGGACCTGCGCGCCGTCGCCGGTGACGTCGTCAGGATCGGCGCCTCCTCGCCAGGCGTCGTGCCTGAAGTCGTGCCTGCAGGAGACGCCGCCGTCGCGCCCGCCGCGGCGAGCCCGGTCACGCCGGGCTCGGCGAGCACCGTCGCGGGCACCGGACCCGACGAGCGTGCCACCGGCACCACGGCCGGCGAGGCACGTGCCGCCGGCGAAGCCAACGAGGAGCGGTAATGAATGCCCGGACTCTTCTAGCGGCCGATCCGACCCTCGCCGACTTCGGCAAGGACCCGCTCTGGATCAGCATCATCAAGGCCGTCGTCATCTTCATCGTCCTGATGCTGGGCGTGTTGTTCGGCGTGTGGTTCGAGCGCAAGCTCATCTCCCGCATGCAGAACCGGTACGGCCCCAACCGGGCGGGCAAGTTCGGGTTGCTCCAGTCGGTGGCCGACGGTCTCAAGATGGGGCTGAAGGAAGACCTGATGCCCAGGACCGTCGACAAGGTGATCTACTTCATCGCCCCGGTCGTCCTGGCGGTCCCGGCCTTCATGGCCTTCTCCGTCATCCCGATGGGCCCGATGGTCTCGATGTTCGGGGTGCAGACGCCGCTGCAGCTCACCGACCTGCCGGTCGCGGTGCTGCTGGTGCTCGCGATGGCCTCGATCGGCGTGTACGGCATCGTGCTGGCGGGCTGGGGCTCGCGCTCCCCCTACTCGATGCTCGGCGGACTGCGGGCCAGCGCCCAGGTGGTCTCGTACGAGATCGCGATGGGCCTGTCGTTCGTGGGTGTCTTCCTGTTCGCCGGGACCCTCTCCACCTCGGAGATCGTCGCGAAGCAGGCGTCGGGCGGGGTGTTCCCGCTCTTCGGCCTGGAGATCCCGATGCCCTCCTGGTACATGGTCCTGCTGATCCCGTCCTTCCTGATCTACATCATCACGATGCTGGGCGAGACGAACCGGGTCCCCTTCGACCTGCCCGAGGGTGAGGGCGAGCTGGTCGGCGGCTTCCAGACCGAATACTCCAACTCGTTGAAGTTCGCGGTCATCATGCTCGCCGAGTACGTCAACGTCTTCGTGGTCTCCGCGGTCTCCATCACCCTGTTCATGGGCGGCTGGCGGGCCCCGTGGCCGATCTCGATGTGGGACGGGGCCAACACCGGCTGGTGGCCGCTGCTGTGGTTCTTCCTCAAGATGGTGCTGGTCTTCTCCTTCTTCGTCTGGTGCCGGGCCTCGCTGCCGCGCGTCAGGTACGACCAGCTGATGGCCCTCGGCTGGAAGATCCTCATCCCGGTCAACCTGGCCTGGATCATGCTCGTCGCCACGGTGCGGGCCCTGCAGCTGGAGGGCACCGACCGCTCGCTCGTGCTCATCCTGGCCGCGGTCGTGATGATCGCCTGCCTCGGGATCTGGTGGCGCTTCGACAGCGTGCTGCAGAAGCGCAAGGAGGCCAAGGCCGCCCAGGTCGAGGCCGAGTTCGAGCAACTCCAAGCCGAGCCGTCCGCGGGTGGCTTCCCGGTGCCGCCGCTCGACCTGCCGCACTACCACGGTGTAGCGCGCAAGGAGGTTCCCAGTGGGAGCAACTGATTGGCTGAACCCCATCAAGGGGTTCGGCGTGACCTTCCACACGATGTTCAAGAAGGTCGAGACGGTCAACTATCCCGAGGAGCAGCGGCCCACGGCGCCGCGCTTCCACGGCCGGCACCAGCTCAACCGCTGGCCCGACGGCCTGGAGAAGTGCGTCGGCTGCGAGCTGTGCGCCTGGGCGTGCCCGGCCGACGCGATCTTCGTCGAGGGCGCGGACAACACCGACGAGGAGCGGTTCTCGCCGGGTGAGCGCTACGGGCGCACCTACCAGATCAACTATCTGCGGTGCATCCTGTGCGGCCTGTGCATCGAGGCGTGCCCGACACGGGCGCTCACGATGACCAACGAGTACGACCTCGCCGACACCAGCCGTGAGAGCCTGATCTACACCAAGGAGATGCTGCTCGCGCCGCTCGGTCCCGGCATGGAGATCCCGCCGCACCCCATGCGTCTCGGCGAGAACGAAGAGGACTACTACCGGCTGGGACGCAACAATGGGTGAGACCATCACGTTCTGGGTTCTCGCGGTCGTCTCGGTGGGGGCCGCCCTCGGGCTCGTCTTCAGCCGCAGGGCGGTCTACTCGGCGCTGATGCTGGGCGTCGTCATGCTGTCGCTCGCCGTGCTGTACGCCGTCCAGGAGGCCCCCTTCCTCGCCGCGGTGCAGATCATCGTCTACACCGGCGCGGTCATGATGCTCTTCCTGTTCGTCCTGATGCTCGTCGGCGTCGACTCCGCCGACTCGCTGGTCGAGACGATCAGGGGACAGCGCCTGTGGGCGTCCGTCGCGGGCCTGAGCTTCGCGGTGCTGCTCGCCCTGGGCGTCGGCAACGCCGTCTACGCCCCGCCCGTCGGCCTCGACGCGGCCGTGCAGGCGGCGGGCGGCAACGTGCCCGGTCTGGCGGAGCTCATCTTCACCAGATACGTCTTCGCCTTCGAGGTCACCTCGGCGCTGCTGATCACCGCCGCGCTCGGCGCGATGGTGCTGGCGCACCGCGAGCGCATCCGGCCCAAGGCCACCCAGCGTGACCTGGCCCGCGCCCGCTTCGCCGGCCCGCAGCCCTCGCCGCTGCCGGGGCCGGGCACCTACGCGCTGCACAACGCGATCGACATGCCGGCCCTGCTGCCCGACGGCACGGTCTCGGAGAAGTCCGTCAACCGGGTGCTCGCCCGGCAGGTCGCGGAGGGCTTCGAGCCGACCGACCCGGAGAAGGCGGCGCTCATCAAGCAGGTCCTGGAGAAGGAGGCGGCGCAGGGCCGTGACTCCGACTCGGGCGACGAGCCCGTCCATGTGAGGGACGCGGCACTCCAGCAGGAGGACGGCAAGTGACGACTCACTATCTGGTGCTCTCCGCGCTGCTGTTCGCGATCGGCGCCGTCGGTGTGCTGGTGCGGCGCAACGCGATCGTGGTGTTCATGTGCGTGGAGCTCATGCTCAACGCCTGCAACCTCGCGTTCGTCACCTTCGCCAGACAGCATGGCAACCTGGACGGCCAGATCATCGCGTTCTTCGTGATGGTGGTGGCCGCGGCCGAGGTCGTCGTCGGCCTCGCCATCATCGTGATGATCTTCCGAACCCGCAGGTCCGCGTCGGTGGACGACGCCAACCTGCTGAAGTACTAAGAGGTGGCCGTGGAACCCGCTGAGATCATCCAGCATTCCGGGGGCGTGATCGGAGTCTCCTGGCTCATGATCGCCCTCCCGCTGCTCGGCGCCGCGGTCCTGTTGCTGGGCGGGCGTCGCACCGACCGCTGGGGGCACCTCCTCGGCGTCGCGATGTCCCTGGCCGCCTTCGTGGTGGCGGTCGCCGCCTTCGTCGAGATCCTCGGCCTGCCCGAAGCACAGCGCCGCCAGGGCGTCGCGCTCTACCAGTTCATCCCCGGCATCGCCGACATGGGGCTGCTGATCGACCCGCTGTCGATCAGCTTCGCCCTGCTGATCACCGGTGTGGGATCGCTGATCCACATCTACTCGATCGGCTACATGTCGCACGACCAGGACCGGCGCAGGTTCTTCGCGTACCTGAACCTGTTCGTCGCGGCGATGCTCCTGCTGGTGCTGGCCGACAACTACGTCGCCCTGTTCATCGGATGGGAGGGCGTGGGCCTCGCCTCGTACCTGCTCATCGGGTTCTGGCAGTTCAAGCCCTCGGCGGCGGCCGCGGCGAAGAAGGCCTTCATCGTCAACCGCGTCGGTGACTTCGGCCTGCTGATCGCGATCTTCACGATCTTCACGACGTTCGGCACGGTCGCCTTCGGCGAGCTGTCCGGCCAGACCGTGGACGGGGCGCTCCAGTCCGGCGGCGTCTCGCAGGGCACGATCACCGCGATCGGCCTGCTGCTGCTCCTGGGCGCCTGCGGAAAGTCGGCCCAGCTGCCGCTGCAGTCGTGGCTGCTGGACGCGATGGAGGGCCCGACCCCGGTCTCGGCGCTCATCCACGCCGCGACCATGGTCACCGCGGGCGTCTACCTGGTCGTCCGCTCCGGCGCGTTCTTCGAGGCGGCCCCGACCGCGCAGCTCGTCGTGACGATCGTCGGTGTGGCCACGCTGCTCGCCGGTGCGATCATCGGTTGCGCCAAGGACGACATCAAGAAGGGCCTCGCGGGCTCGACGATGTCGCAGATCGGCTACATGATGCTCGGCGCGGGCCTCGGCCCCGTCGGCTACGCGTTCGCCATCGCGCACCTGATCGGGCACGGCTTCTTCAAGGCCAACATGTTCCTCGGGGCGGGCTCGGTGATGCACGCCATGAACGACGAGGTCGACATGCGCAAGTACGGCGGCCTGTTCTCGGTGATGAAGGTCACCGCGGCCACCTTCATCGTCGGCTACCTCGCGATCATCGGCTTCCCGCTGCTGTCCGGTTACTTCACCAAGGACGGCATCATCGAGACGGCGATGCACCACAACCAGATCCTGGGCTGGCTCGCGGTGCTGGGCGCGGGCATCACCGGCTTCTACATGTCGCGGATGATCTTCATGACCTTCTTCGGCAAGAAGCGCTGGGCCGACGACGCGCACCCGCACGAGTCGCCCTCGGTGATGACCGTGCCGCTCATCCTGCTCTCGATCGGCTCGATCGTCCTGGGCGCCTTCATGATCCTGGACAACCGGCTCATGAGGTTCCTCGCCCCCGCGGTGGGACTGCCCGAGAAGCTCCCCGGGTTCCACCCCTTCAGCGTCCCCGGCCTGACCACGCTCGCGCTGGTCGCCGTCGGCGTCGTGCTCGCCTGGTTCCGCTACGGCGCCGCCGAGGTTCCCCGGGTCGCCCCGCGCGGCTCGTTCGTCACCACCTTCGCCCGCCGTGACCTGTACGGCGACGCGCTGAACGAGGCGCTGTTCATGCGCCCCGGCCAGTGGCTGGCCCGCATCGCGGTGTTCTTCGACAACCGCGGCATCGACGGCCTGGTCAACGGCCTGGCGGCGGGGATCGGCGGGACCTCCGGGCGGCTGCGCCGCATCCAGACCGGCTACGTGCGGTCCTACGCGTTGTCCATCCTCTTCGGTGCCGCCGTGGTCGTTGGCGCGCTGCTCTACGTAGGGAACATGTGATGCCCTGGCTCTCGACCCTGATAGCCGTGCCCCTGCTGGGCGCGGTGGGTGTCTCCCTTGTCAAGAGTGACAAGCTCGCCAAGCTGCTGGCCCTGGTGGTCTCGCTCGTCGTGCTGCTGCTCACCGGCGCCATCGCGGCCCAGTTCAGCCCGTCCGGGACGCGGTTCCAGTTCGCCGAGGTCTACGAGTGGATCCCGAGCTTCGGCGTCCACTACGGCGTCGGCGTCGACGGCATCGCCCTGGTGCTGATCGCGCTGTCGGCGGTGCTGGTGCCGATCGTGATCCTCGCCTCCTGGCACGACGCCGACGGCTCGGGGGCCGCGGCACCGCCCAAGCGGTCGGTGAAGACCTACTTCGCGCTGCTGCTGGTGCTGGAAGCGATGATGATCGGCGTCTTCGCGGCGACCGACGTCTTCCTGTTCTACGTCTTCTTCGAAGCCATGCTCATCCCGATGTACTTCATGATCGGGTCGTACGGCGGGGCGCAGCGGTCCTACGCGGCCGTGAAGTTCCTGCTGTACTCGCTCTTCGGTGGCCTGCTCATGCTGGTCGCGGTGATCGCGCTCTACGTGGTCGCCCAGAAGAACACCTTCATGTTCCCCGACCTGATCGGGGTCGTTCAGGACCCGACCACGCAGAAGTGGCTCTTCGCGGGCTTCTTCATCGCGTTCGCGGTGAAGGCGCCGCTGTGGCCGTTCCACACCTGGCTGCCCGACGCCGCCGCGCAGGCCCCCGCCGGTGCCGCGGTGCTGCTGGTGGGCGTGCTGGACAAGGTCGGTACGTACGGGATGCTCCGCTTCTGCCTGGAGCTGTTCCCCGAGGCGTCGAAGTTCTTCACCCCGCTGGTGATCGTGCTCGCGGTCGTGGGCATCGTCTACGGCGCGATCGTGGCGATCGGCCAGACCGACATGAAGCGCCTGATCGCCTACACCTCGATCTCGCACTTCGGCTTCATCGCGCTGGGCGTCTTCGCGATGACCGCGCACGCGGGCGCGGGCGCCACCCTCTACATGGTGAACCACGGCTTCTCGACCGGCGCGCTGTTCCTCATCGCCGGATTCCTGATCTACCGCCGGGGTTCCAGTCAGATCGCCGACTACGGAGGCGTGCAGAAGGTCGCCCCGCTGCTCGCGGGCACCTTCCTGATCGCCGGTCTTTCCGGGCTCTCCCTGCCGGGTCTGTCCACGTTCGTCAGCGAGTTCATGGTCCTGGTCGGCACCTACGAGCGTTACCCGATCCCGGCGATCATCGCGACGAGCGGCGTCGTCCTCGCGGCCGTCTACATCCTGTGGATGTACCAGCGCATGATGACCGGTGCTCCGAACCCGGCGTACGCCGTGGCCGCCTCCTCCCCGAAGGAGCCGGTCTCCTCGGAGGAAGGATCCGCGCAGGTCACGGCCGACTCCCCGAAGAAGACCTACGCCATGCCCGACCTCAACCGGCGTGAGATGTACGTGGTGGCTCCGCTGATCGCGGTGCTCCTCATCCTGGGCTTCTATCCCAAGCCGGTGCTCGACGTGATCAATCCCGCGGTGGACAAGACGCTCACCAGCGTCAAGATCGACCAGCCCAACCCCGCCGTGGCAGACCAGAAGGGGGCCGGGGAGTGAACGACACCATCAAAGCCCCGATGATCGAGTACGCGTTGCTCTCGCCGCTGCTGCTCGTCTTCGGTGCCGCCATCCTCGGCGTGCTGATCGAGGCGTTCGCGCCCCGCTACCTGCGCAAGTCGATCCACATGCCGCTCACGCTGCTCGCCCTGCTCGGGGCGTTCCTCATGACGGTGCTCAACGCCGTCAACGGCCTGCCGGACACCCCGGCGGCGATGGGCTCCATCGCGGTGGACGGGCCCTCCCTGTTCATCTGGGGCATCATCCTCGTTCTCGCCCTGGTCAGCACGCTCCTGATCAACGACGAGGACCAGTTCGTCGCGCAGGCGGCGGCGGTGCCGGGAAGCCCCGACGAGGAGGAGGCGATCCTCAGCGGCCACGCCCAGACCGAGGTCTATCCGCTGCTGCTGTTCTCGGTCGGCGGCATGCTGCTCTTCGCCGCCTCCAACGACCTGCTGGTCATGTTCGTCGCGCTTGAGGTCCTGTCCCTGCCGCTGTACCTGCTCTGTGGCCTGGCCCGTCGTCGCCGCCTGCTCTCGCAGGAGGCGTCGGTCAAGTACTTCCTGCTCGGCGCGTTCTCCTCGGCCTTCTTCCTGTACGGGATGGCCCTGGTCTACGGCTACGCCGGATCGGTGGACCTGCGGGCCATCAGCGACTCGCTCAGCGCGGTCAGCGGCCAGGAGACGTTGCTGCTGATCGGTACCGCGATGCTCGGCATCGGCCTGCTCTTCAAGATCGGAGCCGCGCCGTTCCAGGCGTGGAAGCCTGACGTCTACCAGGGCGCGCCCACCGCGGTCACCGCCCTGATGGCCTCCACCGTGCTCGTCGCGGCCTTCGGTGCCGTCCTCAGAGTCTTCTGGGTGGCTCTGGGGGGTCTTGAGTGGAACTGGAAGCCGGTCATGTGGGGCGTCGCGATCCTGACGATGATCGTCGGCGCGATCCTGGCGATCACCCAGACCGAGATCAAGCGGATGCTCGCCTACTCCTCGATCGCGCACGCCGGCTTCCTGCTCACCGGCGTCGTCGCGGTCGGCGCCGCCGAGCAGAACGCGCAGGCCCTGTCGGCGATCCTGTTCTACCTGGCCGCGTACGGCTTCACCACGGTCGGCGCCTTCGCGGTCGTCACCATGGTCCGCGACGCGGGAGGCGAGGCCGGGCACCTGTCCCGGTGGGCCGGTCTGGGCAAGCGCGCCCCGGTGCTCGCGGGCATCTTCGCCTTCTTCCTGCTCGCCTTCGCCGGCATCCCGCTCACCAGCGGTTTCTTCGGCAAGTACGCCGTTTTCTCGGCGGCGGTCGCCGGTGACGCGCTGCCGCTGGTCGTCGTGGGTGTGGTCAGTTCGGCGATCGCGGCGTTCTTCTACGTCCGCGTCATCGTGCTGATGTTCTTCAGCGAGCCCTCCGCCGACGGGCCGTCCATCGCGGCTCCCACGGTGGGCACCTCGGCGGTGGTCGCTCTCGCGGCAGCGGCTACGGTAGTGCTCGGAGTCTTCCCGCAGCCGGTGCTCGATCTCGCGGACAAGGCTGCGTCCGCGCTGTTCATTCGCTAGAGGAGTAACGTTTCATGGCTGCGCCACCGGTTGTTGATCTCCCGCTTGTCGACGAACGGCTGGCGCAGGACCTCGCTACCGGACTGGCGGAGGTCGAGAAGCTGCTGCGGTCCTCGGTGCAGAGCGAGGACGCCTTCGTCACGGAGGCGTCCAAGCACCTCATCGAGGCCGGCGGCAAGAGGTTCCGGGCGATGCTGGTCCTGCTCGCCGCCCAGTTCGGCTCACCGGAGTCCGCGGGCGTGGTGCCGGGAGCCGTGGTGATCGAGCTGACCCACCTGGCGACGCTCTATCACGACGACGTGATGGACGAGGCCTCGGTCCGCAGGGGTTCCGCCTCGGTGAACGCCCGCTGGAACAACACCGTGGCCATCCTGACCGGCGACTACCTGTTCGCCCAGGCGTCGGAGATCCTCGCGGACCTCGGCTCCGACATCATCAGGATCCAGGCCCAGACGTTCTCCCGCCTGGTGCGCGGCCAGATTCGCGAGACCATCGGTCCTCGCCCCGGTGACGACCCGGTGGCCCACTACATCGGGGTGCTGGCCGACAAGACCGGCTCGCTGGTGGCCACCGGCGGCCGGTTCGGCGCGATGCTCAGCGGTGCCTCGCCCGAGATCATCGAGCGTGTGACCCGGGCCTGCGAGGCGATCGGGGTCGCCTGGCAGCTCGGCGACGACCTGCTCGACGTCGCCGCCGAGACGGGCGAGTCGGGCAAGACGCCAGGAACCGACCTGCGCGAGGGCATCCGGACCCTGCCGGTGCTCTACGTCCTCGCCTCGGACGCTCCCGAGAACGCCCGCCTGCGCGAGCTGCTGGCCGGTCCGGTGGCGGAGGAGGACATCGAGGAGGCCCTGCGCCTGCTCCGCGCCGACCCCGCGATGGAGCGTGCCCGCGCCGAGCTGCTCGCCTGGGCCGACCGCGCCCGCGAGGCGCTCAACGGCCTTCCCGACATCCCGGCCCGCGCCGCCTACCTGGCACTGTGCGACTACGTGGTGGAGCGGTCCGGCTGACGCCCGGCCCGTCGTGCGGGCCGGGGCACGGTCCCGCCGCCCGGCACCTGCCGGGGAGCCGTTCGGCCTGGTCCTGACCACGTGGGGGAGTTGTCCGCCCGGCCCTGACCCCGTCGGGGCCCGTCACCCGCCCCGCGCGACCACGTCGTGAAACGTCCGGGCCCGCTGTCGCGGGCATGGTCATCCGCCCCGCGTGACCGCCTCGTGAAACGTTCGGGTGGGCCACCGCAGGCATGATCATCGGCTGGCTCGGCCGAGCTTTTTTCGTGTCTCTTCCACGATATTGCTTGCAGATGAAAGCAAATAATGTACGTGCATGTAGACTCCTGCCGATGGAACACCCCAGGAGGAATCACCATGTCGTGGGACCGTTTCGCCCTCTTGCACGCTCGCGTGGAGGCGGAGTTGACCAAGGCACTCCAGCGCGGGCACGGCCTCGGCCTGTCGGAGTACCGCGCACTGGGACGGCTCGCCACCGCTCCCGGCGGCTGCATGCGCATGCAGGAGCTCGCCGAGGCGGTGGGACTCAACCAGAGCTCGGTCACCCGCCTTGTCGCCCGCCTCGAATCGGCCGGAATGACCCGGCGTGACCTCTGCTCGGACGACCGTCGCGGCGTCTACTCGGTGATCACCGACGAGGGGCGCACCCGCCTGGCGGGGGCCACGCCCACCTACGAGCGCTCGCTCGCCGCGGCCCTGGAACAGGCCGACGTCGACCCGGAGCTCAGCCCGCTCGTCCTCGCGGTACGCGGCTCCTGACCGTCCCCGGTCACCGTGGCACGGTTTCCACGCTTTCCACACTCCCGGGCTCTCGTGCCGGGACGGATTCCGCGACCGTCCGGCGGGACCGGGCGGCCGCCCTGAGGCTGTCCCAGGTGAAGACCGACAGCGCCAGCCAGATGACGCAGAATCCCAGCCAGCGACTGGGCGGCATGACCTCCCGCATGACGAACACACCGCACAGGAACTGCAGCAGCGGGGCGATGTACTGCAGCAGGCCGATCGTGGTGAGCGGTATCCGGATCGCGGAGGCGGTGAAGCAGAGCAGCGGGACGGCGGTGACCACACCCGCCCCCGCCAGCAGCAACGCGTGGCCCGCTCCCACGTTGCCGAACGTGCTCGTCCCCTGCTGCTCCAGGTAGACGAGGTAGCCCAGCGCGGGCAGCAGCAGCACCAGCGTCTCGACCGTCATGCTCTCCGCCGCGCCCACCCCGGCGGTCTTCTTGACCAGCCCGTACGTGCCGAAGCTCGCGGCCAGCACGAGCGCGATCCACGGCGGCCGCCCGTAGTCGAAGGCGAGGATGACCACCGCCACCGTGCCCAGTCCCACCGCGACCCACTGCCACCTTCGCAGCCGCTCCTTCAGCAGGAACACCCCGAAGAGCACGCTGACCAGCGGGTTGATGAAGTAGCCGAGCGCTCCTTCGACCACGTTGCCGCTGTTGACGGCGTAGATGTAGAGGCCCCAGTTGACCGTGATGATCGCCGCCGCCAGGACGAGGAGGCCGAGCTTCCGCGGAGTGCGCAGGAGCGCGCGGAACCAGGACCAGTGGCGTCGTACCGCCAGAATGGCGACCACGGCGACGAGAGACCACGCGATACGGTGAGCGAGGATCTCCAGGGCGGTGGAGGGCTTCAGGAGCGGCCAGTACAGCGGGAACAGTCCCCACATGCTGTAGGCGGCGATGCCGTACAGAACTCCCCGGCGCGTTTCAGGCATGTAGCCCATCTTCGCCCCTTACTTTATTTACCGCAATTTAGTAGTGCTTTTCTATCTGTTAAGAGATCCTTACGGGAACACGGAGGGGTGGCCCGTGGTTGCCTCCTGGTGAGAACGTGTCAGGAGGAGGTTCACAATGGGCTGGTTGTTCGGCAAGGACAAGACGACGATGGTGTCCCCGGAGAACGCGCTCCCCGGCCGCCCCACACCGATCATGGTGCCCGGCCGGCACGCCGTCCTCGACGCCCCGCTCGCCCCGCCGTACCCCGAGGGAAGCGAGATCGCCGACTTCGGCCTCGGCTGTTTCTGGGGCGCCGAGCGCATCTTCTGGCAGACCCCGGGCGTGATCTCCACCTCGGTCGGATACGCGGGTGGTTACACCCAGAACCCGACGTACGAGGAGGTCTGCAGCGGCCAGACCGGTCACACCGAGCTCGTCCGCGTCGTCTTCGACCCCTCCAAGGTGTCGTACGAGGAGCTGCTGCGCGTCTTCTGGGAGGCGCACAACCCCACCCAGGGCATGCGCCAGGGCAACGACGTCGGCACGCAGTATCGCTCGGCGATCTACTTCAACTCCCCCGAGCAGGAGAAGTCGGCTCTCACCTCGCGTGACGCCTACCAGCAGGTGCTCACCGAGTCGGGCTACGGCCCCATCACCACCGAGATCGCCCCGGCGGGTGCCTACTACCTTGCCGAGGAGTATCACCAGCAGTACCTCTACAAGAACCCCGGCGGCTACTGCGGCATCGGCGGCACCAACGTCAAGCTGGGTGACCCGTCCCAGTGGGGCGCCTGCCAGACGGGTCTGGTCCCGACCGAGGAGTAGCCTCCGGGGTCCACTCATACGGCTTCCGCTCATCTTGTGGGCGTGAGCCGTATTCGTTGATCGTCCGGTTTCGCCGTCTTCCTCGGCGAAGATGCTCCTTCGGTAGGCGGCTGTGTTCAGTTGAAAGCAGAGTGCGACGAAGGTGTGGCCATAGCATCAACGCTATGAGCTGGGGTACCGTAGAACTGGAACCGGAAGTTCAGAAGTGGCTTGAAGGTCTACCTGCGGCATCGTTCGCGAGGGCGGCTTTCTATGTTGATCTGCTTGCGGCGGAAGGGCCCCTGCTGGGGGAGCCCTACACGAAGCAGCTTGACGGCAAGCTACGTGAGCTCCGGTTTCACCTTGACGAGTTCGCCATGCGCATCACCTACTGGATCGCACCTCATCGCCGGATCGTGCTCTTGACCGTGTTTCACAAGACGCGGATGCGTGATGACCGTGAAGTTGAGCGGGCTCGGCGAGCCATGCGTCGCTGTGTCGAACTGGCGCACACCATCGACGAGGAGGAAGAAACAGCATGAGCGAGCAGGGGAGCTGGCGAGAGCTCAGAGATCGTCGGATGACCGAGCCGGGCGCGGCTGAGGCTTATGAGGCCACACGTCTCGCCTACGAACTGGGTAAGACGGTCCGGGGGATGCGTGAGGGGCGAGGCTGGAGTCAGAACGACCTGGCTCGTGCGGCAGGCATGACACAGTCGGCCGTGGCGCGCTTCGAGGCGGGCGGGACCATTCCCACGTTGCCGGTTCTGGAACGTCTGGCGCGTGCCCTGGACGCGGATGTCGAGGTTCGCTTTACACCACGGGCTCCCGCTGCTTGAGCCGAGGCCTCAACGCCGACAGGAAACCTGTCGTCATGCTGCCGACACCTCGCGGGTTACTGCAGCGTTGGTGGCACCAGCGTCAAGCTAGGTGACCCATCTGAGTGGGCCAGCTGCCAGACGGGCCTGACGGACTCGGAGAAGTGAGCACGGCAGCGGGAGACTCTCGTGCGGACTCAGGTCGGTGCCGGGACACCTGCCTCTTCGGCCTCATGGCCGGTGAGGCGTGACCTGACCTGACACGTAGCCTGGCCCAGGCTCATCCCACGACGGTCTGGGCTGTCGACGTCCCCGATGGCGATCTTTACTGCAGGACGTGCCTTAGCCGATGAGGCGTTTGCGCCAGTCGAGAGGGACAACAGTGATGGTCTGCAGGGGATCGCCGTTCCACTCCACCGAAAGGCCGGTCTCCTGGAGTGCGGCTACGGTCTCTCGGCCGATGGACGCCGTCGTATCCGATGAACAGTCGAATCCGCCGTACAGGAGTGCCAGCCCGTGGCCGGCTGTGGCCGAGTCCGTGCACTGGCTGTGGAAGTAGACATAGCCGCGGGCATCCGGTGAGCCTGTCGCTGCGATCTCCGCCTGACCGCAAGTACGGCAGCAGGCGAAGTTCTCCCTCGCCGTGATGCCTGTGGCTTCCAGGGCGGTGAAGGCCCGGCTGAGCCGTTCCGGGTCCGTCTCCCCCTTCCAGGAGGCTTGCTCCTCGACGCGCTCCAGCCACATTCGGTCCACTAACCGGCGTGCCTGTTCGGGAGAGACCGGTCGGCGGTCTCCTGACACGAGATAGTCCTGTGCGATCTCGGCCAGTTGTGCCCGTGTCGCGTAACCGCCCACGATCACTTCACGGATGCGCGCATCGAGCTCCTTGCGCTCGTCCTCGTCAAGTTCGAGAGACGGTGGAGGTTCGGGGAGGCCCAGGTCCAGCGGGGTCCAATTCAGGCCGGAGCCCCATTCGTCTTCACGGCAAGCCCAGCGGGTCATGGCCGCGATCACCGACTCGGGCCTGTCGACTACCGCCTGGAAGTGCCGGTCGGATGCCCCGTCGCGGTGTTCCAGCTCATAGTCGCCTTCATCCTCGTGCCATACCTGGATGAAGACTTCGGGTAGGTCGGGAATCCGCTGGATAACCAGGAACCTATCGTTCTGACCGCCCAGCCGGTTGACCAGTTCGGCGAGTTTCCCAGCGCTTGCCCGGACGTGCCGGTGACCGTCCTCTGTCAGTACGGTGATCGCGAGCATGCCGGTCACTCTGACACAGGGCGCGGACAGGTGACCAGCCCAGGGGGCGGAAGCGCCTGCCGGGCACACAATTTGCGAAGGTCGTCGGCTACCCGGCGTCGGTTCGTGGCCGGAGACTCTCGCGGAGGGTTCCCTCATGGTGCAAATGCACTGAACGTTACTGCGGCACCAACGTCAATCCAGGTGATCCATCCGAGTGGGACGTTTGCCGGAGGGGCTTGGTTCCCGCAGAGGAGTAGAGCTCGACCGCTCGATCCAAGTGAGTGGTGAACTTCCCAGCCATTTGCTACTTGAAGTAGTAAACTGACTGCATGAGTGTGCCTGAGCGGGAGTTCGCCCCGGGGGACGGCCCGGCGGCCAAGGTGAGTGTCTCCTTGCGCGCGGGGAACATCCGGGCGGTCAGGGAACGCGTTGGAGCGCGCGGGTTCTCCGCCTATGTCGATGCCGCGGTTGAACGTCAGATCGAGCGGGATCTCCTGGAGGAGGCACTTCAGGCGAACGAGACCGCCTGTGGGCCGATTCCGCAAGGATTGCGCGATGAGGCGGCGGAGCTGTTTCGCAGCGTGAAATCCGCACCCGAGCTCCAGGAAGAGGGCGGATGGCGCGCACACGAAGCAAGCTGAGCGCGGGCACCGTGGTCCTCGACTGCGAAGGCCTCGTCAGGTGGTGCGAGGCCGATCAGAGGGTGACCGCGATCGTGCGCGAGGCCCAGGACAACGACTTCCGAGTCGTCGTCAGCGCGATGACGCCGATCGAGGCTCAGGACGTCCGAGTGAAGAATGATCGCCTCACATGGCATCTGTCCCGGCTGAAGGTCGAGCCGGTGACCGAGGACATCTGTGTGCGGGCGATCGAGCTTCTTCGCGAGGCTCGGCTGCACGGTCACAAGTACGCCATCGATGCCGTGGTGGCTGCCACCGCCTTGCGTGCGGTCAAGCCGGTGATCGTCCTCACCTCCGACGAGGACGACATGTACAAGCTCTGCGGAAAAACCGTCAAGGTCATCGGAGTCTGAGGCCCACCGGCCACTTGGCAGTGCACGGTGGCCGGCACCAGTGTGAGCTGCCCCGTCGGCCTGACCTCCGGCGAGGCCTGACCTGGATTTCACCGGCCGTACTCCATCCGGGCGTGGCCGGCAGCACCTGTCCAAGGTCCTCGGACGGCCACCGCGGCATCGACGGCACCAACGTCAAGCCAGGTGACCCGTCCGAGTGGGCCGCCTGCCAGACAGGCCTGATTCCCGCAGAGGAGTAATCCTCTGGATCGCGCTCGTACGGCTCGCACCCACTCTCCGAGCGTGCGCCGGAACCCCGATCAAGCAAACGGGTGAATCCTCACTACGCCGAAGCCCTGGTTTCGAGACGTGTTCGCGATCAGGGTTCGGCGGGATTTCCTTGTGACCCACAAGCGCCTCGCAAGCAGGTTCCGCCATGGTCCCAGGAGAAGGCGGCGATGAGGGAGGGCGGGATTGAAGGTTCCGGGACGTGCTTCCATGTGCCTGCTGGCGGCTTGCCTGTGCGAGCTGGTGGTCGTGGGAGTCGGCCTCGCTCTTCTGCCCGGCCTTGCGGCGGAGTCGGAGAGACAGGAGAAGGGCGGTGACGGGGTGAGCTTCTACACCGAGTTCGCGCTGGACAAGGCCCAGACGCTTCTGTACTCCTACGCCATGCTAGGGGCGATCACGCTGGCGCTGGCGGCTCTGGCATGGCGACGAGGCGGGACGCCGGGCACGCGGGCCGCCATGACGGTGGGCCTCGTACCGTACACGCTGCTCTGTTTCATCCTGTGGTTGACGTCGGTTTTCCGGGCCGATGAAATCCTGGAGCGATACTCGCACCTGGCCGCCTGGCTGGCGATCGTGGTCTGGCTCCTCTACGTCGCCGCGACGATCCTGCTGTTCCTCTCCAGGAAGGACACTCGTGGGGCTGACCAGATGATCGTTTACAGGGGATGGTCATGAGCCAAGAGGCGCGTACACATACCCTGCGTCTCGGCCACCTGGTGAGGCTGAATCGTGCCAGGAGTGGCCGCCCGCCTGGTTCGGGGCTCGCTACGCAGGAAGGCGCAGGGTGAACGTCGTGCGGACGCCTGGCACGCTGGTGGCCGTGGCCGTGCCGCCGTGCGCCTCGGCCAGGTTGCGCACGATGGCGAGCCCGAGTCCGCTGCCCCCGGTCCGCCGGTTGCGGGACTTCTCGGCTCGCCAGAACCTGTCGAAGACGTGGGGGAGATACTCGGCGCGGATCCCGACCCCCGTGTCGGTCACCTCGATGACGACCCGGTCGCCGTCCTGGCGGGCGCACAGCGTGATGTGCCCGCCGGGTGGCGTGTAGCGTAGGGAGTTGGTGACCAGGTTGCCGACGGCCTGACGGAGCCGTACCGGATCCGCGGTCAGCGAGGGGTCGCCGATGACGGTGGTGGTCAGGGTGAGCCCCGCGGCCTCTGCCCGGCTTCGGTGAGCGGTGGCCACCTGGTCGAGAAGGTCGCCGAGGTGAACGGGTTCGACGTGCAGACGGAGTTTGCCCGCGTCGGCGAGGGCGAGTTCCTGAAGGTCGTCGACGATGTGCTGCAACAGCAGGATCTCCTCGACCAGTGAGGCGATCAGCGCCGGGTCGAGCTCGGCGACGCCGTCCTGGGCCGCCTCCAGCCACCCCCTGAGGTTGCTCAGCGGGGTCCGCAGCTCGTGGGAGACGTCGCTGACCATGGCCTTGCGCTGCTCCTCCATGCGCTGAAGGTGTTCCGACATCTCGTTGAACGCCGTGGCGAGCTCGTTGATCTCGCCGGTCGTCCTGACGGTGACGCGGGCGGAGCTGTCCCCGTCACGCATCCGTCGCGCGGCGTGGGTGAGCGCGTTGACGGGCATGACCAGGCGCCGGGCCGCCATGACGCTCACACCCACGGTCAGCACGAGCACGAGGAGGGCGGCGCCGGCGATCGAGGGGAGCGGGAAGCGCTGGCCGGTGGCCTCGGTGGGGGAGCCGATGTACAGGTAGGCCGCGGGGGCGACGTAGGGATCGAGTTGCTCCTTGCGGGCGGTGACGATGCAGGACGAGATCGTCTGTTCGGGTTCCGCGTCAGGAGGCCGCCTCTCCTTGGAAACCCAGGCGAAGTCGAGGCCGACCGAGCCCCGTTCCTTGCTCTTGCCTTTGAGGCATCTGCCGACCAGGTGGTTGAGCTGTTTCAACGCGGCCTTCTCGGTGCGCGTCGGCGCGCTGAAGGGAGTGGCGTCGCAGACGTCCCTCAGCACGGGGAACTCGCGCGGCACCGGGCGTGGCTCCTGGTCGGCCTCCATGGCGGTCGTCGTCACGACGGGCCGGCCGGTGTTCGAGACGGTCATCTGTACGGTCTGTCTGACACGGCCGGCACAGATGGCGTAGTTGTCGACGGCCTTGACCAGCCGGGCGCGCTCGGAGGCGGGCAGCAGGAAAGGACCCACCGCGCGTGGATCGATCCGGTCCCTGGCCGCCCCGGGCACCAGGGTCACGTCCACGGCCAGCGGGTCGACGACGGCCGACACCCTGGAGGGCAGTGGGGTCCCGGCGGTCGCCGAGTCCGCGATGAGGGTGCCCTTCTCGGTGGTCAACGCGATGCGACGGCTGTGCCGGGCGGCGAGATCACGTACGGTGGCGGCGACGCCCGACCAGTCCGGATGGCGGGAGGCGTAGCCGAGCAGGTTGTTGTTGATCTGGGCGTCGCTGGCCAGCGTCTGCCCCTGCTCGCGCTGGATGGCGCCGGAGGTGCTGCTCGCGGCCAGCCACGCCGTCGCGCTGATCGAGCAGACCGCCACGACGGCCGAACTCGTGAGCAGCCTGACGAACAGCGACCTCATGCGTGGGTCAGCTTGTAGCCGACGCCGTACACGGTCAGCAACCGGACCGGGCGGCGCGGATCAGGCTCGATCTTCCTGCGCAGGTTCATCACGTGCACGTCGACCGTGCGTTCGGTGATGAACCTGTCGAAGCCGTGGACACGCTCCAGCAACTGCTTCCTGGTGAACACCCGTTCCGGCTCGGCGGCCAGCGTCTCGATGATCCGGAACTCCGCGAGCGTACACTCCACCGGCGTGCCCGCCGCGGTGACGGTGTGCCTGATCGGGTCCACGACGAGATCGCCCGCCTGGAACAGCCGCCGGTCGGCGTCCTGGGACCTGCCGGCACGGCGCAGCAGCGTTCGCACGCGGGCCATCAGCTCACGAGGGCTGTACGGCTTGGCCACGTAGTCGTCGGCGCCGAGGTCGAGCCCCAGCAACAGGTCGTCCTCGGTGGACCTGGCGGTCAGCATCAGGATCGGCAGGTCGGACTCGGCACGTAGCACCCGGCAGACGTCCAGCCCGTCGACCTTCGGCATCATCACGTCGAGCACCACGAGGCCGGGATCCGCCCGCCTGGCCTCGTCGATCGCGGAACGCCCGTCGTGCACGACGAGGACCTCGTGGCCCTCCCGCTCCAGATACCGCCTGAGCAGTTCGGCCTGCTTGGGGTCGTCCTCGGCGACCAGTACGTACGCGCACATGGCCTGAGGTTATGCGCATGCCAGGGGTGCATATGGGATCTGCATGACAACCAAACAGGTTTCACACATTCTGCCGCGAGGCTGTGGCGGGTGAGAACCAACCTGCTCGGTACGGCCGCCGCGGCGACACTCGTCCTCCTGCTGACCGGCTGTGCGGCCGACGCGCGCGGCGCCGTACGGCATGAGCCTCCGAGCGGTGGCGCGCGGTCGGAGCCGGCGACAGGTGGCCCGCGGTCGGAGTCGGTGAGCGGCGCCGGATCGAAGATCGCGAGCGTCAAGGGGGCTCGGATCACGGTCTACCGGAACAAGGAGGGGGTGGTCCAGCGGACGATCACGAGCCCCAACGACTACGGCGCGACGCGGGTCTTCCTGGTGGACCGTGACGATGGTGAGTGGCTGCGGGTGCTGCTGCCGGTCCGGCCGAACGGCAGCAAGGGCTGGATCAGGGCCACCGACGTGACGCTCGCGGAGACCTCCCACCGGGTGGAGATCGACCGCGGGGCGTTCAGGTTCACGGTCTACGACGGCGACCGGGCCGTCAGGACGGGCAAGGTCGCGACGGGTGAGGCGGGAACGCCGACGCCTCCGGGTCGCTATTTCTTCACCGAGCTGGTGAAACCCGTCGACGACGGCGGGGCCTACGGCGCCTACGCCTTCGGGCTGAGCGGCTTCTCGCCCGTGCTGAAGAGCTTCGCCGGAGGCCCGGGCCAGCTGGCGGTCCACGGGACGAACAAGCAGTCCGCCATCGGGACACGGGCCAGCCATGGCTGCGTCCGGGTCGGCGACGACGACATCAGGTGGATGGCGAAGAACCTGGCGATCGGTACTCCGGTCGTCATCAAGGGCTGAGGCCCGACTCGAATGAACAGGGGAATCCATATGAAGATCAAAGCCACGCTCATCGGCTTCAGCGCGGCGCTGGCTCTGGCCGCGGGCCTCGCGGGCTTTTCCGGTACGGCCGCGGCCGATCCCAGGCAGCCGTCCGCCTCACCCTCCCCGGCCCCGGCCGAGCGCCGGCCCGCGGTCGAGGAGCCGAGGCCGGTCCCGAGGGAGGCCGTCGTCGTCAGGCCGGCCTACACCGGCTGATCATGGAGCGTCGCCGCGGTTTCCGGGGCCCGCGGCGGTGTCTCCGGTGTCTCCGGTGTTTCTTGGCGCCTGCGGGCTCATGACGGTCCTCTCCTGCCCGCGGTCGCGTCGGCGACCAGGCCATCGCGGGCAGGAGCAGGACTCCGCTCCTCAGAGACGCGACGACCGGTGCGGCCGCGGGCGATCAGCCGGCCTTCCCGCCGCGGATATCCGCCGGTCGGCGGCTGTCGGCGGCCGGTTGACGGCACGACCGCGAGAGGGAGAGGCGTGACGTGTGTCGGGGCCGAGGCCTTCGCGTCCCGCCGAGGCGAAGCACCGCCCGGTGGCAGACCGCTTCGCCCTCGCCGACGGTGAGCAGAGGGGTTTTCTGTCGTCGGCTCTTTCTGTCGGCTCGTCCTGGTCGGCGTCCTCGGACAACGTTGTCGGTACGGTGATCCGGTGAGGCGGGGGAGGGTCAGGCAGGACGGGCGGTGGGAGTTCTTCCAGATATCCGTTCTGCAGCAGCCAGCTCACCGGAACCTCTTCGCTCGTCTGCGGGGCCTCGGGAATGTACTTGCTGAGCACGTGGTACTGCGTGCCCCAGCCCGGCATCTCGAACGCGAGGGAGACCGGGCCCACGTCGACGCGGAACGACTTGAGCACCTTGAACACGTGATAGTTGCACAGGTGTGTGGGATCCAGCGGGTTGGTGTTCAGGTTCCGTGGCGGCAGCGCGCGCCGGGTGAACAGATCTCCCATCGGCGCCAGAAACGAGCCGCCGTAGCCGCCGAAACGGTCGAGTCTCATGCCGATCTGCAAAAACGTCGTCTTGACCAGCGGCCTGCCGTTGGGATAGTCACCGGAGTTGGCGAATCCGGAGTTGGGCGGGTAGCGATAGTCGTTCACGGTGTAGTTCCAGTAGCGCGAGAGGAAGTGCTGGGGGGTGAGACCGCCCAGTGGCACGTAACCGCGCAGGAGTGCGCCGAGATAGCCGGTCCGTGGCAGGAGTGTCGGTCCGAGGTCCGGGTCTCCGGTCACGTACGGCGGTCCGCAGACCTGCGCCCCGTTCTGCGGGCTCTGGTCATGAGCCACTCTCTCGGCAGACGGCGGTGCGGGTTGGAGATCCGCCAAGGTGATCAGTGGGGTTTTCCGCTGGGCGGGGCTGTCGGCACGCGCGGCCGTGTCGCTCATGGCGCAGACCAGCGCGCATATCGCGGTGGCCAGTACGACGCTCCGTCGGTAATGTGGCATGACTTCCCTGCTGGTGTTAAAGGCAGACGGACGAGAATCGACCGACCACGGGCGAGTCGATGAAACGCCGACCCGCGATGCGCGCACCCCGGTCCACCCAGGATTCAGGAAGAACCGGTTCTCTCGGCTTCAAAAGCGAGAGGGTTATCCGAATTAGGGCACGTTGCTACAGGTGTGGTCGTACACGTTGGATCAGTGATTGATTCCTACATTCCCGATGTCGCATGGATTGCAGTGTCCAAGCCATAAGGGAAGGGCAAAAAATGGGGCGGGAAAGGGTTGGCTCGCCATATGGCAAATATCGGAATATGCGATCTCTTACGTGTTGAGTTAGCTATGTGTGCTATTCGCGGATCTCGTCACGATAATGTGGGGAAAATGTGCGGAGGTGTGCGCCGACCTTTCGCCGGGTGTCGCCGACACCTCGGTGATCGCGGTGGCCGGCAGACGTGGAGCACCCGAGGTGGCCACACCCGGTCGCGGTCATCCCGCCCGTCGTTCGGCGAGTGCCGGAAAAGGACAGGCGAGTGAGCGGTTTCCGGGCTGTGGGGAGCTCAGTGTGGGCCGAAAGTACGGCCTGCCGATGGATGATCGGCCGGTTCGGATCGGACCGTCCTACCGATGAGCGTCCGGGGTGCCGGCCGTCACGATCGGATCATGACCGATGAGAGCTCGACGGGACGCCCCCCGTCCGCGCAGTCACCGCGAAGCAGCCGGTCGACGAATGACCGGAACACGGCGGAGGCTTTCGCTGTTCGTGGCCACAACGTCGCCGCGACCTCCCGGCGGCCGGGCTGGCTTCTGCCCACCGCGCTGATCGCGCTCAGTGCCGTTCCGATGATCGCCGGAGCCGTCCGCCTGACCGAGTTGACGGTCGGCGCGGAGATCACGCCGGGAAACGCGCGGTTCTTCGCGGCACCTCTGCCCGTGGTGCTGCACATTTTCAGTGTCAGCGTGTACAGCGTTCTGGGAGCTTTCCAGTTCGCCCCCCGTTTCCGCGGCCGTAGGCCGGGCTGGCACCGCATCGCCGGGCGGGTCCTGGTTCTCTGCGGCCTCGTCGCGGCGCTTTCCGGCCTGTGGATGAACCTGTTCTATCCCCGCCCCGTCGGTGACGGTGATCTTCTCGCCGGCATCCGGCTCGTGTTCGGCTCCGCCATGGTCGTGGCCATCGTTCTCGGGCTCGCCGCGATCCGGCGGCGGGACATCGCCCGACACCGCGCCTGGATGATGCGTGGTTATGCGATCGGCCTGGGGGCGGGCACGCAGGCGTTGACCCACCTGCCGTGGTTCCTGATTTTCGGGACGCCCGACGAGTTCCCCAGAGCACTGCTCGTGGCCGCGGGGTGGGTGATCAACCTCACCGTGGCCGAATGGTTCATCCGCAGGCGGCCGATCGGTCGGAGTCGCGTCCTGGCGGGTCGTCCCTCCGTGGGCGGTCTCGCCGACCGGTGAGGGCGACAGCGGTGCCTGAACCCTTGAGCACCCCTGACCGCCCTTGACCGCCCTTGGGCGCGCCGCACGATTCATGTCGGCGGCGCGCCCGGCCGGACCGCGCTCCGCCAGGCGCTCCACGCCACCACCGCCGCGGCGGGCGGGGCGGGGGCCTCGCACAGCACCCGCCAGGTGCCGCAGTGGCAGGACTGGTAGCGCACCAGCCCTTCGCTGGTGCGGTGGTGGGAGCGGGTGTGCCAGTCATGTCCGTCGTGGTCGTTCATGGGTCCAGCGTGCTGTAATGGCATTGTGCATATCAACCCTTACGGAGCGGACGCGGTCCTGCTGATGGCGGACCTGGTCAACGTCCCGCCCGCCTCCCTCGACGACCTGGTGAAACGGTGCGCGGACGCCGGCCTCGTCATCGACCGCTCCCCGGGGGAGGCCGACCTGGTCGCCACGCTCAACCTGTCCGAGCAGTGGTGCGAGATCGTCGACACCCGCGACGAGCGCGCACGGGTCGCGCTGCTCAACGACCTGCTGGCCACCTCGGCGGCGTACCCCCGCGTCACCGACCACGACGGAACCGGCTGGCACCTGCACTACCGCGACGCGGACCTGCCGCTCGGCGGCGTGCTGCGCGCCCTGGTCGCGGTGGGCACCGCCCTGCATCTGACGGGGCGCGGCATGTCACGGCTGGCGCGCTGCGCACGCGACGGCTGCGGGCTGGTCTACGCGGACGTCTCGCGGAGCGGCCGGCAACGCTACTGCTCGCCGCGCTGCGCCAACCGCGACGCGGTGCGGCGGCACCGGGCCAGGCACGTCCCCTCTTCTACGGCTTCTACGGCGCATCGACGGTGAACCTCCGCTGAGCCTCGGGAACGTCCGGCAGATCGGCGATCTGGCGCAGCGGCGGTTCGAGGCGTCGCAGGCCGCGGATGCGTTCTGACCGTGACAGCTCGGCGACGCCGTACCGGCGATAACCGGTGGTGCGGTTACCGGCCTGGCTCCGTTCGAGTCTCCGGCCGACCGGACATCGAGGTCTCCGGTCGGCCCGGCCTCCGGTGAGGCGTGGATCCGCGGGTCGAGTCGGATCCCGGCTCTTCGCGTTCTCCTTCAGTGCCGCTTCAGGGCCGCGTCCGCACGCCGCGCAGGTACGTCTCGATCCGGTCGAGTGCTCCCGGCAGGACCTCTCCCACGAAGAAGTCGCGCATCTCGGGCGTCGGGAATCCGGTCTGCGTCACGGTGAAGAGCGTTCCGTCCTCGTGCTCCTCGAACGTGATCTCGATCGTGGTGGTCATGGTCATGCCGTCCGGGCTGGAGCCGACGGACTCGGTGACCAGGCGATGCGGGCGGTCGACGACCAGGAAGGTCTGCGTCTCTCGGAACAGGGTTTCGCGGTCGGGCCCCCACACCGCGGTCTGCCGGCCTCCGACGCGCAGGTCGACGTCGATCTCGACGATGCCGGGTTCCTCGTTGAGGATGTTGAACCAGATCTTCTGCTTCTCGGCGTCGGTGTAGGCGTCGAAGACCTCCTCCGGCTTCGCGGGCAGGACACGGCTCAGGTGGAGCCGATCGGTCTCGATGTTCCGGGTCATTGGTCGTCTTCCTTCGTGAGGGTGAAGTAGGCGTCGAGGCCGTCGAGCCGACGTTCCCAGAGCCGCTGGTAGAACCTGATCCAGGACATGGCGTCCTCCAGTCGTTCGGTGCCGAGGCGACACTGCCGCGATCGCCCGACCTTCTCCGTGGTGACCAGTCCGGCGTTCTCCAGGACGTGCACATGCTTCTTCATGCCGGTGAGCGACATGTCGAACGGTGCGGCCAGCTCGCCGATCGTGGCGGGCCCCTGGCCGAGCCGGATGAGGATCTGTCGTCGCGTGGCATCTGCGAGGGCCGCGAACGTGCGGTCAAGGACCTCTTGCTGAACCATGTGGTTCACTATAGCTCATTGAACCATATGGTTCAATGATTGGCCGGGAGTGCTCCCCGGTCGGTTACCGCGTCGCCACGTGGTCGCGGGCCGTCGTCACGTGCTGACGGCTTTCGGGGGACATCGCGTCCCTCTATGGGGTTGCGGGCCTTCGCCATATACTGACGATTTTTCAGCGGATGTTGTGCTCCTGCTGTTTCCCCACGAGGTTCCGAGGACCTGACGTATGGCGAACTCGACGACCACTCGGCAATCACCGAATCCTGAGCAGGTCGACGCGCACTCGGTCGCCTCGCGTTCGATCGCCGAGCGCGTTCGTGCGCTGGGCCAGAACCGGATCGGGGCGCTGCTCCTGCTGCTCGCGACCTTCGCCGCGATCATCTGGGCGAACGCCTCTCCCGGCTCACACGACGCCTTCTGGGACACGCACCTCACCATCGGTGTCGGCGATCTTCATCTCGACTTCACCCTGCACGCGCTCGTGAACGACGCGCTCATGGCGATCTTCTTCTTCACCGTCGGGCTCGAAGTGCGCCGCGAGTTCGCGATCGGTGAGCTCACCAGCTGGTCCCGGGCGGTCGTGCCGGTGGCCGCGGCCGTCGCGGGGCTCGCGATCCCCGCGCTGCTGTTCGTGCTGATCGCCGCGGGGTCGGGACACGAGTACGCGTGGGGCGTCGTGATCTCGACCGACACCGCGTTCCTGGTGGGCGCCCTCGCTCTGATCGGCCCGCGGATACCGGGCAGGCTGAGGGTCTTCCTCCTCGCCCTCGCGGTGGTCGACGACATCGGCGCGCTCAGCATCATCGCGATCATGTACACCGAGAACCTCGACCTCCTCCCGCTGATCGTCGCGGCGGCCGGGCTCGCGGGCGTCTACTTCACGCGGTACCTGCGCGGCGGGCGCGGTCCGGTGTACGGCACGCTGGCGATCATCGTCTGGCTGGCGTTCCTCGCCTCGGGCGTGCACCCCACCCTGGCGGGCGTCGCCATCGCCCTTCTCGTACCGGTCTACCGGCCCGATCGACGGGACGTCGAGCACGCTCTCGACCTCGCGCGGGTGTTCCGTCAGTCACCGAACACCGCGTACGCCCGCGCGGCGGCGAACAGCCTGCGGGAGTCGATCTCGATCAACGAACGGCTCCAGTCGGCGTATGCCCCGTACGTCGCCTACGTCATCCTGCCCCTGTTCGCGTTGGCGAACGTCGGTGTCGAGATCAGTCGGGAAAACCTCGCCGCCGCGCTTGGATCGCCCCTGACCTGGGGAATCGTGGCCGGCCTCGTGGCGGGCAAGTTCGTCGGCGTCTTCGGCTCCACCGCGATCCTTCGCGTCCTGCGACTGGGAGAGCTCGGACCCGGGCTGACGCTCGACCGCGTCGCGGGCGGGGCCGCGCTGTGCGGTATCGGCTTCACGATCTCGCTGTTCATCGTCGACCTCGCGATCGACGACCCGGCGGCACAGAACGAGGCGCGCGTCGGGGTGCTCGCGGCATCCGTCATCGCCCTCCTCATCGCGACGGTGATCTTCCGTGTCTCCGACGCCCTGCGCCCGGGACCCGACTCCGAGGCGGCGCTCGCCCGCCCGGTCGATCCGAGGCGGGACCACGTCTTCGGACCGGTGGACGCGCCCTACACCATCGTCGAGTACGGCGACTTCCAGTGCGGCTTCTGCCTCAAGGCCTCCGGTTCCATCCTGGAGGTGCACGAGGTCCTCGGCGACGAACTCCGATACGTCTGGCGCCACGCGCCACTCACGCAGTATCACCCGAACGCTCTCGCGGGCGCCGAGGCGGCCGAGGCCGCGGCGCTTCAGGGCAAGTTCTTCGAGTTCGAGCGCGGCCTGTTCGCGGACCAGGAGAACCAGCGGCCTTCCGACATCATCCGTCTCGCGCGCGACCTCGGACTCGACATGGAGAAGTTCGAACGGGACCTCACGGCGCCGGAGGTCACCGGCAGGGTCCGCGACGACATGCTGGACGCCGAGGCGATGGGCATCACGGCGGTGCCGACGCTCTTCGTCAACGGCCGTCGGCACGTCGGCCCCTACGACGCGCAGTCCCTCATCCGCGCGCTGGAGAAGTCGCGCGGGGACGCCGGGCCCGCCCTGCCGGAGGCGGTCGACGCTCTCGCGCCCGTCGCCCCGGGCTCGGCCGGTACGGTCCCCGCGGCGGGGGCGGCCGAGCCGGGTGCGGAGGCCGTGTCGGACTCGACCGACGCCCCCGCGCGGGAGGCGGACCGGTCTCCTGATCGCCCGGAGACGACCTGACGGCACGAGAGGGGGACCTCTCATGTGAGCGTCGCCCGTGCCGCGTGCCCGACGCCGGACACGCGGACCACGGGAGACGCTCAGGGAAGCGGCCATCCGTACGCTGGAGGAGGCGACCGCGGTCCACGCCGGAAACGGGATGGTCGGCTACGCGCCGCGCATGATCCACCGAGGGGGAGAGGGGATTTCCATGGCGGAGGAACTGTCGAATCTGACGGGCCTGCTGTACGAGATCGGGCTGCTCAAGCGTTACCGGCGCACGGGCTGGCTGGTCGCGGGGGTACGGGACCCCGAGAGCATCGCCGACCACTCCTTCAGGACGGCGATCATCGCGAGTGTGATCACGGCGTTGGAGGGCGGGAATCCCGAGCGTGCGGCGTTCATGAGCCTCTTCCACGACACGCAGGAGACCCGCATCACCGACATCCCCTATCTCGGCAAGCTGTACCTGAAGGCGACGCCGAACGAGGAGGTCACCGCCGACCAGGTACGCGGGGTTCCCGGGCCGGTGGCGGAGATGGTGAGCGGCGCGGTCGGCGAGTACGAGGAGAAGGCCAGTCTCGAAGCGGTCTGCGCCCGTGACGCCGACAAGCTCGAATGCCTGATCCAGGCGATCGAGTACCGCGAGCAGGGCCACCAGAACGTCCAGCCGTGGATCGACAGCTCACTCGCCGCCCTGAAGACGACGTCGGCGAAGCGCCTCGCGGACGAGGCGCTTCGCACGGGGTCGCTGGAATGGGTGAAACGCGTCCTGAACGGAGGCTGAGACACCTCGCGGTTACGGCTTGACCGGCTCCCGGTCGGTCCACTCGGCCTTGACGATCGCGTTCCAGTGGACGGCGGTGCCCGGCTTCGCCCAGCCGTAGGTTCCGGTCGGGGCGACGGCGACGAACCGGTCCGTGAGCAGGATGCCGGTCCGCGGGTCGACGACGAGCTGGCGCTCGAACTCGCCGGTGGGCCACTTCTCGGTACGGGCGATGCCCTCGCCCCTGCGGTCCAGCGCGTCGGTCACCTCACCCAGCGACCGCACGCCGTCCAGCCCGGCGAGCACCTGATAGGCCGCGGCCCGGACGGCGGGCTTGACGGGCATGTCGCTCAACAGGCCCGCGGTCACCTGGAAGAGCCAGGAGTCGGCGTCCTGCGGGTCGCCCGTGGATTCGGTGCCGTGCCCCCGGTATCCCTTGAGCAGGTACGCCTTCAGCTCGGCCGCGGTCGTGGGCAGATCTTGGAGCTCGGCCATCGAGACGTTCTCGCCGGCCAGGTCGGCGACCTTGTCGCCGTCGTTGATCGCGTTGCCGAAGGGCTTGCCGCCCTTGGCCTCGATGATCAGCTGTTCCCTGGCGCCGGCGTTCTTGTTCACGCTCACCGTCCACGTGGACGGCGAGCCGTCCCGCTTCCAGGCATCCTCCGAGCCGGACGCGGGCTTGGTGCCGAGGTTCTGGGACACCCACCAGCTTTCCCGCTCGGGCGAGCGGGCGATCCACGTCCGGCTGCGGCCCAGGCTGTCCACCGTGTACCGCGTCCTGGTGCCCACCTGCTGGGCGTCGCCGCTCACTTTCTCGACGTACCAGTAGGCCCCGCTGCCCTGGGGGGCCTTGAGCGACGACTCGGCCGCGACGAGGAGGAGCTGCCTGGCCGACAGCCGCGCCACCGGCTCCGACGAGTGCGTCGTCGGCTGCCGGCCCGTGGCGATCGGGGAGCCCGGAGGCGGTGTGGTGCCGCCGGTCGTGGCGATCGTCACGGCCGCGGCGGTGGCGGCGGCCACGCCCGCCAGGCCGAGCGCCCACCCCGGCCTGGGGATACCGGCCTTGCGGGTGCGCCCCGTCCTGGGCTGTGACATGGCGTAGGAGAGCTCGGCGGCACGGGTGTGCTCGTCGGCCGGGGTGTCGAGATGTGCCGGGCGGGCCGCCCGCAGCTGGTCCATCGGGTTCAAGACCACTCCTCACTGAGATTGCGCACCCGGGGCCGGGGGCGGATCGCCGATGCCGACTTCATCGCGTGGACCAGCCGCTTGCGGGCCCGATGGAGCCGTACGCGGAAGGTCGCGGCGGAACAGCCGATGACGCGTGCCGCGTCGCGCGGCGTGAGTCCCTGCCAGGCCACCAGGATCAGCAGCTCGCGTTCGTCCTGGTTCAACGAGGCGAGCGCGGTCATGACGGCGAGGCGTTCGGCGACCTGGTCGGCGTGGTCCTCTTCGGTCCACGCGCGCAGCTCGCGGGCGAGCGACTCACGCCGGATCTCGGCGCGGACGTTGTCGCGAAGCACGTTGCGTGCCACGCCCAGCAGCCATGGCAGGGCGGGCTCGGGCATGTCGTCGAACCGCCGCCAGGCGATCGCGAACGTCTCGCTCACCACCTCGTCGGCGACCTGCCTGCCCGCCTGGCTGACCACGTAGGCCCAGACCCGTTGTCGGCATTCGTCATACATCGTGGTGAACCGCTGTGACTCGTCCGTCACCGCCTGGCCCCCCTTCGTCCCGGATGATTGCTTCGACACCGGGAAGTGGGCCGGGATCCTCAGATGTTACAAACGACTCAAAATCCCCTTTTCACCTGGAAGTCGCGGGCACCCTTCGGCGCCGTGTGCGGCGGCACCTACATCCAGGCGGGCGGCTTCGGGGCGGCAGAGGGTTCGGCAGAGTCCGGTGTGCGTCGGAAACGCGGTGACCATGTCACCATTCGTCACCATCCACCGCTGTCCGTCGGCGCCGCGCGGTGCCTGACCGGCGAACCGTTAGGCTGAGGTCGTGACACCCGGTGCTGAGCGGGAGACGACGTTGCGCGCGGACGCCGCGCGCAACCGCGCACGGGTGTTGCGGGTCGCGAGGGAGCAGCTGGCCGCGGGCGACGACTCGCTCATGCTGAACACCATCGCCCGGCTCGCGGGGGTGGGCGTCGGGACCGTGTACCGGCATTTCCCCAACCGGCACGCGCTGCTGGAAGCACTGCTCGCCGAGCGCTTTCAGCAGTTCGTCGACGAGGCGCAGGTCGCGGCGGCCGACGAGGACGCGCGTGCCGGTCTGCACCGCCTCCTGCGTTTCGCTCTCGAACACGCGTTGAACGACGCCGGGTTCGCGGCGGTGCTCGGATCCGCCAGCGACGCCGACGCGCGGACCTCGGCGATGAAGGCCGAGCTCGACCGGGCCGTCGCGGAACTGCTCGACCGTGCCCGCGACGCGGGGGTCGTCCGGCATGACGTCGAGGCGGACGACATCCGCCGCCTGCTCTGCGGGGTCGAGCACGCGGTCCGCTCCGGTGACGACGACGCCAGGCACGCGCGGCTCTATCTCGACGTTCTCCTTGAGGGGCTGCGTCCCCCGCCGCGTTGAGGGGCCGAAAGGCTGCCCTCCGTGTTGAGGGGCCGAAAGGTCGCCTCCCGTGTTGAGGAGGCGAAAGGCTGCTTCCGTGTTGAGGGACCGAATGGCCGCCTACCGCGCCGACTTCGAGTGCCGGCCTGGCCTGCCGACGGTGTCCGGGACATCTGAGGGGCCGATCCCCGCGCCGGCGGCGGTCCGGAGCCGTTGAAAGCTCGCCTCCGGTGGCGGCGGTCGGGAAATCCAGGTACGGAGATACGCCGCCGCATGCCCGTTCCCTCTAATCGGATAGCCATCCGTTTGTGCTACGGTACGAACCAGGAAACGGATGACTATCCGCTAAGGATCGGCGGGTGGAGGGCGGAGCCATGGAGAAACGGGCTGTGGTGACGGCGGGGACCGGGGGGATCGGCCTGGAGACCGCGATGGGGCTCTCGGCGATCGGTTACGAGGTGACCGTGGTGGGGCGGAACGCCGAGCGGGGCGCCCGCGCGGTCGAGCGGATCGACGCGGTGGCGACCGGTCCGGCGGCGAGGTTCGTCGCCGCGGATCTCGCCTCGCTCGACGCCGTACGAGCGCTCGCGGCCGGCCTCGCCGAGGAAGGGCCGCTGAAGGTTCTGGTCAACAACGTCGGGGCGATGTTCGCCGACCGGCGACAGACGGTGGACGGGATCGAGGCGTCGTTCGCCGTGAACCACCTCTCGCCGTACCTGCTGACCGAGCTGCTGCTGGAGCCGCTCCGTGTCGGCGGGCCGAGTCGGATCGTGAACATCACCTCGGGATCGATCCGGACGGCCAAGCGCTCCTTCGACGCCATCGAGCCCCCGGGCGGCTACTACGGCTTCCACTGGTACGGCCGGGCGAAGCTCGCCAACCTCGCCTACACCCTGGATCTGGCGGAACGGCTGCGCGGCACCGGCATCTCGGTCTTCGCGGCCGATCCGGGTGGCGCGGCCACCGACATGACCGACGGCACCATGCGGTCGCCCAAAATCGTCTCGCCGGGGCTGCGGCTGCTCTGGCCGCTGGTCCGGCGCGTCTTCGAACGCGCCACGTCCGGTCCCGCGTCGGTGGCGGCACGGCCGTCGATCCTGGCCGCGGCCGACGCCTCGCTCGACGGGCGGACCGGCCTCGTCATCGGGCCGAAGGCCCGGCCCGTCACCCCCTTCGCCCCCGCCGCCGACTCGCGAACGGCGAAGGCCGTCCTCAGGCTCAGCCGGCAGGCGGCCCCGCTCGCTCCACCCGCCGACGTGATCGCATGAGATGAACCACCGGCGGCGGTACGCGAACCGGAACCCGGGCGGTTCCGGCCGGTGGCCGGCCTCCCGCGTCGCTCGGGAACAGGAGGATCGTTCCGATCGCTCGCGGGAGGTGGTCGTCGTGCGTGTGGCGGGTCGGGTGTCTCAAGAGGTTCGGGTGTCTCAGAGCGTGATGATGACCTTTCCCGGGGCGTGCCCCTCCTCTTGGTATCGGACGGCCGTCTGGGTGTCCTTGAACGGGTAGCCCCGATCGATGACCGGGGTGACCTTCCCCGCCTCGATGAGCTCGGTCAGCGTGATCAGGTTCTGCCTGTTCCCCACGCCCCGGGTCGCGTCCACGATGGCCGCCCTCTGGGACACGAACGGCGAGACCGCGAGTGCGGTGAACATGTGACTCATGGGCCGCAGCCACCGGCCGGACCGCCCGCCGATGAGGACGTAGGCCCCCTTGGGAGTCAGCGCCCGCCGGCACGCCGAGACCGAGTGGCCCCCCGCGATGTCCAGCAGGAGGTCGTAGCGCTTTCCACTCCGGGTGAAGTCCTCCTTGGAGTAGTCGATGACCTCGTGCGCGCCGAGCGACCGGACCTGGTCCATCTTCCTGGTGCTGCAGACGCCGGTGACCTCCGCGCCGAGCGCCCGGGCGATCTGCACGGCGAACGTCCCCACGCCTCCCGAGGCCCCGTTGATGAGGACCTTCTGTCCCGGCTGCAGCCGTCCCTCGTCGCGCAGGCCCAGCAGCGCGCTGATGCCCGCCATCGGTACCGCCGCCGCCTGCTCGTACGACAGGTTCTGAGGTTTCGGCGCGAGCGCGTCCTGTCCGACGCACACGTACTCGGCGAGGCCACCCTGCTTGAGCAGTGCGAACACCTCGTCGCCGGGGCGGAGGCCCGTCACGTTCCTGCCGACGGCCTCGACCTGCCCGGCCATGTCGGCGCCCAGAATGTCGATCTTCGGCTTGCGCAGCCCGAGGAGGCCGCCGCCCATCAGGCGCGCGGCATACGGCTCGCCTCTCATGATGTGCCAGTCGTAGGGCTGGACGGAGGTGGCGCGCACCCGGACGAGCACCTCGTCGTCGCCGGGAACGGGCGTGTCGACGTCCGTCAGGTCGAGGACATCGGGTGAGCCGTACGAGCGCAGAACAAAAGCCTTCAACGCATTCTCCTCATCCATCGCGGGTGGGTGCGGATCCGCCGGGGAGCGCCGTACTCGTGGACCGATGTCGTGTCCGGCATCGGGTGAGGCGGAGGCGCCTGCCGGGTGGCGTCGAGCGTGTCCCGTGCCACGAAAATCAATGTAGGAGGGCTCCGCGAGGAGCTCATCGGGCGAAAGTACGCCCGATCGATGGATGATCGGCCAGGTGTTTCCGGCCTTTTTTCGCGCCGCCCGGCTTAGGGGCCCGTCACCGCGGCGGGATCAGCCTTTGACGCGCCTGGTCTCGTAGGCCCACATCGCGATCTCGACGCGGTTGCGGGCGCCGAGCTTGGCCATCAGGCTGGCGATGTGCGTCTTGACGGTGCTGAGCGAGATGTGGAACTCGTCGGCGATCTCGTTGTTGGTCCGCCCCCGCGCCACGGCGACGAGGATCTGCTCCTCCCGGTCCGTGAGCGCCTCGACGGGTTGCGACACCGCTGAGGTGGGCCCGGTCTCGGCGAAGGCGCCGAGCAGCCGAGCGGTGATGCTCGGGGCGATGAGCGCGTCGCCGTTCGCGGCGGCGTGGATGGCCTGGGTGAGCAGGACGGTGCCCGCGTCCTTGAGCAGGAAACCCCGCGCGCCGGCCCTCAGCGCGGCGTAGACGTATTCGTCGAGGTCGAACGTGGTGATGACGACGACGGCGAGCGGGTCCTCGACGGTCGGCCCCGCGAGAAGGCGAGTGGCCTGGATGCCGTCGAGACCGGGCATGCGAATGTCGAACAGGCACACGTCGGGGCGCAGGCGCCGCGCGAGTTCGACGGCTCGCCGCCCGTCGGCGGCCTCGCCGACGACGTCGATGTCCGGCTGGGCGTCGAGAATCATCGAGAGTCCGGTACGGACGATCTCCTGGTCGTCGGCGACGAGCACCCGGATGCTCATGTGGCCGACCCGGTGCGAGGCAGCACGGCGGTGACGGTCCAGCCCCGGTTGGAGTTCGGGCCCGCCTCACAGGTACCGCCGAGCAGGTCGGCGCGTTCGATCATGCCGATGAGCCCGTACCCCGGCGGTCCGGGCGGGCGGATGGAACCGGTCTCGCCGTCGTCGCTCACCCGCAGGTGCACCGACGTGTCGTCGGCGGTGACGCGGACCGCGACGTAGGTGGCGTGCCGGGCGTGCCGCCGGGCGTTGGTCACCGCCTCCTGGGCGAGGCGGTAGATCGCGGCCTCGACCGACGGGGGGAGGTCACCGAGGTCGTCCGGGATCTCCACCTCGACGGACAGGTCGGACGAGTCCTCGCTCGCGAGGTGCCGGAGATCGGTGATGCGCCGACCGGGTGCCAGGTCGGCGGGTTCGTCCCTGCGCAGGACACGGACCATCGCGCGCATCTCGGCGAGGGCGCGCGACGCCTCGGCCTCGATCAGTTGCAGCGCCTCGGTCGCGGCGTTCGGCCGCGCCGCCGAGGTGGCGATGCCCGCCTGGGCGCGGATCGCCATCGCCGAGACGTGATGGGCGACGGTGTCGTGCAGGTCGCGGGCGAGCTGCTCGCGTTCGAGCAGCTTGACCTGGTCGAGCTCGCGCGCCCGCGCTCGCGACCGGTAGCGGAGCGTCCCGCCCAGCGCGACGGCGGAGAACACGACGGCGAACCCGGCGATCGCGTCGGCGGGGGCGAGGCGGCCGAAGACGATCGAGAGCCCGACCGCGACGAGGACGATCGCCAATCCGATCGCGACCTCGCGTCCGGACCCCCAGCGGACCAGCGCGTACACCACGATCAGGAGGTACGCCATCGTGTTCGTCTCCGCGGAGACGCCGCCGGTCAGCAGGGGGGCCAGGCTCGTGGTGCCGAAGACGATCGCGACCACCAGCAGCGGTCTGGTCCGGCGCCACAACAGCGTCGGGACCAGCCCGATGGTGACCGCCACCGAGAGGACCCGCGACGGAAGATCCGGTCGCAACACTCCTTCGAGCAGTGCGATCGGTACGAGCAGTCCCACCAGCGCCCAGTCCCGCCACACCCGCGCCGGCGGGTCGGGGGGACGGGGCTCATCCCACACGGATCGCACAAGGGGGAGCACCCCATCATGGTACGAGAGGTCGTACCGATCTGAATCGGCCCAAAGTACGAGAGACGCGTTCACCGAAAGTTCGGTGTTCCGGCGGTCTGGTGGTCCGACGCTTCCGTGTTCCGACGCTTTCGTGTTTCGAAGATTCGAAGGTTCGGCGTTTCGGAGGTCAGCGGTTCGGAGGGATGGCGGTTCGGTTCTCCGAGGGGGCAGCGGTTCGGAGGGGTGGCGGTCCGGCCGCCACCCCTCCGAAGGTGTTTTCCCGACTCCCTCGACGGGTTCGTCACCGCATGACCTCGTGGGAGGTCTGCGCCCGCCTCTGGGACGGAATGGTGCCGAGCGCACCGCTTTCCACGGGGAGTGTCTCGACCGCCGACGCCCGCCGACGGCGGCCGGCGCGCGGGATCGCGGCGATGAACAGCGCGCCCAGCAGGGCGGGCAGGACGAACCCGTAGAAGTTCCACTCGAATCCGAGCCCGGAACCCAGCAGCCAGCCGCCCAGGAGCGGTCCGGCGATCGCACCGGCCCTGCCCACCCCGAGCGTCCAGCCGAGGGCCGAGCCCCTGCCCGCGGCCGGGTAGAAGATCGCGACGTAGCCGTTGACCAGGATCTGGGTCCCCACGCTGCCGAGTCCCGCGACGGCGACGCAGAGCATCAGCAGGCCGGTGCCGAGGTCGAAGCTCATCAGGTAGATGGACACGGTGGCGGCGAGGAAGGCGCAGACCGTGATGGCCTTGGCCCCGATCCTGTCGGCGAGGACGGACATCACGATGGTGCCGACGATCGCTCCGATGTTCAGGACGAGCAGGAATCGCAGTGAGGGGCCGAGGGGATAACCGGCCTGGCGCATGATCTGCGGCAACCAGGTGTTGAGACCGTAGACCAGCAGCAGGCCGCAGAAGCTGGCCGCACCGAAGAGCAGGGTGGCGGCGAGGTAGCCCCGCCGGAACGGCAGCGTGAAGCCCTTCCTGTCGCGCGGCTCGCCGGGCTCACCGGGCTCACCGTGACCGTTGCCGAGGTCGAGCCCGTAGCGGGCGGCCACCGCCTCGGCCTCCGCCCGGCGTCCCCGCGCGAGCAGGTAGCTCGCCGACTCGGGAAGCAGCCAGATCGCGAGCGGCAGGATCAGCACGATGGGCGCGGCTCCGACCAGGAACATCACCCGCCAGCCGTGTTCGGCGAGAAGCGCCATCGCCACCAGCGCGGTCAGGCAGCCGCCCACCGGATAACCACAGAACATGAGCGCGTTGTAGAGATTGCGCCGGTTTCTCGGAGCGTATTCGACGGTCAGGGCGATCGTCGTCGGTACGACGCCGCCGAGACCGAGACCCGCGACGAAGCGGAAAAGGCCGAGGAGTTCGGGGGACGACGCCGTGGAGCAGAGTGCCATCGCGACGGAGAACCACGCGATGCTGACGAGGATTATCTTGCGCCGTCCGACGACGTCGGTGATCATTCCTGCGACGACCGCGCCGATCAGCATTCCGATCAGCGCGTAACTGCCGATCGCCCCGGCCTGCGCCGGAGTGAGTGCCCATTCCTGGTTGCCGAGCAGGCTGGGAACGACCGACCCGTAGACGATCAGGTCGTAGCCGTCGAAGACGATGGTGAAGAAGCAGATGGCGACGACGGCGAGCCCGCTCCTGGGGCGCGCGGGCGACGAACGCTCGGTCGTGTGCATTGTTCACTCCGGGACGTGAGGCTCGGATATGGGCGTTGTGGCGAAATTACAACGCGCGCACGACGACGGTCCAATAAAAATTGACGCCGAAAACGATAAGGGTGTTTTAATTTCCGGCCTTCGCCGTCTTTCTGTGTGCGAAAGGCGTGGTGGGATGTAATTAATGTATCGATACCGGGTCGATCATGATTTCAGGGGCATTTGAGAGGGCCGGAAGGCGAGTCGTTCCTGCCGGAGCGGCGGGCGGCCCGGCAGGGATCTCCGGAAAATCTCGCCACTTGTGATCGCCCTGGTGTGTCGAGGGCCGGTCGAACGCGGCCTGTCCGCCCGATGGCGGCCGGTCGGCGTCCGCGTTCCCGTCCGGTGGCGCCCGCTCGCCCTCCGCGTCCCCCGGCGAGGCCCGCTCCGGTGCGGGAGAGGGGGCGCTGCCCGGCCGCGCCGTCAGTCCTCGCCGGCGGGCACGGCGAGAAGTCGGACGTGCAGGGGAGGCGCGCCGAAGTCCTCGGGGTGGAGGCTGTCGTGGCGCGGCCATGCCCGCCGTACCCGGCCGCACCTGTGGAGACGGCTGTACGCAGCTCCACGGTGACCCGGTTCCTGTCTGCGGCGAAAAGAAATGAGTCGTGTGCCGTGGAAGGTTCCAATCGGCGGAAACCGGCCGAGGTAAGTGGTATAAGTATTAATAAATCACTTATCAATAGCGATTCTGGTATACGGGATACTTGTGGTGGTATGAGAGCTTTCGTATTGTCCGTGGCGGCCATTGGCACCCTGATCGCCGTCATCGGCTGGATGGGTTCCATCGACATCCGAGACACCTTCTCCGCCTCGGCCGTGAGCCCCGCCGCGAGTGACAAGCAGGAGATCAGGAGCTTCACGGAGGCGGGCGGGGGCGTGAGCGGCGCCTCCACGCCGGTGGACAGCGGGCTGAGCACCGCTTTCACCGCGGCGGACAAGCGGGTGGTCAAGACCTCCGTGACGAAGGTCGGCGGCAAGTCCTACCTCAGGGTGCAGGTGACGAACGGGTACGGCGCCGCGAGGCGGTTCTCCGTGAAACAACGGGTCTGCCTGAAGAAGAAGTGCCGGACGGTGACGACCGCCCTGTCGGTGAACGCCGGGCGGACGGCCTGGCAGGAGACGTATCTCGGTGTCGGCGCCTACAAGAAGAGCGGCACCTTCTCCGTCTCCGCGACGAAGCCGAAGCCGACGAAGTCCACCCCCGCGCCCCGGGTGACCGTCACCGTGGGACCCACGCCCCCCGCCGTGACCACCACGATCACGGTGACCGAGACCGTGACCACCACGGTGACCGCGACCGTCACGGCCACCGCCACCGCCACCGCCACCGCCACCGCCACGGTGACGGCCACCGCCACGGTGACCGCCACACCGACACACACTCCCTGGCTGACGCCCACCCCCTGGCCGACACCTCCCCCCACGCTGCCGCCCTCCGTGGAGCCGACCGGCCCGTTCTGCGCCGCGCCCCCCAACAACTACGGGTTCACGTTCTGCCCCACGGGAAACCGGGTGTATCCGCCGGCGGAGGAGGCGTGCCTGGTTTTTCAGTGCATCGAGAACTTCCGCAACGGGGCGGGCTACCTGGTCATGTGCAAGGACAACACGGTGAGCATGTCGGGCGGGCTCAGCGGAGTCTGTTCCCAACACGGCGGGTGGCAGCGGGACATCTACCGCACCACCGCCTGACACACTTCGCGATCTTCGGCAGGCAGATTCGCACGAAGACGGCCACCACGCGATCGTTCAGAGTTCGTGACGACACTCGAATATCGCGTGATGGCCGTGAACGAACAGCACGGGCCTGACGGCTGGATGGTCGCTGTTCAGACGCGGGGCACGACGTGCCCGAAGCGGAACATCCGGGTCGGGTCGTAGCGGTCCTTGAGGGCGGCGAGCCTGCGCAGCGTCGGCTCCGGCCACGCGCGGGACAGATCGGCGGGCGCGAGCGCCGACCCGTGGAAGTTGAGCTGCGTCCCGCCGGTCTGCCAGGGAGCGAGGGCGTCGATCACGGCACCGCCCACGGCGGGGACGACGGTGTCCAGCAGCTCCGGCACGGGAGCGCCGATCACCAGCAGGGAGAAGGCCGCGTCCCGCCCGCCCACGGCGTTCGGGAGGTGCGGCTCGCGGCCCAGCGCCCCGCCGAGGTGGCGCAGCTCCACGACGGCGAGGGGCACGTCGGCCGCCGGGCCCGCCACCGCGAGGAGCGCCTCCAGGGTCTCCTCACCGAGCTCGCGCAGGAGGGCGCCGCGGTCCCAGGCCGGCATCGGGTCGACCGGGTCCCGGTGGACGGAGTCGATCGCGCCGAACGGCATCTGCCCGATCTCGCCGAAGATCGGCTCGGCGACGGCCCGCATCGGGGCGAGAAGGGCCTCCGCCTCCTGGGCGTCGCCGAGGTGGACGAAGCGCAGGTGGGTCACGAAACGCCCGCGCAGCGGCGGCGGGAGCTGGGGCAGCGGGGGCAGGCGCAGCATCGCCACCGAGGTGGTCGTGGTCTCCGGCAGCGTGGCGGTCCAGGCCCGGTAGGCGTGCAGGACGGCCGGGGTGTCCTCGGCGTCGAAGTAGAGGCAGCCTCCGTACAGGGTCGACACGGGGAACAGGTCGACGACCATGGAGGTGACCACGCCGAGGCTGCCCTTGCCGCCGCGCAGCCCCCAGAACAGGTCGGGCTCGGTGTTCCGGTCCGTCACCCGGATCGTGCCGTCCGAGGTCACGACGGTGATCTCCCGTACGTGGTCGGCGGCGAAGCCGAAGGTCCGTGACATGGGGCCGATGCCGCCGCCCAGCGTGTAGCCCACCGCTCCGACACCCGACGACGAGCCGCTCAGGGGTGCCAGGCCGTGCGGGGTCGCCTGCTCGATGACGTCGGCCCAGCGGGAGCCGGCGCCGATCCGTGCGCTGCGGCCGGAAGGATCGACGGTGACCTCGCGCATCCTGGAGGTGTTGATCAGCAGTGCCCCGTCGGCCGCCTGGACCGCGCCGTGGCCGGTGGCCTGTACGGCGACGGGAAGGGAGTGGGCCGCCGCGAAGCGGATCGCCGCCGCGACGTCCTCCGCGCCGGTGGCGCCCACGACGAGGGCGGGCCGGTGCGGGACCGCGGTGTTGAATCCGGCGATCTCCTCGTCGTAGCCGTCCTGCCCGGGGGTCAGGACGGGACCGACGATCTGGTGGCGCAGGGTCTCCAGCCCTCCGCCGAGGTCTTCCGCCGGGGGAAAGACGGTGGTCATGAGCGTTCTCCAGTGCTTCGTGGTGCGGGTGGGGAGTGGGCGAGGTCGCCGGGTGCCGATCGGACGGCCCCTCATTTCTCGCATCCGGCACTTGGAGATGACTGTATTACCGCTGGTATCGCGACCGCTCGGGGAGTTCGGGGGGACGAGACGGTCGTGTTCCTGCTTGGCGGCGGGCGCTCGGGGCGCTCGATCCGTGGGCGACGGAGGGCGGGTCGGACACTCGGCCGAGGCGTTCCTCGACGAGGCTCCGGAGCACGCCGAGCTGGTGAAGAAGATCCACCGGCGCCCTGGGCCGTGGCGCCTGGAACGCCGCGGTGCCCTACCTGCCGAGAAGATCCGCGTGAGCCGATCTCCTGCCGGGTCCCCGCGCCGGTGGTCCCCCCTCGGTGTCGCCCGTCGTGTTCAGTGGTCCCTTTTCCGCTTGGCGGGAGTCTTCTGATCCGCCTCGTCGGCCAGCTGATCCTCCACGATGGCGCACCAGCGATGCCATCGCGCTAGATCGAGATGCTCCTCCACATCGCCCACCCCCGCCTCTGCCATGAGCTGGTGGCTGCTCGCCGCCGCCTCGTGGGCGTTGACCAGCGCGTGGTGACCGTGATTGGCGAGTGATTCGCTAACAGCCAGATTCACGGCTATCTCTCCCATTGTCTTCGGTCGGTTGGAAAGTTCGTCGCCGAGCCCCTTCCCGGTGAAGTCGCGGCTCTCCGAATCGTCGCTCATAGCTGCTGAGTGCCCCACACGCCCTAGATCTATCTGCGACCCCCCATCCGATGTGGACGATTTCCGTACGCGGGAGCCGCGCGCCGGGTCCGGAGGGTCCCAAGCCCAGGACGCGATTCGCTTACGGGCGGGTTGCAGTTGGCCGGAGAGGGCCTTCTCACCAAGATCTTTAAAATAGCCTCGGCTCAACCGGCATAAGGATCGTGGGGGATGACGACGCGGCTTGATCTCTCGGTTCGCAGGCACGAGGGCGCCTCGGTGACCGTGCTCGCCGGTGAGCTGGACAAGCTGTCCAGTCCGCGGCTCCGCGATGTCCTGGTCACGCAGCTGGACGCCGGGGTGGGGAACCTGATCCTCGATGTCACCGCTCTGAGATTCTGCGACTCCACCGGGCTGTGGACCATGTTGGAGGTCCAGCGGCGCGCGAGTGCGGCGGGGGGCTGCCTACGGCTGGCCGGTGTTCACGGGATTCTGGAACGGATCCTGACGGTCACCGGCCTCGCGAGCGCGTTCTCCCTCGACCCCGACGTCCCCGCGTCGCTGCGGGCCGTCACCCCGGAGGCCCCGGAGGCTACACCGTCCGTGACTCCGGCGGTCCCGGACGCGGAGGCTCCCCGATCCGGGGCCCCGTCCGCCCCGGACGCGGAGCCCTCACCGTCCGCGGTCCCGTCCGCCCCGGACGCGGAGCCCTCCTCCGACCCAGGCTGAGACGAGGCCCTTCAGGGCGGCGGTACGGCCGGCCGCGGTGAAGGCCGTCCCGTCGTCCCCGAAACCGCTCTCACCGGATCTGTTTCTCCTGCCCGGCCCACCCCGGCCGCACGGCGCCGCTCCCCCTCCCCGGATTCGGTGTCCGAGCACTTCACGGGCCGGTCAACGGGTACTACCCTGCACGGATGACGGAAGTGGAGTTGCGCGGATGGCGGCCCGACGACATGCCGGTCGTGCTCGACGCGTTCGGCTCTCCGGACATGGCGGATCAGGCGGCCCGGCCCATCGACACCGCGCAGGCGGCGCTGGAGTGGATGGGGCTGTGGGGGTTTCGTGATGACGCGCGGGCGTTCGCCGTGGTCTCCAACGGCGAGGTCGTGGGAAACGTCGCGGTGAGCAACATCGACGCGCACGGCACCGGCTGGGTCTCCTACTGGACGCTTCCGCGCGCCAGGGGGCGGGGTGTCGCCGTGGCCGCCACCAGGAAGATGACCGAGTGGGCGTTCGGGGAGCGGGGCCTGTTCCGCCTGGAGCTGGCACACCGGGTCGGTAACACCGCCTCCTGCGCGGTGGCGACCAGGGCCGGATTCCTGTCCGAGGGCGTCGAGCGGGCCAAGATCAGCTACGAGGGTGTCCGCTACGACGTGGAGCGGCACGCCCGCCTGGCCACCGACTGACCGATCGAGCGGCGGCACTCGGTCGCCGGCGCCCCTCGCTCGGTGACGAGACGGTGGTTCAGAGGCTTCTGAGACCGGCGAGGAGGTCACGGAGCAGGTTCTCGCGGGGGATCGCGGACGGGGGTGCCGGGGGCCGTACGGCGATCAGGCCGTTCTCGCGCAGGTCGCCGAGGAGCACCCGGAGCACCCCGACGGCGAGGGCGGTCCGCGCGGCCAGCTCGACGACGGGGGTCGGCGCGCGGCAGGCGTCCAGGATCGCCAGATGCTCGGGCTGCAGCCCTTGACGGGGGTCGCCGACCGCTACCACGCCGTTCGCCAGGTCACCGCGTCCGGCCGAGGGGCGCGGCCCCCGGTGGGGGTCGACCGCCACCACCACGGACATGAGGTCGAAATAGGCTCCCGCGACCCTGGTCCGGCCGCGGGTCATCGTGTAGGGGCGGATGATCGGGCCGTGCTCCCGGTCGTCCGGGCGCTCCTGTGTCACGGTCCATCCTCCTGCCCGGACTTCCCGCCGTGCGGCCATCCGTCGGGGAGCGCTCCGGACACGCCGCTCGGGACGGCACCCCCGTCGGCCTCCCGGGTTCCCGCGATGGAGCTTCCCTGGGAGGGGCGTTCCGCGGGTACGGTCTGGCGCACCCGTCTGGGCAGTTCGTCGCCCGGGGGTAACGGTAACCGTTCGACCTCGACCGAGCGGATGAACCGGGGATCGGCCGGCTCGACCACCAGCTCTCCGGGGAGCAGCACGATCGCCGTGGTGCCGCCGAAGGGGGAGGGCCGCAGGAAGACGCGGATGTCGTGCCGGACGGCGAGCTGCGCGACGACGAACAGGCCGAGCCGGTCGCTGTCCGCCAGGTCGAACTCGGGCGGGTCGGCCAGCAGCGCGTTGAGCCGGGCGGTCTCCTCGGGGGAGATGCCGAGCCCTCTGTCCTCGACCTCGATGGCGTAGCCCTTCGCGACCGTGTCGCCGTGGACGCGTACGGAGGTGTTCGGGGGAGAGAACATCGCGGCGTTCTCGACCAGTTCGGCGAGGAGGTGGATCACGTCGGTGGCGACGGCGCCGACCACGGAAGGGCCGTGCGGGACGCCGATCGTCACGCGGGGGTAGTCCTCGACCTCCTCGACCGCGGCGCGGACCACGTCGTAGATCGTGACCGGGTCCCGCCATCCCCGTCCCGGGGCGGCACCGGACAGGATGAGCAGCCCCTCGGAGTGGCGGCGCATCCGGGTGGTGAGGTGGTCCAGGCGGAAAAGGCCTTCAAGGGCCGCCGGGTCGTCGGTCCGCCGCTGCATGCCCTCCAGCATGGTCAACTGCCGGTACAGCAGGGACTGGCTGCGCCTGGCGAGGTTCACGAAGACCTTGTTGACGCCCGTGCGCATCCGGGCCTGGCCGACGGCGGCCTCGACCGCGGTCCGCTGTACGGAGGAGAACGCCCTGGCGACCTCGGCGACCTCGGCGGTGCCGTCCGTCTTGATCTCGGGAGTCTCCGAGGAGACCTCCTCGCCCCGCCGGAGCCGCTGGACCACGTCCGGCAGCCGCTTGCCCGCGAGGTCGAGCGCCGCCTGCTGGAGGCCGACGAGCTCACCGGCGAGCCTCCGGCCGAACCGTACCGAGACGAAGACGGACAGCCCGACCGCGACCAGGCCGAGCCCTGCGGCGAGGCCGATCCGGACCATGATGTCCCTGGCGAGGGGCGCCGTCCGCTCGCTGATGCGCGTGCCGACGTCCCCGGCGCGCCTGTCGAAGTCGTCGGAGAGCCGTCCGGCGATCCCGGCCCAGGCGGGTTCGGGCACGGCCGACGCGACGACGGCGTCCTCGATCCTCTCGAACGAGGAGTGGTCGGAGGAGTCGCGCAGCGGGGTGTAGAGCGACTGGAACTCCGGGTCGAGCTGGTCGAAGCCCATGGAGTAGAGGAGCCTGCGGCCGGTGACCAGCTGACCGAACCTCGCGCGTTCCCCGGGGCTCATGGTCCCCTCGACGGCGGCCCCCGATATCAGCGCGGCCTGCTGGCTGAGCATCTCCCGGCTCCGCCCGACCATGACGAGGGCCCGCGTCTGGTCGGTCAGTTCCATGTCAGCGGATATCCGGATCTTCTCGTAGGTGTCGAAGGCGGCCTCGATGATCCCGCTGTAGGCGTCGAGGACCCGCAACCGGGGCTCGGTGCGGGTGTCGACCCCTCTGCGGATCTCGGGGAGCCGGTTCAGCGCGGCCAGAAGCCGGCTCAGGCGGTCCCAGGTGGCGGGGGTGAGGTCGGGACGGACTTCGGCGGTGAGTCGTTCCAGCTCGGCTCGGGCGCCGTTCGTCCGCAGGCGCTGGGCGTCCAGTTGCGAGCGCGGGACGCCGACGTCTCCCAGGACGGAGAGCGAGAGCATCCGCTCGTGCTGGAGCGCGGTGGTCACCTTCCTGGTGGGTGCGACCACGTGCTCGTAACCACTACGGATCTTGAGTAGCTCCTGCCCGTCCTGCACCGTGAGGTTGGCCGCAAATACCCAAATCGCTACAAGGGATATAATAGGTACCAAGAGTAAGGCGAAAATCTTTACCCTGATTGAGTATTTTCGGCTGGCCATAATACCTCGCACACCTTGAGATGCGTGGTTGACAATGGCCAAACATAGCAATGTGGGTCACTTGGGACCAGGCGTGCACGCGAGTCACGTTGAGATGATTTATCACGTTACTTTGCCCCAGAACCACGAGCACCTCATGGGCGGTCCGGAATCACGAGTCCCTCATGAGTGCCTCCGGGATGATCGAACAGGAGGGGGTCGACGATGCGGAAGATCGCGGACCTGATCGAAACCGAGGCCGAGCGCGCCGACCTGGCGGCGCTGGCCCGTGGCGGCGAGCTGGCGAGGGCGGGAGCGGTGCAGCTGGTCAGGTTCGGACCGCCGCGGGTGACCGCCGAGGTGGACGACGGCGCCGCGTGCGTCGACTTCCGGCTCGTCGACGAGGCCCTCCGCTGGCACTGCAGCTGTCCCGAAGGCAGGCAGGGTGCCTTCTGCGCCCACTGCGTGGCGACGGCTCAGTCGGTCAGGATCAGGACGGACAAGAAGGACTCTCCCGTCGTGCCGTCGGCGACGGCCTCGGAGAGAACGGTGAGAATCGCGTCGTAGGCCGGGCGGTCCTCCGCCCGGAGCGTCGACGGCTCCGACCAGATCAGCGCGTGCTCGCCCGGCGGCAGCCACGACAGGTCGGTCAGCACGTCGTAGAGCGCGTCGAGGTTGTGCCCGAAGGTGCCCGGCAGGTCGAGGGCCTCGGCGATCGCGTCCATCGCCTCGGCCGAAGTGGTGATCTTCACGCCGTCCAGCGGGTGCGGCGTGGCGCCGCCGAGCATGGACCGGACCTCCGTGGCCGGCCCGTGGCGGAACGTCCCCCTGGACACCGTGGTCATCGTCGCCCCCGACGGGTGGCGGGCACGCCCGTGCGGTCGCCCGTCTCGTGGGCGGCGCCTCTGGTCGTCATCGGCCCTGCCCCCTGAGCCGAGTGGTCGGCACTGTCTCTGGGAGATCTCACCCCGCCGAACTACCCGCGCGCGAACCCGCGAAAACAGGGTGACGGGCGTGTCTTCGCTGCTCACCGCCTGTCGGGCTCCTCACCCTCACCTCGTTGCGTTCCCGGACTCCCCGCCCAGGTCGAAATACTATTGTCTGGTTGTCAGACAATATGCCTACAATCACCCTATGAAAATCGCCGTGATCGGAGCCGCCGTACTCTGGGGGACGGCGGGAACCGCGGGCCTGCTCGTCGCCGGGGTCGATCCCGTTTCCCTCGCCGCCGCCCGCCTGGTGATCGGCGGCCTGGTCCTCGCGGCCGCCACCGCTCCCGCCGCGCGTCTCCTGCTCTCCCCCGGAGGCTTCTCCGGGGGCTCCTCCGCAGGTCCCTCCGGGGGCTCCTCCGCGGGTCCCTCCGGAGGGCGGGGGGACGACGGAGGTCCGGGGCGCGGCCCCACGGCACGCCCCGGCGCGCTCGTGGCGGCGGCGGTGGCCGTGGCGGCGTACCAGCTGTGTTACTTCGCCGCGGTCAGCAGGACCGGGGTGGCCGTGGGCACCGTGGTCGCCATCGGCAGCGGTCCCGTCTTCACCGGGCTGCTGTCCTGGCTGTTCGGCCGGGTGCGGCCCGGCCGCCGCTGGGCGGGGGCGACCGCGGTGGCGATCGCCGGTTGCGCCGTGCTCACCGGCGGGGGAGGCGAGGTGCGGGCCGACGGCGTCCTGCTCGCGCTGCTCGGCGGCCTGCTGTACGCCTTCTACGCGGTCACCGCGGCGCGGGCGATCGGAGCGGGCGCGCCCTCCGACGCGGTGATGGGGCTGATGTTCGGCGGGGCCGCCGTCGTCATGGTGCCCGTCCTGCTGTGGAGGGGCACCGGCTGGCTCGCCGAGCCGCACGGCCTGCTCGCCGCCCTCTACCTGGGCTGCGCCACCACCGCGCTGGCCTATTTCCTGTACGGGAGAGGGCTGCGCACGACCCCGGTCGCGACCGCCGCCACTCTCGCCCTGGCGGAGCCGGCGGTGGCGGCCCTGCTCGGGGTCGTCGTGCTCGGTGAACGGCTCACGCCCACCTCGGTCGCCGGGCTCGTCCTGGTCGGCGCCAGCCTGGCCGCGGTCTCCCTGCCGGAGCGCGTCCGCCCCGGAAGCCGGGGGAACGCTCCGGCGCAGGCCGGAAGCCGCCTGTGAGTGCGCTTACCGAAGCACACTCACAGGTAACGGCAATAGGGTCGTCGGCGTGACTCTCCCGATCCATCCTGTCTCCGCCGTCGGCGCGCTCGCCGACGCTCTGCGCCGGCGGGTGCTGTCCGGCGAGATCGCCCCGGGTACCACGCTGCCGGAGCAGGAGCTCTCGGCCCTGTACGGGGTGGCCCGCCCGACCGTCCGCGAGGCACTCGCCGTGCTCGTGCACGAGGGGCTGCTCAGACGCGAACGGCACCGCAGTGCCCAGGTGGCCGAGGTGACCGTGGCGGACCTGGACGACCTGATGTTCGTCCGGCGCCCGCTGGAGGAGCTGACGGCCACCTCGCTGGCGGGGCGGCGGGTCGGGGAGGCCGACGCCGCGCTGGCGCGGATGGCCGCGCTGCCCGCCGACGCTCCCTGGTCGGAGATGGTGGCCGAGCACATGGCCCTGCACCAGGCGCTGGTCGTCGCGGTGGGCAGCCCTCGGCTGGAGCGGCTCTACGGCATGCTGGCCGCCGAGACCAGGCTCGGCCTGGTCAGGCTGCGCGTCGTCTACTCCGACCGGCACGTGCTGGTCGCCGAGCACCGGAATCTGCTCGACGCGATCGGCGGGGGGTCTCGGGAGGCCGCCAGGGAGGCGGTCGCGGCGCATCTCGACCACGGCTGGGGTGATCATTAGGGACCGACTTGCATGGCTCTATTGCACGCGGAGCCCTGAAGTCGTCACAATCGCGCCCATGCACGGCAACTCAGTGCCGGACTCCTACGTGTATGTCACCGAAGAAGGCGTGACCCGTCACTACGAGGACGGCAGCGTTGACGCCCTCGCGTGGGAGGACGTCGTCGAGGTGCGGATAGTGGGCGATACGGACCCGGACGGCTCAGAAGACTCGGACATCCTGTACATCCTTCTCGATCGACAAGGTCAGGGGTGTGTGGTGCCCCACTCGGCGACCGACGCGACCTTCCTCGCCCGTCTTCGATATCTCCCGGATTTCGACCTCGACCGGCTCGGCGCGGCGGTGGAGTCCGCGCCCGACGATTATGTCGTCGTATGGCGCAGTCCAGAACCACCTTCTGCTCTTCCGGATTTCGAATACGACTGATTCCCGCATTGCTGTCAAATGCGGCGGCCAAACTTACACGTTTGGATCGTTCCGTCAAGATGCCATCTCTGCCGCACTTCGTCCAATAGTGGACAGTGGCCGGTATTCCCCTAATCAATAGTGATCACTAGGATTTCCTAGGGTATCCACGCTCCTGATGCATTAGGGGATGCTGTCAGCCATTGAATGAGATGCGCGGCGCCTTATTTGGCTGCCTCGGGGCATCTCGGGTGGGATGGGGTGATATGAGAGTGGAAACTGAGGAGCTCGTCGTCGGGCTTCTCAAAGGTCCCGCACGCACCGCTCCGAGCATCTGGACGCGATCCTATGTCCGCATCCTCCTCGCCGGGGATATCGCGTGCTCTGTCATCGCCTGTGAGACCGTTCTGGGCGTTCGCCTGTGGTTCGGCGCCTTCATCCCGGTGGAGGAGGCCCTGCTCGGGCTGGGTCTCGCCCTGATCTGGCCGCTCGCCCTGGTGTCCGGAGGCGCCTATCGCCGGCGTACGCACGGTGAGGGTACGGACGAATTCCGAGCGGTTTTCAACGGTGCCGCCGGTCTGACGGCGGCGGTCGCGATCGGTGCGTATGTCACGCAAACTCCGATCGCCCGAAGTTTTGTCATGGCGATGTTCCCGCTCGCTTTCACTCTCACGCTTTTCTTCCGCTACCGGATGCGTAAACGGTTGCACCGCAGACGCTCGCGCGGCGACTACATGCGTCACGTGGTCGCCGTCGGCCATCGGGAGTCGGTGCTCGACCTGGTGATGCAGCTGCGCAGGCAGCCGCACCACGGCATGACCGTCGTCGCCGCGTGCCTGCCCGCGGGTCCCGACCTGGTGGAGATCGACGGGGTTCCGGTCCTCGGCAACTTCTCCGACGTGCCCACGGTGGTGGCCGAGGTCAACGCCGACGCCGTCGCGGTTTTGGCCTGTCCGGAATTGGACGGCGCCGCGCTGCGCAGGCTCGCCTGGGGGTTGGAGGACGCCCGCACCGACCTGTTCGTGGCCCCCGCGCTGATGGACGTGGCGGGCCCGCGCATCAGCATCAGCCCGGTCGCGGGCATGCCGCTGCTGCACGTCGAGCACCCCGACTTCCGCGGCGCCCGGCGGCTGGCGAAGAGCCTGTTCGACCGGGCGGGGGCGGGTCTCGCCCTCCTGGTGCTGGGGGCGCCCATGCTGGTGATCGCCGCGCTGATCCGCGCGACCAGCCCGGGGCCCGCCCTCTTCCGCCAGGTCAGGGTCGGTAAGGGGGGCACCGAGTTCCAGGTCGTGAAATTTCGCACGATGGTGGTCGACGCGGAGCAGCTCAAGATCGACCTGGAGCGCGAGAACGAGTTCGACGGCGTCCTGTTCAAGATTAGGAACGATCCAAGGATCACCCGCGTGGGTGCCTTCCTGCGCCGATACTCCCTCGACGAACTGCCCCAGCTGCTCAACGTGCTGCGCGGCGAGATGTCCCTCGTCGGCCCGCGCCCTCCGCTGCCCGACGAGGTCAGGCAGTACGGCGCCGACGTACGCCGCCGCCTCGTCGTGAGCCCGGGCATGACCGGCCTGTGGCAGGTCAGCGGGCGCTCCGACCTGACCTGGGAGGAGTCGGTGCGCCTGGACCTCCGCTACGTCGAGAACTGGTCGCTCTTCCTGGACCTGCAGATCCTCTGGAAGACCTGGGGCGCCGTGACCGGCGGAGAAGGGGCCTACTAGTGAAAGCACTCGTGCTCGCCGGAGGGTCGGGCACCCGGCTGCGGCCGATCACCCACACCTCCGCCAAGCAACTCGTCCCCGTCGCCAACAAGCCCGTGCTCTTCTACGGGCTGGAGGCGATCGCCGCCGCGGGCATCCGCGAGATCGGGATCGTCGTCGGCGACACGCACGCCGAGATCGAGGCGGCCGTCGGCGACGGCCGCGCGTTCGGCCTGGAGGTCACCTACGTCCGGCAGCGGGCACCGCTGGGCCTGGCCCACGCGGTGCTCGTCGCCCGCGACTACCTCGGCGACGACGACTTCGTCATGTATCTCGGCGACAACTTCATCGTCGGCGGCATCAACGACGTCGTCGAGCGCTTCGCCCGCGAGCGGCCCGCGGCCCACATCATGCTCACCAAGGTCGGAGATCCCCGGCAGTTCGGGGTCGCCGAGCTCGACGCCGCCGGCCGGGTGATCGGCCTGGAGGAGAAGCCACCCGTGCCCAAGAGCGACCTCGCACTGGTCGGCGTCTACCTGTTCACCGCCGCGATCCACGAGGCGGTGGCCGAGCTCAAGCCGTCGTGGCGGGGAGAGCTGGAGATCACCGACGCCCTGCACTGGCTGATCGCCGACGGGCGGCGGGTCGAGTCCTCCGTCATCTCCGGCTACTGGAAGGACACCGGGAACGTCACCGACATGCTGGAGGTGAACCGGCTGGTACTGGAGTCCCTGCGACCACGCCTGGACGGCCTGGTCGACGAGGCGAGCCAGCTGATCGGCCGGGTGGTCGTCGAGGAGGGCGCCACGATCGAGCGGTCCCGCGTCGTCGGACCCGCGATCATCGGCCCGGGAGCCCGGATCCGCGACAGCTACATCGGCCCCTTCACCTCGATCGCGGCGGACTGCGCGATCAGCGCGAGCGAGATCGAGTACTCGATCGTCCTGCCCAGGTCCTCGATCGCCGGGGTCTCGCGCATCGAGGCGTCCCTCATCGGCCACGACGTCGAGGTCACCCCCGCCCCCACCACCCCCAGAGCCCACCGTCTCGTGCTGGGCGATCACAGCAAGGTCCAGATCAGTTCATGACAACAGCCGACAGCGGGACGACCTCCGCCCCGTCGAACACTGCGTCGAGCACCCCGTCGAAGGTCCTGGTCACCGGGGGAGCCGGATTCATCGGCTCCCACTTCGCCCGGCTGCTCGCCGCGAGCGGGGCCGCCGTGACGGTCCTCGACAAGCTCACCTACGCGGGAAACCGGGCCAACCTGGAGGGGACGCCCCACGACTTCGTGCACGGCGACGTCTGCGACACCGAACTCCTGGCGGGGCTCGTCCCCGGCCACGACCTCGTCGTCAACTTCGCCGCCGAGTCCCACGTCGACCGGTCGATCGACGGCGCCGCCGACTTCGTGAGGACCAACGTCCTCGGTACGCAGGCGCTGATGCAGGCCTGCCTGGAGGCGGGCACCCCGAGGGTGGTGCAGGTCTCGACCGACGAGGTGTACGGGTCGATCGACGAGGGCTCCTGGGACGAGGGCGCGCGGCTCGGCCCACGCTCGCCCTACTCCGCGGCGAAGGCGAGCGGAGACATGATCGCCCAGGCGTACGCGATCACCCACGGCCTGCCGGTCTCCATCACGCGCTGCGGCAACAACTACGGCCCCCGCCAGTATCCGGAGAAGCTGATCCCGCTCTTCGTCACCCGCCTGCTGCGGGGGCGCAGGGTCCCGCTCTACGGCGACGGCGGCAACGTCCGCGACTGGGTCCACGTCGACGACCACTGCGCGGGCATCCGCGTCGTCGCCGAGCGCGGCGCACCCGGCGAGGTCTACCACATCGCCGGTACGGCGGAGCTGAGCAACGTCGAGCTCGTCGCCCGGCTCCTCGATGCCTGCGGCGCCGGATGGGACATGGTCGAGCGCGTCCCCGACCGCAAGGGGCACGACCGCCGCTACTCCCTGGACGACTCCAGGCTCCGCGCGCTCGGCTACCGGCCGTCCGTGCCGTTCGAGCGCGGCCTGGCGGAGACGGTCCGCTGGTACCGGGAGAACCCCGGCTGGTGGGAGGCCGCCGCGGAGGCGGCGGGCGTCGGCCCGGCGTCGGGCGGCGCGGATGCGCCCGGTGCGGCGGGTCCGGGGGGCGCGGCCGGTTCGACGGCCCCGGTGGGGCCGATGGGTTCGGCCGGTCCGGCGGAGATGGCCGGTGCGGTGGGCGGACGGCGAGGAGGGACGGCCGGATGACCCGCTGGATGATCATCGGTGCCTCCGGCATGCTCGGGACCGAGCTGGAGGCCCGCCTGCGTGCCGAGGAACAACCCTTCCTCGCGTTCGGCAGGCACGAGCTGGACCTCTGTGACACGTCCGCCGTACGCCACCTGATCGCGGCCTGCAGGCCCGACGTCGTGGTCAACTGCGCCGCGTGGAACGCCGTCGACGAGGCGGAGACGCGGGAGGACGAGGCGCTCGCGGTCAACGGCACCGCGGTGCGCTCGCTCGCCGAGGCGTGCGGGCGCGTCGGCGCGCGGATGATCCAGCCCTCCAGCGACTACGTCTTCGACGGCACCGCGCTGGACCCCTACCCCGAGGACGCGCGGCCCTGCCCGGTCAACGCGTACGGCAGGACCAAGCTCGCGGGTGAGCGCGCCGTGCTGGAGGTGCTGCCGCACGGCGGCTACGTGGTGCGCACGGCCTGGCTGTACGCCGCGACCGGCCACAACTTCGTCCGCACGATGATGCGCCTGGAGGGCGAGGGAATGGCCCCCGAGGTCGTCGGCGACCAGTTCGGCCAGCCCACCTGGGCCGGTGACCTCGCGGCGAGGATCGTCGACCTGGCGGTGAGCGACGCGCCGCCCGGCGTCTACCACGCCACCAACTCGGGCCACACGAGCTGGTACGACCTGGCCAGGGAGGTCTTCACGCTGCTCGGCGCCGATCCCGGCCGGGTGAAGGAGATCCCCTCCAAGGACCTCACGCGTCCCGCGCCCCGGCCCGCGTACAGCGTGCTGGGGCACGACGGCTGGCCCAGGGCGGGCCTGCCGCCGATGCGGCACTGGAAAGAGGCGCTGAGGGAGTCCCGTGTGCTCGCGGCGGGCTAGCGGGGGCGTCCGTGTCGAGGGCCGGGCACGGAAGAGGCCGGGCGGGACCCCGCCGGGCGGGACCTGGCCGACAGGGACCCGGTCGGCAGGGACCCGGTCGGCCGGGACCCGGTCGTCGGGCGCGAGAAGAAGGACCCAGTCGGAGAACCGTCGGACCGCGTCACGCGGCGAGGGAGCGCATTCATGACAACCTGCAGGCTGTGCGGCTCGACGAGCCTGGCCAGCGTCGTCGACCTCGGGGCGACACCGCCCTGCGAGCGGTTCCTCACCGCGCCGCAGCTGGAGGAGCCCGAGGTCACCTACCCGCTGCACCTGCGGGTCTGCACCGCCTGCTGGCTCGCGCAGATCCCGCCGATGATCACTCCTGAGGAGACCTTCACCGAGTACGCCTACTTCTCCTCGTACTCCACCTCGTGGGTGGAGCACGCGCGGGAGTTCGTGTGCGGGGCGGCCGAGCGGCTCGGGCTGGGGGCCGGGTCGTTCGTGGTCGAGGTGGCGAGCAACGACGGATACCTGCTGCGGCACGTCGTCGAGCGGGGCATCCGCTGCCTGGGCGTCGAACCGTCGGAGAACGTCGGCCAGGCCGCCAGGGACGCCGGGGTGCCGACCGTCACGGCGTTCCTCGGCCCGGAGACCGGCGCCTCGGTGCGCGCGGAGCACGGCCCCGCCGACCTGGTGGTCGCCAACAACGTCTACGCCCACATCCCGGACATCGTCGGCTTCACCCGGGGGTTGCGCGCCCTCGTGGCCGACGACGGCTGGGTCTCCATCGAGGTCCAGCACCTGCTCACCCTGATGGAGCGTAACCAGTACGACACGATCTACCACGAGCACTTCCAGTACTACACGGTCGCCTCCGCCCAGCGTGCCCTCGCCGCCGGCGGGCTCGCTCTCGTGGACGTCGAGTCGCTGCCCACGCACGGGGGCTCGATCCGGCTGTGGGCGAGACCGGTGGAGGCCGTGGACGCGCAGCGGGAGCCGGGCGCCTGGGGAGAGTCGGGCGTCCGGGAAGAGTTGAGCGTCCGAGGGGAGCTGGACGTCCGGGGAAGGCTGGGCGTCCGGGCGGAGCCGGGCGGACAAGCCGGGCCGGGCGGACAGGGCGGGCAGAACGGGTCGGGCGAGCGGAACGGGTCGCCGGACGGGCCGAGCGAGCGGGTGGCCGCGCTGCTCGCGGCGGAGAAGGCCGCCGGTCTGCACGAGCTGTCCGGGTACGCCGAGTTCGGCGAGCGGGTGGCGCGGGTGCGGCGGGACCTGCTGGGCTTCCTCCTCGACGCCGCCCGCGAGGGCAGGACCGTCGTGGGCTACGGAGCGCCGGGCAAGGGCAACACCCTGCTCAACCACTGCGGCATCCGGCCCGACCTGCTTCCCTTCACCGTCGACCGCAACCCGTACAAGCACGGCAGGTTCACCCCCGGCACGCGCGTACCGATCCTGCCGCCGGAGAGGCTCGCCGAGGAGCGGCCCGACTACGTGCTGGTCCTGCCGTGGAACCTCCGCGACGAGCTCGTCGACCAGCTGTCCTTCGTGCACGCCTGGGGAGGCCGGCTGGTCTTCCCCATCCCCAATCTGGAGATCGTCGAGGTGAACCCGTGAAGGTCGTCCTCTTCTGCGGCGGATACGGCACCAGGATGCGCACCGGCACCCCCGGTGACGTGCCCAAGCCCATGCAGCTCGTGGGGCCACGGCCGCTCATCTGGCATGTGATGCGCTACTACGCGCACTTCGGGCACACGGAGTTCATCCTCTGCCTGGGGTACGGCGCGCACCACATCAAGGACTTCTTCCTGAACTACCAGGAGACGACGTCCAACGACTTCGTCCTGCGCGCGGGCAGGGTCGAGCTGCTGTCCACCGACATCTCCGAGTGGTCGATCTCGTTCGTGCAGACCGGGATCGCCTCCCCGATCGGCGAGCGGCTGCGCCGGGTCCGCGACCACCTGGACGGCGAGGAGATGTTCCTCGCCAACTACGCCGACGTGCTCACCGACGCGCCGCTGCCGGAGATCGTCGACCGCTTCGCCCGGTCGGGCGCGGGCGCGTCGATGATGGTGGTGCCGCCCGCCGACACCTTCCACTGCATCGAGCTGGGGGAGCGCGGCACGGTCGGCGGGATCACGCCGGTGAGCGAGATGCCGCTCTGGGTGAACGGCGGATACTTCGTGCTCCGCCAGGAGATCTTCGACCACATCCCGGAGGGCGGCGACCTGGTCGCGGACGGCTGCGCGGAGCTGGCCAAGCGCGGCAGGCTGCTCGCCTACCCGCACCGCGGCTACTGGCGGCCCACGGACACGGTCAAGGAGCGGGTCGCCCTCGACGAGGCGTACTCGCGCGGCGACCGCCCCTGGGCGCTGTGGGAGCGCGAGCCCGTACCCGGATCGGTGACGGCCCCGGAGCGCGAGCCCGCACCCGGACCCGTGACGGCCTCGAAGCGTGACCTCGTACCCGGACCGGTGACGGCCCCGGAGCGCGAGCCCGCGCCGGTGCTCGGGCAGGCACCGGGGTACGAGTCGGCGGCGGTGCTCGAAGGCGGGCCCGCGGCGGTGACGGTCACGTGATCCGGTTCAGAGCGGCCAGGACGGGCCGGATCGCGCTGCTCGCCGCGCACTGCGACGACCTGGCGATCGGGGCGGGCGGCAGCCTGCTCACCCTCTGCTCCGCGCGCCCCGGCGTCCAGGTGGACGCCCTGGTGCTCTCCGGTGGCGGGACCGAGCGCGAGGACGAGGAACGCGCCGCGCTCGACGCGTTCTGCCCCGGCGCCGACCTGCGGCTCACCGTGCTCAAGCTTCCCGACGGGCGGCTGCCCGCGCACTGGGAGGAGGCGAAGGCGGCGGTGGAGGAGCTGCGGGCGCGCACCGACCCCGACCTGCTGTTCGCGCCGAACCCCGCCGACGCCCACCAGGACCACCGGGGCCTGGCCAAGCTGGTGCCCACGGCCTTCCGCGACCACCAGGTGCTCGGCTACGAGATCGCCAAGTGGGACGGGGACCTGGGGCGGCCCACGGCCTACCAGCCGCTCACCCCGGAGATCGCCGAGGCGAAGGTGGGCCTGCTCCACCGCCACTACCCCTCGCAGCGTCACCGTTCCTGGTTCGACCGCGAGGCGTTCCTGGGACTGGCCCGCATCCGCGGGATCGAGTGCCACGCCCGCTACGCCGAGGCGTTCCACGTCAACAAGCTGACCTTCGACCTGGCTGGAGGCTGAACCGGATGCGCGTGCTGCTGACCGGGCACCAGGGCTACCTGGGGAGTGTGATGGCCCCGGTGCTCGCCGCCGCGGGCCACGAGGTGACCGGGCTCGACTCCGGGCTCTTCGCCGGATGCCTGCTGGGTCCCGCGCCCGACGACCCGCCGGGACACGCGGTCGACCTGCGGGACGTCACCCCCGAGGCGCTGGCGGGGATCGACGCGGTGGTGCACCTCGCCGCGCTCTCCAACGACCCGCTGGGCGCGCTCGCGCCCGAGCTGACCTACGACATCAACCACCGCGCGGCGGTGCGCCTGGCGAGGCTGGCCCGTGACGCGGGCGTACGCAGGTTCCTGTACGCGTCCACCTGCTCGGTCTACGGAGCCTCCGGCTCGGACCTGGTCGACGAGGACGCGCCGCTGCGCCCGGTCACCCCGTACGCCGACTCCAAGGTCCGGGTGGAGAACGACCTGCTCAAGCTGGCCGACGACGACTTCAGCCCGGTGTTCCTGCGCAACGCCACCGCGTTCGGGTTCTCGCCCAGGCTGCGCGCGGACATCGTGCTGAACAACCTCGTCGGGCACGCGCTGTTGTCCGGTGAGGTCAGGGTGCTGTCCGACGGCACCCCGTGGCGCCCGCTGGTGCACGCCGCCGACATCGCGAACGCCTTCGCGATGGCGTTGGACGCGCCGCGCGACGCCGTTCACGCGAAGGCGTTCAACGTCGGCACCGAGGAGAACAACGTGACGGTGGCGGAGATCGCCGCCGAGGTCGCGGAGGCGGTGCCCGGCTCCGAGGTCGTGATCACCGGGGAGAACGGGGCCGACCCGCGCTCCTACCGGGTCGACTTCTCCCGCATCCGCGCCGCGCTTCCCGGCTACCGGGCGCTGTGGACGGTGAAGGCGGGCGCGGTCGAGCTGGTCGAGGCGTACGGGCGGTTCGGCCTGACCGAGGACGCCTTCCGGCGCCGATTCACCAGGCTGGCGTGGCTGTCGGCCCGCCGCGAGGCCGGGACCGTCGACGGCGCGCTGCGACCAGGGCGGGGCGGTGAACGGTGACGGGCGAGGGCGGTGAACGAAGACCGGGAGCGGAGCACGGCGGCGTGGCGCCGGAGGTGAGAGGCGACGGCGAGACGCCGGAGGAGGAGAGCGGCGGCGAGCCGCCGGGCGTGATGAGCGGTGACGAGGTACCGAGCGCGATGCGCGGCGCCGAGGCGCCGAGCGTGACGAGCGGCGAGACGCCGGAGGAGGTGAACGGCGAGGCGCGGGAGATGCACGACCTCGTGGAGCGGCTCTACCCGCTCTGCAGGAGCATCACCGGCGACGGCGTGCGCCGCACCCTGGAGGTCGTCGGGGAGTTCCTCCGCCTGCAGGTCCGCGAGGTGCCGACGGGCACCCAGGTCCTCGACTGGACGGTGCCCAGGGAGTGGAACATCCGCGACGCCTACGTCAAGGACGCCTCGGGCACCAGGGTCGTCGACTTCGCCGCCTCCAACCTGCACGTGGTCGGCTACAGCGTCCCCGTGGCGGCGACCATGACCCTGGAGGAGCTCCGGCCCCACCTGCACACGCTCCCCGAGCAGCCCTCCCTGATCCCGTACCGCACGAGCTACTACGCGGAGACGTGGGGCTTCTGCCTCGCCCACGACACCCTGGAGAGCCTGGAGGACGGGCCGTACGAGGTCGTGATCGACTCCACGCTCGCCGACGGGCACCTCACCTACGCCGAGCACGTGGTGCCCGGCAGGGTCGCCGAGGAGGTGCTCGTCTCCTGTCACGTGTGCCACCCCTCGCTCGCCAACGACAACCTGGCGGGCATCGCGGTGGCGGTGAGGCTCGCGCGGCGGCTCGCCGGAGCCGACCCGTGGTACACCTACCGCTTCCTGTTCGCGCCGGGCACCATCGGCGCGATCAGCTGGCTGGCGCGCAACAGGGAACGCGCGAGCCGGATCAGGCACGGCCTGGTGCTGGCCTGCGCGGGGGACCGCGGCCCGCTGACGTACAAGCGCAGCAGACGCGGCGACGCCGAGATCGACAGGGCCGTCCGGCACGTGCTGCGAAGCTCGGGGCGCGCCCACACGGTCGTCGACTTCTCCCCGTACGGCTACGACGAGCGGCAGTTCTGCTCGCCCGGCTTCGACCTGCCCGTCGGCTCGCTCACCAGGACCCCGTACGCGGGCTACCCGGAGTATCACACCTCCGCCGACAACCCGGACTTCGTCTCTCCCGAGGCGATGGCCGACACCCTGGAGACCTGCTGGGAGGTCACCCGGGTGCTTGAGGACAACCGCGCCTACCTCAACCTCAGCCCGTACGGGGAACCGCAGCTGGGCAGGCGGGGCCTGTACGGGTCGCTGGGCGGGCGCAGCGACACCAAGGAGACCCAGATGGCGATGTTGTGGGTGCTGAACCTCTCCGACGGGAGGCACAGCCTCCTGGACATCGCGGAACGTTCGGATCTTCCCTTCCGTGCCGTGGCGGAGGCGGCAGGGGCCCTTCGTGGTTCGGGACTTCTCAAGGAGTGTTCGCTGTGACGCGGTTCCAGGTCGTGACGGGCTCCCGGGCGGGCGAGGCGCTCAACCTCCGGGTCGGCGAGACGGTGGAGGTGCTCGGCGAGGCCGAGATCATGGCCACGCTGGACGAGAAGGGGGAACTGGACCGGCTGCCCTTCATGCCGGAGATGCTCGCCTTCTGCGGGCGGCGGCTCACCGTGCACAAGGTGGCGCACAAGCTCTGCGACACGATCGGCGGCAGTGGCATGCGGCGGATGGAGCGCGCCGTCCACCTGAGTGGCGCCCGCTGCGACGGGCAGGCGCACGGCGGCTGCCAGACGGCCTGCCAGTTCTACTGGAAGGAGGCCTGGCTCAAGCGGGTGGACCCGACCTCCCCTGCCTCGGACTCTCCGGTTCCGACCTCCCTGACCCCGACCTCCCCGATCCCGGATCCCTCCTCTCTCGCCTCCTCCGCCGCCTTCGTCGGTGGGAACGGTCTCGCCGCGGGCAGGCCCCTGCTGCCGATCCTGCAGGCCGCCACCAGGAAGGAGCCGGGCCCCGACGGGGAGGAGCGCTTCTCCTGCCAGGCGACCGAGTTGCTGCGCGCCGCGCCCACCTGCCTGCCCTTCAAGGACGTCAGGCAGTACGTCACCGACGTGCGCAGCGGGAACGTGGGCGTGCCCTGGATGCTGCGCTCGTTCCTCGTGGGGCTGTTCAACCGCTTCCAGCAGGTGGCGAAGCGCGTCCTGCCCAGGTGGATGTGGATCAAGGGCGGGATGCGCTGGGGTTTCGTCAGGGGCGAGGCGGGACGCACCACGCCGACGCTGAGCCTGGACCTGCGGCCGGGAGAGCTCGTCCGGGTGAAGTCCAAGGAGGAGATCCTCAAGACGCTCAACGACGACCTGCTCAACCGCGGCATGGGGTTCGAGGAGGAGATGTCGCGCTACTGCGGCCACGTCGCGCGGGTGAGCGCCCGCGTCGAGAAGTGTCTGGACGAGAAGACCGGCCGCATGCTCCGGATGAAGAACCCCTGCATCATCCTCGACGGCGTCATCTGCGCGGGCGCGTACAACGTCAGCTGCCCGCGCGAGTTCGTCCCCTTCTGGCGGGAGATCTGGCTCGAACGCGTCGAGGAGCCCGGCTGAGCGGGCCGTTCCGTGAAACAGGCGGCGAACCAGACGGACCAGACGAACCAGACGGAGAGACGGGCGGAAGACACGGATGGAGCAGCGGACCGAGCCGAACCGTGAACAGGACGGGGACGCCGGTGAGCAGGTCGGGACGATCGGCAGGAAGGCCGGTCGCGGGCTGCGCTGGAGTCTCCTGGGCAACCTGGGCACGAAGGCGACCACCTTCGTCATGGGACTGGTGCTCGCCCGGCTCCTCGTGCCCGAGGACTTCGGCCTCTACGCCATCGCGCTCGCCGCGACCACCTTCGTCATGCACGTCAACGACGTCGGCATCATCGCCGCCACCGTGCAGTGGCGGGGCAGGGTCGAGGAGATGGCGCCGACGGCGACGGTGATGGCCGTGGTGTTCAGCGCGGGGATGTACGGGATCTTCTGGGTGGTGGCCCCGTACTTCGCGGAGCTGGCGGGCAGCGCGGAGGCCACCCCGGTGGTCCGGCTGCTCACCGTGATCATCCTCATCGACGGCGTCACCGCCGTGCGGGCGGGCTCGCTGATGCGCGGGTTCGGGCACGACAGGCTGACCAAGGCCAACATCGCGGGCTCGCTGGTCAACGCCGGGGTGGCCATCGCGCTCGCCGCGAACGGTGCCGGCGCCTACAGCTTCGCCTGCGGGCAGGTGGCTGCCAACACGGTCACCGGCGCGCTGGTGCTCGCCTGGGCCGGGCTGCCGTTCCGCGTCGGCTTCGACCGGGAGGTGGCGGTCAGGCTCCTGCGGTTCGGGGCGCCGCTGGCCCTGGGGCTCGGTATCGAGGCGGTGCTGATGAACGCCGACTACGTCATCGTCGGCGCCGTGCTCGGCCCCGTCGCCCTCGGCTTCTACCTGCTCGCGTTCAACGTCTCCAGCTGGGTGCCCAGCGTGATCGGGACCGCCCTGCGCTACGTCACCGTGCCCAGCTTCTCGCGGCTGGCCGAGCAGCGCTCCGAGTCGTTGTCGCTGGGAGTGCAGCGGTCGGTGCCGTTGCTGGTCGCGTTCGTGCTGCCGGTCGCCGTGGTGACGGCCACGCTGGCCCCGGCGATCGTGGCGTTCCTCTACGGCGAGAAGTGGGCACCGGCCGCCGGGGTCCTGGCGCTGCTGGCGGTCCTGATGGTCGTACGGATGCTCACCTCCCTCGCCTTCGACATCCTCACCTCTGCGGGCGCCACCAAGGCGACCGTGTGGATGAACCTCGCCTGGGCCGTGGCGCTGGTGCCCGCGCTGTGGGCGGGCACGCACTGGTACGGCATCCGCGGCGCGGCGGTCGGGCACGCGCTCGCCGGAGTCCTGGTCGCCCTGCCGGTGTCGGCCCTGCTGCTGAGCCGCGCGGGGGTGCGTCTCGCCCCCATCCTGCCCGCTCTCGTACGCCCGCTGCTGGGCGCCGTGGTCGCGGCGGCCGTCACGACGACGCTCGTCGGCCTGACGAGCGGGCCGACGGGCGGCGGGATGACCGCGGTTTCCGCGTTCGTCCAGCTCTGCGTGGCCGGCGGCGGGGGACTGCTCGCGTACGTCCTGATCGCCGTACCCATGACACGGCTCAAACAGCTGGGCGCACGGGTGGTCCCCGCCCGCGCCCGCTGACGGAACACCCGAACCCACGAGACCGACGAGACCGACGAGACCTGCGAGAGGAGAGGTCGGATGGAGAACTCCGACACGCTGGTGTCCATCGTGCTTCCCGTACGCAACGGGGCCGGACGGATCGAGGGCGCGATCCGTTCGGTGCTCGGCCAGGACCACGAGCGCCTCCAGCTGGTGATCTCCGACAACGCGTCCACGGACGGCACCGAGGAGATCTGCCGTGACCTGGCCGCGACCGACGACCGGATCGTCTACCGCAGGCACCCGGAGAACGTGGGCCTGTTCGACAACTTCGTCCGTACGACCGATCTGGTCGCGGGCACGTTCTTCCGCTGGGTGGGCGACGACGACCGGTTGGAGCCCACCTGCGTGTCCCGGTCTCTCCAGGCGTTCGCGGAGGACGACCGGCTCGTCCTGGTCACCACGCAGGTCGCCTACACCGGCCCCGACGGGACCGTGACCACCGCTCCCCTCGACCGCTCAGGACTCACCTCGGACGACCCGGTCGAGCGGTTCGCCGAGATGCTGGGGCTGCTCAACGAGAGTCACCTGCTCGTCGACCCGCTGTACGGCACGCTGCGGCGCGATCCCCTCGCGGGGATCCCCCGGCGGAACATGCTGCGCGAGGACGAGGTGTTCGCGGCGAAGCTCGCGCTCGCCGGACCGTGGGGGCACGTCCCCGAGGTCCTCGCCCACCGCAACTGGAAGCACGACAGCCTCTCCGCGATCGCCCGGCGCCTCGACGTGCCGCCCTGGCGGGCCCGCTGCTCCACCCTCCTGCAGTGCGCGGAACTGTTCCGCTGGCTGCGGCAGGCCGATCTCACCGCCGACCAGCGCCGCCGTGCCCGCGCCGCCGTACTCGGCATGTACGCGCGGCGCCAGCGGCTCACCGCGGCCCGCCGGGGGCGCAGGCTCGCGCTGATCGCCTCGGGGTTCGTCCCGGGCGGGCGGTGAGCGATGTCCCCTCGTGAGGCCGCCGCCGAGCCGCGGAGCCCGAGCCTCGAAGCCGGGGACCTCGGATTCCGAGGCCCAGGACCTTCCGGCCCCGTCGCTCCCGGACCGGCTGGTTCCAGACCGGTGATGCCAGAAAGACATCCCATCAGCGATCAACTCTCCCGGCCGACCCGCCGGGGCACGATCCTTCTTCAGGACTCGCGGTCCAGGAGAACAAAGTGCTCACCTACGGGCGGCTACCGGGCACCGAGTCCGCCGGATGGCGACTCGCTGACACTCATTAGGAGAACCCCGTGACCACCGTCTTCTCCAACAGCCTGGTGGACGACGACACGCGCAGGGAGCTGCTCTACCAAGGGCAGGTCTTCGTCTACTCGGCGACGCCCGCCTCCACCCTGCTCGCCCTCTTCGCCAGGGAGCTGATCGCCGAGGCGTTCGGCGAACGTGACCCGGAGACCGCGCAGTTCGACATGCCGGTGGAGGAGTTCGCCGACCTGCTCGCCCGGCTCAAGCCCCGCTTCATCCATCATCCGCGGTGCAAGGAACTGCTGCCCGCGGTGCTGGAGGAGCTGGGCTGCGACCTGGACCGCACCTACTTCGACGTGCCCCGGTTGCGCACCTCCACCTCCCACGACTACCTCACCTCCGGCATCTCCTACGCCTTCCACCCTCACCGCGACTGCTGGTACTCGGCCCCGTTCAACCAGCTCAACTGGTGGATCCCCGTCTTCGAGGTGGTCCCGGAGAACGTGATGGCCTTCCATCCCCAGTACTTCGCCAGCCCGGTGCGCAACGGCAGCGCGCGCTACGACTACGCGGAGTGGAACAGGACCAGCCGGCTCACCGCCGCACAGCACGTGCGCGGCGACACCAGGGACCAGCCGCGTCCCGAGGAGGCCGTCGTGCTCGACCCGCAGGTGCGGGTGGTGCCGGAGCCGGGGGGCGTCATGGTGTTCTCCGGCGCCCAGCTGCACTCCACGGTGCCCAACACCTCGGGCAGGACCCGCTTCAGCATCGACTTCCGCACGGTGAACATCGACGACGTGCGCACCCGCCGGGGCGCACGCAACGTGGACGCGAAGTGCACCGGTACCACTCTGCGCGACTTCGTACGCTGCTCCGACCTCGACCCGATGCCGGAGGAACTGGCGCTGGAGTACGAGGCGGAGGCCCTGAGCAGGGTCGGGTGAGCGGCGGATCCCCGGCCGCACGGCCGCACGGCCGTGACGCCGACGCCGTGACGTCGCCGACATCGTGACGCCGTGACCGTGACGCCGACGCCGTGATGCCGGGTGACGCCCGGTGAAGCCCGGTAAAACCCGGTGACGCCCGTAGTGACAAGGAGTTCGTGTGCCGCGACCAATACGCATCGTGTCCTGGGCGTCTGGCGCGCTCGGGGGAGCGGGGACGACGTAGTGGAGTTCTGGAAGACCATCCTCGACCTCGCCAAAAGGAAGCGGGTCGGGTTTCCGCTGGTCGGCCTGGCGCTCCTCGCCGCCGTGGTCGTCTTCTTCCTGGTGCCCCCGCGCTACGTGTCGAGCGCCTCCATGGTGCTGACCACGCCCCCCGCGGGAGGAACGACGGACCCGGCCAAGCCGCCGGGGCGGAGCAACCCGCTGCTGCAGTTCAGCGACGGCCTCAGAACCACGGCGGGCATCCTCATCCTGTCCATGAACACCGAGGCGGTCGCGACGGAGCTGGGGATCGTGAAGGACGGTCCCGTCGAGGTCACGATCAACGACGGGCGCACCAACCCCAACATGCTGGGCATCCTCATGAACGGCCCGTTCGTGTACGTGGAGGTGGAGAGCGACTCGGCCGAGGTCACCCGTACGGTCATGGCCAGGACCCAGTTCCGCCTCAAGACCGAACTGGTCCGCAGGCAGGAGGTGCTCGGCGCCCCACGCTCCACCTTCATCGGGTTCGTGGAGGTGGTGCCCGCCGCCTATCCCGTGATGAACCGGAGCGGTACGTGGCAGGCCGCGGGCGGAGCGGCGTTCGTCGTCGTCTTTCTCGGCCTGGGCGTCACGTACGCGGTGGAGCGCCGGAGGGTGTTCCGGCGAAGAGCCGAGGCAGGAAGGTCCGACGAGTCCCGCCCGGGCCCGGACACGGCCCCTGCTCCGTCCATGGAGGCGGCCGGGGCGGGCCGGGCCGACGAGACGCGTCCCGGTGACCGTCAGGAAAAGGCCCGGGCGCACGAGGGCGGCGAGGAGGACGCCGAGCCCGCGCCCGACAGGGAGGGCAACGGCCGTGACGGCAAGCGCGGTAGGGGACCCGGGGGCCGTGACGGCAGAGGTGCATCCGAGCCCCAGGTCACCGTGTATCCGGCGGAGGTGATGTCCCCGGCGCCCTCGGCGACACCGGGACGACAGCGACACGCGGACGACGACACGTAGTGACGACATGCGGCGACGACACGTGAACGGCTACCCGCAGGCGACGACGAGCAGGCGACGACACGCAGAACGGCGACGAGCAGGCGACCGCGACAGGCAGACGGAGGAGAACGCGTGGACTTCTGGGGGACCGTACTCATCGTGTTACGGCGTTGGTACGTCGCCCTGCCGGCGTTCCTGCTGTCCATCGGCGGCGCGTTGGGTGTCTACTCGTCGATCCCGACGGTCTACGTCTCGAACGCGGTGCTCGTGCTGACCATCCCGCCCACCGGTGGAAGCCTGCCGAGCGATCCCGAGCGCCCCAACGGACTGACCAACCCCCTGCTGAACTTCGACTGGGGCCTGAGCATGTCCGCCTCGATCCTCATCCAGGCGATCAGCGCGCCGGAGACGGTGGAGTCCCTCGGCGTACACCCCGAGGGCGACACCACCTTCACGGCCACCAACGGCAGCACCAACCCGGAGGCACTGGACGGCGGGCCGTTCGTGTACATCGAGGGCACGAGCACAACGCCGGCCGGGGCGCGGGACATCGTGACACGGGTGAGGGACCGGGCGAGGGTCGAGCTCGCCGCTCGCCAGAGACAGCTCGACGCGCCCCCGGCGACCTACATCACGATGAACGAGATGGTGCCGCCGACGGAGCCGCAACCCCAGCGAGGGGGGAAGATGCGCGGGGCCGCTGCCGCGCTGCTGCTCGGGGTGCTCGCCAGTCTCGCCTCGGTGTTCTCCCTGGAGAGTTTCCTCGACGCCAGGCGGCGAAGGCGAGGGGTGCCCGTGGCGACGTCCGGACTGCCCGCCGAGCCCTCCCTCCTGCGGCGGTGAGGGACCTGGCCTCCACACTTCGCACGGCCCCGGCCCCGGCTCCGGCCCCCGTGTCCGTCGCCTCCCTCGACCGTCCCGGCCTCCGCCGTGCCGACGGTGCCACCCTCGCCGCCGCGTTCGCGGTGGTCCTGATGCTGTCTCCGGCGCGGCTGGTCTTCCGCGGCCTGCCCTTCTCGCTCACGCCCGCCGACGCGGTCGGTCTCTTCGCCGCGCTCTGGTGGTTCTGCGCGCAGCTCACCACCACGCTCGGCGCGGCGAAGGGCTCCAATCCCGTACGTACCGCGCTTTTCCTGTACAGCGTGGCGATGCTGGCCACCTACGGATACTCCAGCGCCGCCTACCTGCCGCCCGACGAGCTCGACATGGCCGACCACAGCATCGTCCTCGTGGTGGCGACGGTGGGCATCGGACTTCAGGCGTGCGACGGCATCCGGGGCAAGGCGCGGCTGGACTTCGTCCTGAGGTGTCTCGTGGTCTCCGGTGCGGTCGTCGGGGTCATCGCGGCGCTCCAGTTCGTGCTCGAATTCGACCTGACGAAGTACCTCACCTTCCCCGGCTTCCGGTTCACCTCGGATCTGCCGGCGATCCTCGAAAGAAACACCCTGCGCCGGGTCGCGGCGACCGCCGGACACCCCATCGAGCTCGGCGTGGTCTGCGCGATGATCATTCCTCTCGCGCTGCACTACGCGTTCGGCGCCCGGGACAGGGGTGAGCCCTCCCTGCGGTGGTGGGTCTGCTGCGGGCTGATCGGCACAGGGCTGATGTTCTCCGTGTCGCGCTCCGCGGTCCTCGGGATCGCCGTCGTCGGCGCGGTACTGGTCACCGGGTGGCCCGCGCGCAGGCGGCTGTGGGCGGCGATCGGCGGCGCGGGCTTCCTGGTCGCGATGAAGGTGGCCGTGCCCGGCCTGATGAGCGTCTTCCTCGGGCTGTTCACCAGCCTGTCCAGCGATTCGAGCATCCAGTACCGGACGCACGACTACGCGGTGGCGGCCACCGAGATCGGAAACCACTTCTGGGTCGGCAGAGGTCTGGGCACCTGGTACGCGCCCAAGCACCTGATCTTCGACAACCAGTACATCCTGTCGCTGGTGGAGACCGGGATCATCGGCATGGCCACCTTCGCCGGGATCTTCCTCACCGGTATCTGGGCGGCGTTACGCGTCCGCCGCCTCAGCTCCGACCCCGCCGTACGGGACCTGGGACTCACCCTGGCCGCCTGCCTGGTCGTCCCCCTGGTCGGGGCGGCCACCTTCGACCTGCGCTCGTTCGCGATCGTGACGGGCCTGTCGTTCCTGATCATCGGGTCCGCCGGCTCGCTGCTGCGCGCCACTCGGCAGCCGAGGACCCGAGCCGTCCGCCCGCCAGAGAGACCGGGCGGAGAAGCCGGGCGGGGAGTGCGGTGAGTCATTCGGTGAGGCTGCCGAGGGCGATGAGGTCGCCGGGAAGGTCACCCTGCCAGCCGGTCGCGCAGGTCGGCCCAGGATCCCGCGGCCAGGTCGCGTTCGCTGATCGCGGTGACCGGCAGCGGCCAGCCGATGGCGAGGTCGGGGTCGTCGTAGCGGACGGAGACGTCCTCGGCGGGGTCGTGCTCCCGGTCGATCCGGTAGCAGACGTCGGCCTGCTCGGTCAGTGCCTGATAGCCGTGCAACAAGCCAGGAGGAACGTAGAGGTGAACGAACGTCTCATCGTCCAGAACCACCGACATCCGGCGGCCGAAGGTGGGGGAGTCCGGCCTGGCGTCGACGAGCACGTCGTGCACGGCTCCTCGGGCGCACCGGACGAGCTTGGCCTCCCCCCTGCCGCCCCGGCCGTGCAATGCCCTGATCGTTCCCAGCCGGGACCGCGACTGACTGTCCTGGACGAACGCCTCGGGCCGCAGCCCGTGGGCGGCGGCGAGCGTCGCGTCGAAGGTGCGGGTGAACAGGCCCCGGTCGTCCCTGTGCGGGGTGGGGACGAACAGCAGAACACCGTCGATCTCGGCGCGTTCGACTCTCATGCGGCCATCTTTCCGGCTCCCGAACCTCCCGGTCACGAAGAAGCGGAAAACGGTTCGGGTGTGGGGATATCCGGTCACGAAGAAACGAAAAACGGTCCGGGTATTGGGCCATCCGGCCATGAAGAAACGAAAAACGGTCCGGGTGCGGGGCCGTCCGGCCATGAGGAAGCGGGAAACGGTGCGGACCGACGTTCCCCGCGGGACGTTCCTCTCGCGGACGGGCCGTCCCCTCCGGTGGCGCCGGAGAGGCCCGAGGCCGGGTTCGCACGGATCGGGGTCGGGGCCGTCGAGGTCATGGCGGTCGGCGAGGAGGAGCTTCTCGACCACGTGGCGGAGGGATGGCGGCGAGGACACGGCGGCGCGATCGTCACCGCGAACGTCGACATCGTCCGCGCCGCCACGCGCGATCCCGCCCTCGCGGACCTCGTCACCCGTTCCGAGATCGTGGTCGCCGACGGCATGCCGGTGGTCTGGGCGTCGAGGCTCGCCGGCCTGGCGGTTCCCGGAAGGGTCACCGGTGCCTCGCTCGTACACTCCCTCACCGGGCGGGCCGCGCGCGAGAACCGTTCGGTCTACCTGCTCGGAGGAGAACCCGGCGTGCCGGAGGCCGCGGCGCGGGTCCTCGCCGAACGCTGCCCGGGGCTGCGCGTGGCGGGCACCTGCTCGCCCCCCTTCGGGTTCGACGGCACACCGGACGGGGTGCGCGCGGTGGTCGAGGAGGTGGTCGCCGCCGCACCCGACCTCGTTCTCGTCGGGCTGGGCTTCCCCAAGCAGGAAAGGGTGATCGAGGCGCTCAGGGCGGAGCTGCCCGACGCCTGGTATCTCGGCTGCGGGGCCGGGATCCCGATGGCGGCCGGGCGGTTCAGCCGCGCCCCCGGGGCCGTGCAGCGGGTGGGCGCGGAGTGGCTGTACCGGCTCGCCCTGGAGCCGCGCCGCCTGGCCCGCCGCTACCTGCGCGACGACGCGCCGTTCGCGATCACCCTCCTCGCGGGCGCCCTGCGCACCCGCCTGACACCGGGGCGTCGCTCATGAGCGGTGATTCCTCGCGAGGAACCGAGGCGCCGCGCACAGCCGGTGTTTCCCCGCCAGGAGTCGAGGGGCCACACGTGATCCGTGGTTTCCCGACCGCCGACTCCCCGCCCGCTCTCCCCGTACGGTCCTCTTCCACGAGAAACGGCTCCGACATGGCTGTTCCAGATTGGCGCCCGCTCGCCATAGTGATCGTCACGTATTCGAGTGGCAAGGTCATCGAAGGCTGCCTGCGCTCGCTCGACGCGGCACTCGCCGACGCGGGTCCCGCACGGGTCGTGGTGGTGGACAACGCCTCGGCCGACGACACCCTCGCGCGGGTGCGCGAGGTCGCTCCCGAGGCCGAGGTGGTCCAGACCGGGCGTAACGCGGGCTTCGCCGCCGGAGTGAACGCGGGCATCGCCGCCGCGGACGGCTGCGACGTACTGGTGCTGAACCCCGACATCCGGCTCGCGCCCGGTTCCGTGCTCCTGCTCAGGCAGGCGCTCGCCCTGCCGGGAACCGGGATCGCCGCCCCCCGCCTCACCGGTGAGGCGGGGGAGCTCCACCTCTCCCTGCGCAGGCGCCCCACCGTGCCGAGAGCGCTCGGGGAGGCGCTGCTCGGCGGGCACAGGGCCGGGCGGATCCCGGCGCTCGGCGAGCTGGTCGTGGACCCGGCCGCCTACGACAGGCCGCAGACGGCCGACTGGGTGTCCGGTGCGGCCTGGCTGATCTCCCGCGCGTGCCTGGACGCCCTGGACCCCCTCGACGAGCGCTACTTCCTGTACTCGGAGGAGACCGAGTACATGCTCAGGGCGGGGGAGGCGGGGTTCGCCGTCCGGTACGAGCCCCGTGCCGTGGCCGTGCATCTCGGTGGCGAGCAGTCCACGTCGAGCACGCTGTGGGCGCTGTCGTCGGCCAACCGGGTCCGGATGCACCGGGAGCGGTACGGCCGCCCGCGCGGGCAGCTGATGCGGCTGGCCGTCGGGCTCAACGAGCTGGTCCGCGCGGTCGCGAAGGGCCGGGCGGGCGGGAGGCGGCACCGGGCCGCCCTGCGACAGCTGTTCCCCCTGCGCGAGTGGCCCCTCCTACCCGGCGAGGCTCCCCGACCGGCATCCCCCGCCCGTACGACGGGTGAGGCGGCATCCTCCCCCGGCTACGTCTGCTTCTCGGCGCAGGACTGGTGGTACCACAACCGGGCGCACTCGGACTTCCAGCTCATGCGTTCGATCGCCGCGCACAGGAAGGTCCTCGTCGTCAACAGCATCGGGATGCGCATGCCGATGCCGGGCAGGTCCACGCAGGTGCTGCGACGCGTCGGGCGCAAGCTGCGCAGCGTCGCGATGCTCGTGAGGAGACCGCTGCGGGAGCTGCCCGGCTTCTACGTGATGTCCCCGCTGCCGCTGCCCTTCTACGGGTCGCCGCTGGCGAGGCGGGTGAACGCGCTGCTGGTGCGTGCCCAGGTGCTCGCCGTCTCGCGGGCACTCGGTCTGCGCCGACCCGTGATCATGGTGACCATCCCCACGGCGTGGGACGTGGTGCGGCCGATGCGCAGGCGCGCGCTGGTGTTCAACCGCTCCGACAGGCACTCGTCGTTCCCCGAGTCCGACCGGCCGACCATCGAGGCGCTGGAACGCGGCCTGCTGGAGCGCTCCGACCACGTGATCTACGTCAGCAACGCGCTGATGGGCGAGGAGAGGGGCGTGACCGGAGAGCGCGCGCACTTCCTCGACCACGGCGTGGACACCGACCACTTCCGGCGGCGCCCGGAGAGCGAGCAGCCCGCCGACCTCCGCGCGATCCCCGGGCCGAGGGTGGGTTTCTTCGGCGCGCTGGACGACTATCTCGTCGACTTCGACCTGCTCGAACGGCTCGCCGTCGAGCTGCCGGACGTCTCGCTGGTCCTCATCGGCGACGCGACCGTCCCGATGGAACGGCTCACCCGCCACCCGAACGTCCACTGGCTCGGCTTCAGGCCGTACGAGCGGATTCCCGCGTACGGATCGGGGTTCGACGTCGCGATCATGCCGTGGCTGGACAACCCGTGGATCAGGCACTCGAACCCGATCAAACTCAAGGAATACCTCGCCCTGGGCCTGCCGGTCGTCAGCACCGACTTCCAGGAACTCGCGAACTATGCCGACCGGGTGAGAATCGCGGCCGACGGCGGCCTTTTCGTCGATGCTGTTCGTGCGACGCTGCGCGACGGCGGGTTGCAACCGGCCGAGGCCGTGCGGAAATCCGTGCTCGGTGCCTCCTGGGCGTCGCGTGCCGCCCAGTTGATGGCACTCGCCGAGCTGTCACCGGGTCCGCGATGAGGGTTCGGGGTGAGGGGCCGCGATGAGAAGGACAGGGTCATGAGATCTGAGAACCACGCCGGGACGCCGGGACGCCGGGTCAGACGGTCGTTGCCGCTGCTGGTCGGGGCGGGAGCCGTCTCGGTGTCGGTGGCGGTGCTCGGACTCACCCTGATCGACTCACCCGGAGGCCAGGACCGGGGCCCGCTCGCCGGGGCGTCGGCCGACGCCGGGAGCGCGTGGGCCGCGGGACCTCCCGCGACGGCCGCGCGGGTGCCGTGGGAGGGTGGCCCCGCCTACTACGGGCGGTTCGCCGCACCGACGGCGGCGGGCTGGACGAAATCGTCGTTCTTCCCGGTGGGCGTCTGGTTCGAGTCCGTGATCACCCAGGGCGACGTGGACAAGGACCGGGCCGCCGGGATCAACACCTACGTGGAGCTGACCGAGACCAGCGACATGGCGCTGGTGCGCAGGAACGGCATGTCGGCGCTGACCCGCGCCCCTCTGCCCGGCTACGGCAACGAGACGGTGGGCTGGCTGCTCAACGACGAGGTCGACATGTGGGCGAAGGCGGGGGACGCGCAGTGGACCGGCAAGCACCCCGGTGAGGGCTCCCTGTGTGTGCCCGAGGACAAGGGGTGCGGTTTCACCGTGCTGCGTACCCGCAAGGAGGAGGTCCCGAAGGGCGACGGCAGGATGCACTACGCCAACTACGGCAAGGGCGTGATGATGTGGGAGAGGGACGCGGACGCCGCCACGTTCGTCAACCGCTTCACCGACGTCGTCTCCTCCGACGTCTACTGGTACACCAGCGCGAGCGTCTGCCTGGACGGGCAGAACTTCCTGTCCCTGCCGGCCTCCAGGTGCCGCAGGGCCGCCAACTACGGCGCCGTCCTCGACCGCCAGCGCGAACTGGACGCGCTGGACGGCCGCCGCCAGCCGATCTACGGCTTCGTCGAGGTCGGCTGGCCCGCCGAGAACGACACCCGGGCGATCCGGCCGGAGCAGGTGACCGGCGCGGTGATGAGCTCGCTGATCCACGAGGCCAGGGGCATCATCTACTTCAACCACAACTTCGGCGGGCCGTGCCACTCCCAGCACGTGCTGCGCGAGGCGTGCGGAAAGGAGGTCAGGCCCGCGGTTGCCGAGATCAACCGGCGGATCGGGCAGCTCGCCCCGGTGCTGAACACCCAGTCGTACGCGCACCGCTTCGGCCCCGGCCTCGACACCATGCTGAAACACCACCAGGGCTCGTACTACGTCTTCGCGATGCTCGACGCGACCACGTCCCCCGGCAGGCGCATCTTCACGCTGCCGCGCGGGCTGCGGGCCGCCCACGCCGAGGTCCTCTTCGAGAACCGGACGGTCCCCGTCGACGCCCAGGGCAGGTTCACCGACTCCTTCGCCGCCGAACACTCCCACCACATCTACCGGATCACGCCCTGACGCGTTCTGCAGGCGTCCCCTTGGTAAATGACGTGGATAGCCTGGGGTGTCCCGCTCGGCAACACCGAGGCAATGTTCTATTATCGAACACGTGACGGTTGACGCGGAGACGCTGGGACGACGGATCGCCGAGGCACGTGGGCGAGCCGGTCTCACGCAGGTCGAGCTGGCCGCCCTGATCCCGCTGGATCGTTCGGCTCTGGCGAAGATCGAACGGGGAGACCGTCGTATCTCGGCGTTGGAGCTGGCCAAGCTGGCTGACGCCATCGACATGCGAATCGAGTGGTTCATCCAGGATGCGCCTGCCGCGATCGTCTCCCGCCGTAACGCACAGGAGCCGGGTGCGCCCAGCCCGAAGATCGATCTGATGGTCGAGCGGCTCACCCGGGCAGTCGAGTTCGTCGCCGAACAGGCGGAGCACTTCGCCCTGCCCGGCACTCCGAGCAGGGAGATGCCCGAGACCAATGCCCAGGCCGAGAAGCTCGCCTCGGACGCACGAGCGCTGCTGGGGGTGGACGGTGACGGTCCGATCGTGGGTTTGGACGAGAAGGCGGCCTCGATCGGCCTGCTTGTGTTCTCATATGACCTCGGCATCGACACGGCCGACGCGGCGACGGTCCTGCTGCGCAGCGGAGGCGTAGCGCTCATCAACGGACAGCGACGTGTGGGCAGAAGGCGTCTCGCGCTCGCTCATGAGCTCGGTCACTATCTTGTGGCCGACGAATACACGGTGGACTGGCGTATCGCCGAGCAACAGAACGTCGAACAGCGAGAGAGCCTTTTCGACCGTTTTGCACGTGCTCTGCTGCTACCGCAGGCGAGCATCGAGCGTGAATGGAAGAACCTTGTGGCCGACAGCGAAGGCGAACTGCGGACGGCTGCCGTGCGCATTGCCAGCGCTTATCGCGTCGACATGACGACACTCGCCCGACGGCTCAACGAACTCGGCCTCATTACTCACGGCGATGCCGGAAAAATCCGAATTATCAGGACGACGCGTGCGGATATCGTAGATTTCGACCTTGTGGTGGCGAAGGACGAGCTCGTTCCTCCCAGCTTGCCGCGAAATTACGAGCGTGCCGTTCTGGGGTTGTATCGTAGCGAGGCGATTTCCGCGGAACGAGCCTTGGACCTCCTGTTCGACACCTGGGACGAGAGCATGTTGCCCCCGCTGCCCAGGCGTTCCGAAGGTGCGATCTGGCAGTACGTCTGACCATGTCGGATCACGTTGACATCCTGGTTTTCGACACCGGCCCGTTAAGCCACTTCGCCAAGCAGAGCTGGCTCGGAGTACTGCGTGCGGTTGTCGGCGACAGAACCGCTGTGATCCCGGATACCGTGGTCCACGAGCTTCAAAACGGTGTTCACGAACACGCATATCTTCATTCTGTGTTCAACGCGTCCTGGATAGAGCAGCGCGAACTCATCGACGAATATGAAGAGTTCGCGACGTTCAGCGCGTTGTTGGTCGGATCCGGTAACCGCAACCTGGGCGAGGCCGGTGTGCTCGCGTACGCCAAGGCACACGGTGCCACGGCGATCATTGACGACGGTCCGGCACGTCGAGCGGCGAAGACTCATAACGTGCATCACCAGGGCACACTGGCTCTCCTTTGCGAGAGTATTCGATCTGAACTGCTCACGGTTGACCTGGTCTCAGCGGTTGCCGACCATTTGATCGAGGGTGAATACCGTCTTCCTTTCGGTCCTGGCGGTTTCAAGCAGTGGGCGGCCAACCAGGACATGATCTGAGGGACGCTCGCAAGTCATCGCGCTCTTGCTGGATTCGACATTTCGTGGATTTGTCCCGATCAGTTTTCTGAACGGTTGCGGCTGTCAGTCGCGTTCGACGGTAGGACCCTGCGCGGTGGCCGCTTGTCCGGCGGCGAGCCAGGGGACCCGGTTCAGGGAGTGGGGTGGGCACCTCGTGGGGGTAGGTGCCAGCGGGCCCAGACGGTTTTGCCGGGGCGGTCGGGGAGGGGGGTGACGCCGTGATCGTGGGCGAGGGCGCCGACGATCGCGAGGCCGCGGCCGTGGGTGGCCTCGGCGTCCAGGGTGAGGTGGCGTGGCTGTCCGGTGCCCCGGTCGGTGACCTGGATCTGGAGCTCGTCAGGGCTGGTCCACAGGGAGAGCCTGACCACGGGTTCGCCGTGGACGATCGCGTTGGCGAGCAGTTCGCCGGCCACCAGGACGGCGTCGTCGACGAGGTGGTGCAGTGCCCAGGCGACGAGGGTCTCGCTCACCATGGCGCGGGCCTTGCCGACGATCGGCAGGTCGTGCGGCAGGTCCCAGCAGACGGTGCGCGGGTCGCCGGGAATCTGTGAGTCGTCCGATGCCGGTGGGGTGTCCGGGGTCTCGGGCATGGCTCCTCCTCGGGATGGCGGTGTGGTGTCCTCGGCCTCGCGCATCAAGGCGCGTAGTTCGTCGGCGGTGCGGGCTCGCACGATCAGGGGTTCGGGGGCGGGCCAGACGGCGACGGCGTGGAAGTGGCGGGTGCCGGTGCCGTACCAGACGGTCCAGGCGGGCTCGATCTGGTCGAGCTGCTCGGCGGCGGCGCGCTCGGCCGGGTCCCAGGCCCGGGAGCAGACCCGCTCGGTGACGGCCCCGCGCCGGTGCCTTCCGCTCTGCCGGGGCTGGGGGACGCGTTCGTTCATGTCGTCGCCCCCTGCCGGTGCGAGGTGTGCTTGCCGGAGGGGGTACGGGGACCCGGTGGTCGTCCTCGCCGGTACGGCACGGGAGCCGTGACCCCGGTCGTGGCCCCGGGCTGCTCCGGTCGCCGATGCCGACCGGGGGAGACCGCCACGGACCGCGTGGGGAGAGCGGCGGAGGCCGTGGGGCCGGGGATCGTGCGGATGGGCGTTGAGACGGGTGGGCGGCTGGAGAGGTTGAGGCGGCGGCGGACGGTCATCCGGGCGTGGACCTGCGAGGGGGTGGGCTGCTCCCAGTGGTGATGGGCGCGGTGCGGCAGGCTGGCGGCCTCGTGCGCGTACGGGGGATGACCGCACCAGCGGCAACCGAGCGGCATCGGCGGCTGGTCGGCGTGCCAACGGACCCTGATGGGGCGGGGGTTTCCTCTAGGGTGATGCATCAGATCGGACCTCCTACGTCCGGTCGAGGGGCTTGTCATGGCGTGGTGTGCCGTGGCAGGCCCCGCTTTGTTTTGGGGTATTAGGGGCAACAGGGCGAGGTGTTTCCGTCTTGCGCGAAGTGACTGCTGTTCACGGGGTGAGGCTTACTCGGCGGTGACAGGTGTGTGTCTGGAAGAGGCGTGAGCCGTGCCTAGGGTGTGTTTTCCAGTGAATCGACGGACATTTTCACTCCTCTTATCCGGACATACCTGGTGATTTTTTCGACGGCAGCAGGAAGCCGCTCTTCGCGCGTAAGACAGGGCCGATCCGGCGGATTTTCCGCTCCCCCCGACCTCTTCACAGGGTGCCCCCGAGTGACTACTTTGGGTATCGAAAGTCGAGGCACATCAGTGTGACAGTTTGTGGAAAGCTGTGTTTTTTGTGCCACGATGTGGAGTCCCCCGGCTGGACGGAGCTGAAATGCCGAAGAACCCAAAAATCAACCCCAAAAACGAAAAGTGGGCTCTCTTTGGAGCGGAGCTCCGCAAGTATCGGAAAAAGGCAAAAATGACCCAGAACGAACTGGCCGAGGTGACCCAGTTCAGCAGGAGCCTGCTGAGCTTCACCGAGAGAGGCGAGCGCAAACCCGGCCACAACCTGGCGCAACGCTGCGATGCCGCTCTGGGGGCGAACGGAGAACTCCTCCATTGCTGGACGCACATCACCCACGCGGCGAGCCCTCGATGGTTCCGTGACTGGCTCGACATCGAACCGGAAGCGCACGTCCTGCATACCTGGCAACCGCTCGTCGTTCCCGGTCTTCTCCAGACCGAGGAGTACGCGCGGGCGGTTATCCGTGGGGAGCCTGGCATAACCGACAAGCAGGTGGAAAAGGCCGTCGCAGCTCGCATGGAGCGGCAGAAGATCTTGCTGCGATCTACGCCACCTATGCTCTGGGTTATTCTCGACGAAGGAGTTCTTCACCGCCCGATCGGTGGAGAAGAGGTCATGCAACACCAGCTCCAGTATCTTCTGGAAATGGCCGAGCGGCCGCGGATCGGTATCCAGATTCTTCCTTTGGTGCGGGGATCGACCACGGGGACTTCGGGAGGATTCGTGATCGCCCAGATTCCAGGAAATCCGGATATGGTATATGTCGAGTCTGTAACGCGCGGGCATGTGGCGAATCGGCCAGAAGATGTCGAGGCTGTCCGTGTTCGGTACGACACCATCCGGGCTGAGGCAAGCCCTCAGTATGTCTCGATCGAATTGATCAGAGAGGCGGAGAGGCTATGGACCTGAGTGATGAGCTGAAGAGCGCGGCCTGGCGTAAGGCCACCAAGAGTGCGTCAAACCAGGGTGACTGCTTGGAGGTGGCTCCGTTGTCGGGTGGTCGGGTGGGTCTGCGGGATACGGAGGCGCCGGAGCGGGCGCCGTTCGTGGTGAGTGCGAGTGTGTGGGACGCGTTCATCGATGGCGCCAAGAAGGGCGAGTTCGACTTCTGATTCTCGCTCCCTGTCGTAGGGGAAGCTCCCGGTCGTTGCTGGGAGCTTTCCCGTGCGCTGTTATCTGAGTGGAGAGGCGGAGAGACCGTGGACCTGAGTGATGAGCTGAAGAGCGCGGCCTGGCGTAAGGCCACCAAGAGCGGATCTGACCAGGGAAACTGCTTGGAGGTGGCTCCGTTGTCGGGTGGTCGGGTGGGTCTGCGGGATACGGAGGCGCCGGAGCGGGCGCCGTTCGTGGTGAGTGCGAGCGTGTGGGATGCCTTCATCGATGGCGCCAAGAAGGGCGAGTTCGACTTCTGATTCTCGCTCCCTGTCGTAGGGGAAGCTCCCGGTCGTTGCTGGGAGCTTTCCCGTGC
>NZ_JBEZEL010000011.1:101412-124061 GCF_040648855.1 Streptosporangium sp. NPDC049078
CGCCGTTATCCGAGTGGAGAGGCGGAGAGACCGTGGACCTGGGTGATGAGTTGAAGGGCGCGGCCTGGCGCAAGGCCACCAAGAGTGGCCCCAATGGTGGGGACTGTCTTGAGGTGGCTCCGCTGTCGGGTGGTCGGGTGGGTCTGCGGGACACGGAGGCTCTGGAGCAGGCGCCGTTCGTGGTGAGTGCGAGCGTGTGGGACGCGTTCATCGACGGTGCCAAGAAGGGCGAGTTCGACTTCTGAGCCACCCCCGGAAGCACCCGAAACCCCTGGCCGCTCGGTCAGGGGTTCCGTCGTTGGCCTACTTGCGGTCGGTGTCGGAGGCTTTCAGGCCGGATGCTTCCATGACGGTGCCTGCGTCGCACCGGGGCAGATCTTGCTCATGCCTGATCTCCATGGTGATCCTCATCGTGGCGGTCTTCTCGACATCCGCTCTCCGTGATCTCACCTGTCCCGGCCGAGGGCGATCAGCCTGCGTACCGGGACCGGGTGGGAGACGAACCCCTTCCGGACACGTCGGCTCATCGGCGAATGTGCCTCGCTCCCTCGGACAGGCTCAGGTCTGCGGCATCATTTCAAATCCGGATTTGCCGTGCTTTGCCAGATCGGAGCATGGAAAGATAACTTCGTGGATCCTTAATTATGAGTGTTGCAGAGAAAGTGATGGCGATATGGTGTATCAATAATCACGTCGGTATCCGTACACTCGGCGGGATTGCCCGAGCGGAGGGAATGACCAATGGCTGACCGAAGCCGGATCGAATGGACCGAGGTTACCTGGAACCCCACGACCGGGTGTGATCGCGTTTCGGCTGGTTGCGATAATTGTTACGCGCTTACGCTCGCGAAGCGACTTAAAGCCATGGGCGCCGCGAAGTACCAGCGGGATGGCGACCCTCGCACCAGTGGACCCGGTTTCGGGGTGACCTTGCACGAGGACACGCTGGCGGCGCCGCTACGCTGGCGCGAACCACGAATCGTTTTCGTGAACTCGATGAGCGATCTGTTCCACGCACGGGTTCCTGTCGGCTTCGTCCGCCAGGTCTTCGACGTCATGGCGGCGACGCCTCAGCACACCTACCAGGTGCTGACAAAGCGTGCTACCCGGCTCGCGCGCATCGCCGACCAGCTCCCATGGCCGGACAACGTCTGGATGGGCGTCAGTGTCGAGAACCGGGAGGTAGCGGCCCGGGTCGATGCTCTGCGGCAGGTGCCGGCCGCCGTGAGGTTCATCTCCGCGGAGCCCCTTTTGGGCTCGTTGAGCGGCATCGACCTCGCGGGCATTCACTGGTTGATCGCCGGTGGAGAGAGCGGAGCCGGTGCCAGGCCCATCGACCCCCGGTGGGTGTGTGAGCTCCGTGACCAGTGTCTTCGGGACGGGGTCGACTTCTTCTTCAAGCAGTGGGGTGGCAGGACTCCCAAGGCGGGTGGACGCCTGCTGGACGGGCGCACCTGGGACGAGATGCCGGTGCGCCGTCCTGCCGTCTCACGTTCGGCCCGCCCTATGACGGCTTAGCCCGGCTGATGACCTCCAGATGAAATTTTCTTCTGCTGTCTTTGTCGATCACTCCCGCACTGTTAAGGCGTTTTACCGCCTCTCTGATATGCGGTATCCACGCTAATCCGAGGGTGGTGCCGTAGACATCGGTCAAGTGGTCGACGATACGAAAACTTCCGTGTGAGGCCAGTAGTCTCTGAAGATTATTCTCGATTTCCGCGACCCATTTCGGCTCTTCATCCTGCCGATACCTTTTGCTGTCGAAGGCCGGTGGTTCTTCGTCACCGAAGAGCGATTCCTGCCCGGCTGTCTCGTGTTTGAGGTGGTCCTCTGCTCAGAGGAGCAAGTCGCCCGTTCCGCTCCTACCGGCCCGTCTGAGCTCCCCCCACAGGACGGACACCTCGCCTGAGTTTCGTGAGCGCGCCGACGCGGCGGTCAGGCTCCGGCCGTGGCAGAACGATCCCAGGCCGAGCCGGGACCCGCCGGCACGGGTGACCGCTCAACACCGAGAGCTCCCGGCTATGGGCAAGGGCTCTCGGCGCCTCAAGGGCCGGACCCCGGGACGCCCGGTGCCGTGTCGGCGAACCTTCCCGGTCACCGTTCCGATGTCCTCAGACCCCGAGAATGCTGGATGAGGGTCGGGCGGTCAGATGTGCTACTCATGCACGATGGGGGACGTAGGTATCGGTAGAAGTCGGCGGATCCTGGTTGCGGCGGTCGTGACCATGATGATCAGGCTGGTCGTCCTGGTGGCCGGGACCCTGGACGACCGGATTTCGCGCTACCGCCGCCTTGAACCCTGCTGACCGCCATGCAGTGGGTTGCGCTCGTCCTCGCCGTGCTGATCGTGTACGGCGCGGCTGTACGGCGCACCGCGGAGACGGCCGGGGCGGTGGCGCTCGCCTTTGTCGTCATTGCGGGTGGGGTCTCCGGCTTTCTGGGGCGGCGGGTCCGCGATGTCGTCGGGAGCCTGTTGCTGGCTGCCGGATTGGCCGCGGTGGCGTGGGCGCTGGGGCGGTGGCGGCGGCGGGTCCTCGCCAAGCGGAACGCGCTCGCCGCTTTTCTGGCGGGGGTCGAGGCAGTGCCCGCGACGGCTGCCGCGGTGGAGCGGCTTCGGCTGGCCGGTGAGTTGCACGACACCGCGGCTCATCGGCTCACCGGCATCGTGGTCGGTGCGGCCTCAGCGCTGCGGCTGGGGGATGCGCGGCTGGTGGCGTCCGCGCTGGAGCACGCGGCGGCTGAGGGGCGGCTGGTGGTGAGGGAACTGGCCGCGCTCACGGATGGCGTTCCCGGGGTGCCGCGGCTGGCCGACGTCGACACGCTGGCCGGACCAGGGGTGGTGTACCGCAGGACGGTGGACGAGGTGCCGGAGAAGGTGGCGGCGGTCGCGTACCGGGTGGTGCGGGAGGCGCTGACCAACGCCGCCCGATACGCGCCGGGCGCGCAGGTGCGGGTGGAGCTCGCCGCCACAGACGGAGACCTGATGGTGACGGTGATCAACCAGGCCGGGGAAGGCGGCAGGACGGAGGACGGCCTCGGGGCGGGAAAGGGGCTGGCCGGGCTCAGGGTGGCCGTGGCCGAGTGCGGAGGGACGCTGACCGCCGGTCCCCAGGGCGACGGGTGGGTCGTGGTGGCGTCCTTCCGGATGACGACCCGGGGGCCGGGAAGGAAGGACGGGTGGCGAGGGAGACGGGGGGCGGATTGGGCGCTGGTGGCATTGGCCGTCGGACTGTCGGTCGGGACCAGCCTGCTCGACAGTGACCCTGCCGACCTGCTGCTTCTTCTTCCGCTCTGCGCACTCCACGCACTACCGCTCGGCTGGCGCAGACGGGCACCCGGCTTCGCGCTGGCGGTGGCGCTGTCGATCTACCCGGTGCTGGTGGCGACGCGAACCGTACCGCCCGCGGGAGATGTGTTCCTGTGGTGCTCGTGGGTGGAACTGGCGCTGCTCTACGCCGTCGGACTGAGCAGGAAGGGCCTTACCGCCTGCCTGGGCATGGCGGCGGTAGGTGGACTGGCGCTGGCGGCCGGCCCGGGGATCACGGGCGATCGGCTCGGCGCGTTGGTGGTGCTGGGCCTGGGTGTCACCGTGCCCGCCGTCACCGCCTGGGCACTTGGCGCGGCCGTCGCGACGATTCGGGCACGGCGGTCGGCCGGGGAGGCGCGGGCGCGCACGGCGACGGGTGAGCTGACGGCGGCAGCCGTACGAACGGAGCGGGACAGGATCGCGGACGGCTTGCGGCGTACGGCGATGCGCCACGCGAAGGCGGTCGTGGCGGCGGCGGACGCGGGCCGGCTCGCCGACGCGCTGGCCGAGGCCAGGCGGGGCCTCACCGCGCTCAGAGACCTGCTCGAAGAGCTGGGCGAAACTGGAGATCCGGCCCCTACGCTGGCTGGAGTAGCGGCGCTGGCCTCCCGCAAAGGCGCCGTCGTCAAGTTCACGGGCGAGCGCCGCGAGGTGGACCCGGCGGTTCAGGTGGCCGCGTTCAGAGCGGCGGAGCGATTCTTCGAGCACAGCGACGAGGTGACCGTGGCCTACCTGAACGGTGGCGTGAGCATTGAGGGCAGGGCCACGGCCGGGCTCCGAGACCTCGCCGACGCGGTCGGGGGAGAACTGATCACCATGGCTGATGGCACGATACGGGTATGGCTCCCCGAATGATCACCATTCTTGTCGCCGACGATCAGGCGGTCGTGCGGGCGGGCATAGCAGCCGTCCTGGACGCCGAGCGCGATATGACCGTGGTGGGTCAGGTGGCCGACGGGCAGGCGGCGGTCGAGTCGACTCTCCGATCGCGTCCCGACGTGGTGCTGATGGACGTCAGGATGCCCGGCCTCGACGGCCTGCGGGCCACGGCGCGCATCACCGCCGAGGTGCCCGGGACGCGGGTGGTGGTGCTGACCACGTTCGGGCTGGACGACTACGTCTTCGGCGCGTTGCGTGCCGGCGCCGCCGGGTTCCTGCTGAAGGACGCGGAGCCCGAGCGGGTGATCGACGCGGTCCGGGTGGTCGCGGCCGGAGACGCCATGCTCGACCCAGGCATCACGAGGCGGCTTATCGACCGATTCGCGGAAGAGCCGCCGCCGTACAACGGCGGCACGGGTGTGCTCACGCCGCGCGAGACCGAAGTGCTCAAGCAGGTCGCCACCGGCCTGAGTAACGCCGAGATCGGCGCGGTGCTCGGCATCAGCCCGGCCACCGTCAAGGACCACATCGCGGTGATCCTCGGCAAGCTCGGCGTACGCAACCGCCTTCAGGCCACCATCGTCGCGTACGAGACGGGCCTGGTCCGCCCCGCCGCGCGGCGGGGGAGCAGTCCATCCTGACGAAGGAAGAGCCGGCCCTCTCACCTTCCTAGCGTTGATCCCATGAAGCTCGTCCTGGGGGCCGTCCTCGCCCTGATCCTCTCGCCGCTGGTCTTCTTCGGCGTCGCCATGGTCGTTCCCGTATACCCGGTCTTCGCCGGAGCGGCCGCCGCCTCGATCGTGGCGATCGCGTGGCTGGTCACGCGAAAAGCGCTGTATGCCGCAGGTGTCACCGTCGTGCTCTGCGGCATCGCCGCCGTCACCGTCATGCTCCCGTCTCCCGCACCGGTGCCGGTGATTCCGGCGGGTGTGCGGTTCTGGGACCTGCCCACCGGCTCCCGCCTGGCCTATGTCAGCGAACCGGCCAGGGGTACGGCCAGGCCGTATCCGGTGATCTTCCTGCACGGCGGCCCCGGCACACCGGGTGAGGGGGTCCCGGAGGGCGGGCGGGAACTGGCCGGCGAGGGGTTCGACGTCTATGCCTACGACCAACTCGGCGCTGGACGCTCCACGCGCCTCGACGATGTCAGCGGTTACACGGTGGCCAGGCATGTCGCCGATCTCGACGCCGTCCGCAGCGCGATCGGCGCCGAGCGGGTGATCCTGGTCGGCAGGTCCTGGGGCGGAACCCTGGCGGCCGCGTACATGGCCGCCCATCCCGACCGCGTCGCCAGGGCCGTGCTGACCTCGCCGGGAGCGATCTGGGAGCCTGCCTATCCCGACGGCGTGGGCTCGCCCTGGGGCAACGGGGACGGGCCCGACGGTTCGCTGCGCTTCCTCGTCCAGAACGTCCTGCTCGGGCTCAACCCGGCGGCCGCGCACAGCATGGTGCCCGACCGCGAGGCGGACGCCTACTTCCGCGAACTGCTCATCTCCGTCAAGGACGCCACCGGCTGCCCGGGGGCGGCGCCCGCGCCCACGCACACCAACCAGCCCGGCTTCTACGTCAACCAGGTCACCTCCGCAGACGCGGAGACCGTACCCGATCCCAGGCCCAAGCTGCGCCAGGTCCACGTGCCGACGCTGATCGTGCGCGGCCAGTGCGACTACCTCAAGTGGCAGGTCACCGACGAATACCGGCGCACTCTGCCGAACTCGACATTCCTCTACGTGCCCGGAGCAGGGCACTCCATCGCCAACGGCCGCCCTGACCTCTACCGTGAGCTCCTGACGGCCTTCCTCCTCGGGAGAAAGCTACCTACGCCCTAGCGCTTTGCGATCTTGGTGGTTGCGGTGGCGTGGACTTCTGATAACCGTCCCGAAGATGATGATCGGTGCCATCGAAGTACGCCGCATTCCGAAGGCCGGAGAACCACGCGAGGCATTCGAAGCCCAAGGAGACCTTCCTCAGGAAAGATCGATGGCGAGGCCGGAGGTGGCGATGCCGAGCTCGCCGTCGTATTCGGCTCCGGCGGCGGCTCGCGCGGCTGTGGCGTCCGTCCCCGGTTGCAGGTGAGTCAGCAGCAGGTTCCGGACGTCGGCCTCCTTGGCCTGCCGACCTGCCTGGCGGGCGCTCGACAGGTTGCGCCGCGAAACCTCGGGGACCCGGTCCGCATAGGTGGCCTCGGCCAGGAACAGGTCGGCGCCGCGCGCCAACTCCACCACTTCGGGGCTCGGGCCGGTGTCGCCGGTGTACGCGAGCACCCGCCCGCCCGCCGTCAGCCGTACGCCGGCATTGGGCACCGAGTGTGGCAGCAGACGGGTCCGCGCGTGGAACGGGCCGATGTCGATCCGGTCGCCGGGGGTGAACTCGCGCAGGACATGGGCGTCGGCCAGCATTTCCGGGCGGTCCAGCGCGAGCACCGCGTCCAGGGCGCCGGGCAGTGCGTACACCGGCAGGGGAGGCGGCGGATCGTCACGGAACGCGCGTGCCCGCAGCAGCGGGTTCAGGTCGGCGCAGTGATCGGGATGTCCGTGACTGACGAACACCGCGTCGACCTGATCGGCGGTGATCCGTTCCAGCAGCCGCGGCACCGTCGCGTACCCGGGGTCGACGAGCAGCCTGAACCCGTCGTGCTCCACGAGATAACCGCCGCAGGCCTGGCCCGCTCCCGGCCATGCGCCGCATCCGCCAAGGATTGTCAGCAGCATCCACGAACCCTAACCGCGTCGGCCGTGGCGCGTCCGTGGGAGTGCCGACGAGGAATTCCGGTCGCGTACGGCTCGGGCCGGCCGAAGTCGAGCAGGACGGAGACTTTCGGTCCCTCCCAGTGACTTGCAAGTGGGTTTGCAGAGGCCCTTGGTTTGATTCTGGAGCAGCACACAGCGATGGAAAGGGATTCGAATGAGGACTTTTGTCAGGCGTACGGTCGCCCTCGCCGCCACCACCACCGTGGCGCTGATGATCGTCGGTTTCGCGACCACGGGCGCCGCCCAGGCCAAGCCGCGCGAGCTCCCCTGGTACCCGTGCGTCATCGACGGCAAGCCGATGATGTGCTCCGACGGTCCTTTCTAGCACCCACCGGGACGGCCATCGAAGTGTAAGGGGGAGCGTCCGGCCATGTTCGGAAGCTGAAAAGGCGTCCCGGTCACCCCTGACGAAGCCCCGCTCCTCGCACCTCGGAGGAGACGGGGCTTCAGTGTGTGCCGCCGTTCGAAAGCCCGGGGAGGATCGGACGGACGGCGAAGTCGTCATTGTCTGCGGTGGGTGAGGTGCTTCCACCTCCCCGGCTGAGAGATGGTGCCGGGTTTTCGGGTTCGAGGGATGGCCGATGTCGGACACGCTTGGTTGCCGGTGAGTCACCAAGGGTATGTCGTGGCACGTTGCCAAACCCCCGCGAAAAGGCATTTCCTATGACCTTCTCCCGCACGACCATCAGCCGCGCCGCCTTACTTCTGACGGTTCTCGCCGCACCGTTCGTCATCCCGGCGACCGCGTACGCCGACAGCCACTACGTCTGCGCGGACGGCACCCGCTTCCAGCTCTCGGAGATGCTCGGCTACCACGTGCTGGCGAACCGGTGCACCGGCAGCGGAACCGAGAGCCCGGTCATGATCACCATCACCTCCGGCTACTACGCGGGCGAGCACTTCTGCCAGCAGCTCCTCGCCCACGGACCGGAGCTGGTCAGCGGCATGCAGTGCACCTGAGCCGGACGGCCCGCTGCTTCTCGCCTGGGCCCATTGCCAACACCTCCACGATCAAGGTTTTGCGACGGCCGGTTGAATCCACCCTGGAACCCAGGTGCCGGCTCCCGGCCTCATCCGGGCGGCCTTGCTCGGGCATCGACCGGATGCCCTGGCAAGGGCCTCGCCGAGGGCCTGCGCGTCCGCACCGCGGTGGCTGTACCCCGTCCGTTCCGCGTTCGCCTTCGTCCAGCGGTCATGGCCGGGCTGATCCAGCTGATGGTGGACCACACAGGGTGCATGGTTGGCCAGATGCTCAACGCTTCATCTACCGTGCTGTGGGCGGGCGATCACTGCTACTCGGCGGCGGGCTGCTTGTCGAACGTACGGGCGAGCGCGACGATCCGCTCCAGCGCCGCCGCGTGCCGCACGAATGCCTCGCGGCCCTGAGGAGTGAGCTGCGCGTACGTACGCCGCGCCCGCTTGTCCTGGCTCTTGCGCACGATGACGTATCCGGCGTCGGCCAGCGCGGAGAGTTGCTTGGACAGGGCCGAGTCGCTGGTGCCGATCGCGTCCCGGAGGAAGCCGAAGTCCACCCAGTCGGCCGGCGCCAGCACCGCCACGATCGATAGCCTGGCCGGTACATGCAGGAACTCGTCGAACTGCGGATCCATCAGCTCCGCCTGCCGCCCTGCTGGACGAACGACCTCATGACCAAGCGATTGACGGGCGCGGTCGCGACATATGCGAGGGATGCCAGGATGGCGCCGAACATGGCCTGCGACATCAGACCATGCGCGGGCGCGTCAAGGAGCGCGAAAGCGAGGGTCCGCCCGACACCGAAGATCATGCAGATGCCGATCAGCACCGCGCCGTGGTACAGCACCTCCTGGATGGTGGGTTGCCTCTGGACCGAGGCCCGATATTCGTAAACGATGCCCACCGCTACGTACAGGAAGAGTCCGAGTGCGCCGCCGATGAGCCGCCACGGCGTTTCCAGATCGATCGAGGCGAAGGTGACGAAGAGGCCGAGCGCGACGATGATCACGCGGGGCATCGCGAAGCTGCGGCGGACGATCTCGTTCTTGGTCGTTTCCTGGAGTCGGCGGATGTCCTCGAGTGAGGACTGAGCGTCGTGCGGGTTCAAGAAGGCCACCTTCGTGGTCGATATGACTGTTTTCCTGTGAGGAAAGTAGCAGCTGTTTTCCTCTAAGGAAAGTCGTCGTGGAGTCCTTCCCTCCGAGGCGCGCCGACCGCGGCCATACGGCGGGGGGATCACGCAGAACCCGTCCGACGCAGGAGTGCGGTAGCGGCCCGAGCCTGAACCGGCGGGGGATGGCGCCGCATACGTGAGGGCGTCGAGCTGAGTCCACCGTCTCAAGGGCCATGATCTCGACCTGGGTGATCCGAAGAACCGGCGCCCACGGACCGGAACCGGTCAGTGGCATGCGATGCACCTGAGCCGGGCAACCTGCTGCCTTCCGATGGGCCGATGGGCCGGGTGCGTCAGTGCTCGGACTGCTCGGCCCCGGTGTGGTCGCTCATGACGGCGTCGACGGCCATGCGGAGCGTGTCGGTCTCGAATTCGAGTCGCGAGGCGGCGGCGGGAAGCGCGCGCTCGACGAGGAGGCCGTTGAGGACGGATGCCAGGAACCGTGCGCGTCGCTCGACGTCGTTCGCCGGGATCGCGCCTTCGTCGGCGAGGACGGTCAGCCAGCGCTCGATGCGGTGCAGGCCCAGTCGCTCCAGCGAACGGTATGTAGCGACCTGATCATCCGTCAGGTCGGGCGCGATGTACGTCTCGTGGACCGTGCGCCAATACTCGCGCGCCCGGTTTCCGGTACCGACCTGTGAAAGCAGTTGTCGCAGGCACTCGACGAGGCGCTCCGTCGGCGCTCGTTCGATGTCGAGGATGGGATCATCGGGGATGTCGATGTCGTAGACGCCGGCGACGACGGTGTCGATGAGCTCCCGTTGCGTCGGGAAGAAGTGGCGAAGCGAACCCATGCTGACGCCTGCTCGGGCGGCGACTCCTCGGACGCTCAGCCGAGCGCCCGGGTCCTCTCCGAGCATGGTCGCCGCGGCGATCAGGATCCTGTCGCGGGTGTCCCGTTTCGGTGGACGGTCGGTCATCGTCGGAACCTCCTCACGCCCCATTTTTAGCACAGTGTGCTAGCTTCAATGAACTAGCACAGTGTACTAGTGATGGCGTGACCGAAGACAGGAGGTTCTCGGGTGGCGTTCGGAGGATGGAGCAACCGTCGCGCGGCACGGCGCGTGCGCCCTGGCAACGGCGAGCCGCTGCCACGTTTTCGCTGGTGGCAGCTGCTGAGCAGGTCGGTACGCACGCTGACGCTTCGCGCACCGGACGGCACCGTGTCCACCTACGCGGTCGACGTCCGTCAGCTGGGTGATCGCGACGACGGCGCGGTACGCGCGCGGCTCTATCGCGACGGCGCACTCGTTTCGCTCTCGACGACACCGGCCCGCTTCCCCGTGCCGGGCGGTCACATCGAGGTCGTCGTCGGCACCTACGGCTTACGACGCTGCCACTACGTGCGGGCCGACGGCACTGAGGCGCAGTTGACGCCCCATCCCGCTTCCGCCGAGGGGCGACGCGCTCACCTGCATCGGACGCACCCGGAGCTGAGCCGCCTCGTCGGCGTCGTCTCGACACTGCTCGTGCTCGTCGGGATCTGCGTGGCCGTGCCACAACTCGTCGAGACCATCTCGCACATTCCGCCCGTGGCGGATGCGCTCGGGACATTCGATCTCCCTGTGCACATCCCGGTCGAGGCGAACATCGCCGCCGGCGTCGCAGCGGTCGCGGGCAGCACCGAACGCGCACTGCGACTGCGTTCGAACTGGCTCGACTCTCTCGCGAGCTGACCATGAGGACCACGAGGAAGGACGCCATGACGAACACCACCGAGGGTTGGCTCCTTCGAGCCGACGAGCCCGAACGCCCGACTCGCGTGCCTGCCGGCGTCGAATACCACCGCGTCTACGCGGGCGACAAGCGCCGGATCGCGCGCGGCATCCTCGCGATCGTACTGCTGTTCGCCGGGCTCATCGGCTTCGCGCAGCTGTTCCTGATCGGCGCCGCCGTCATCGACGCGCGACTCCTCGGCCGTACGGGCTTCACCCCGCTGCGACAAGCCGCCGGCGCGCTCTCGCTCGCCGTGCTCATCCCCTACAGCATGCTGCTGCAGCGCCTGCTCTACGGTGTGCCCGCAGGTTCGCTGCACTCCGTTTCGGGACGTTTCCGCTATGGCGTCCTCGGCCGCTCGCTGCTCGTCTTCGGGCCGCTGCTCCTCCTCGTCGTCTCCGTCGGGTTCTTTCTCGTGCCCGGCGAGGCGGTCCCCTGGACGGCCGCCGATCTCGTCGCGTTCATCGTCATCAGCACGCTGCTCAGCCCGCTGGCGGCGGCCGGTGAGGAGTACGGGCTGCGGGGCCTGATGTTCCGCGTCCTCGGCGGCTGGACCCGCGGCGCCCGCTCCGGGGCGATCCTCGGCATCGTCGTCACGACCGTGCTGTTCTCGCTCTTCCACGGCACGCTCGATCCCTACCTGCTCACCTCGTATCTCGTGCTGTTCTCGGCACTGGCGATCGTCACCTGGCGCACCGGCGGGCTTGAGGTCGCCGTCGTGCTGCACGCTGTCTACAACGCCACGGCGTTCGTCCTCGCCACGACACTCCATCTCGACCTCGGCGGAGCCCTCAGCAGTCGTGGCGAGACGGTCGGTTCGGTCGGGAACCTGGTGCCGAGCGCCGGGCTTGTCGTCATCACCGCGATCATCTGGTGGATGACCAGGAAGTCGGGTCCGGCATGCACGCCTTCAGCGTGACGTGAGGCGGCGCGAGCCTTTTTCCTGGGCCGTTCACCAGCACCTCATGAGTGCAAGCACGCGGGACGCGTTCGTGGACGGAGTGAAGGAGGGGTCGACTTCCGGCCGTCGTGGGGCAGCAGGTTCGTGACGCCCGTGGCCGCTCTCGGGTGTGTCGCGGGATGGTCCGGGAAGATCGTGGCGACTTCGTGGGTTGGGATCGAGCATGAAGATCGGCGAGGCGGCCAGGAGCAGCGGCGTCAGCGTCAGGTCGCTGCGGTTCTACGAGGACGAAGGTCTCATCGTTCCCGGCCGGTGCGGTAACGGATACCGCGATTATTGCGGCTCCACCATCGACCGAGTGATCGTCATTCGCTCACTGCTGGATTCGGGACTGTCCGTGCGACTGATCAGGGACGTGCTGCCCCACGTCACGGGCGAATCCATGGGCCGCGATCAACTGTGTGAAGAGTTCCTGGCCGAGGTCCGACGCTATCGCGATCGACTCAAGACCCGCGTTGCCGCGCTCACCACCCAACTGTCGGCGCTCGACGCGTTCCTGGACGAGAGTTCACACCGGCCGAAGCGAACGACTTGACCTTGACACCAGCGTGAGGCTTCTACGTTCCAGGGATGGACATCGAGAACGTGACATCCGCCGAAACGATGCGTGCCCTGGTGCAATACTCACGCAGCGGCCCGAAAGACCTGGCGCTGGTGGTTGACCATCCGCGTCCCATCGGTCCGGGTCCGGGTGACTACGTGATCCGGGTGGGTGCGGCGGGGATCAACTTCGCGGACGTGATGCAGACCCACGGGACTTACGGTGGCGGGCCGCATCCTCCCTATGTGGCCGGGTTCGAAGCAGCCGGTGAGATCGTCGCCGCCGGTGCTGAGATCGATGATCCGCTCCCGGCGGGCACCCATGTCATAGGAGTCGGCCCCGGTGCCTTCGCCGAGTACATGCTGATGCCGGCCAGGGGTGTCCTCCCGGTTCCTTCTGGGTGGAGCGACGCCGAAGCCTTGGGCATGGTGCTGAACTGGGCGACGGCCCTGGCGGCGCTGCGGCCACTGGGCGATCTCAAGGCCGGTGAGGTGGTGCTCGTTCATGCCGCCGCGGGAGGCGTGGGACAGGCCGCCGTCCGCCTCGCCCGTCACTACGGGGCCCAGGTCATCGCCACCGCGTCGCCGGCGAAACACGACGACGTCAGGGCGCTCGGAGCCGACGTGGTTCTGGATCCCTCGCGTGGCGATCTGGCCGAGGAGATCCTGCGCCGGACCGCCGGTGTCGATTTGGTGCTCGAATCGGTCGGCAAGACCACCTTCGAGGCCGGTTTGTCGGTGACCAAACCCTTCACCGGCCGGGTCGTCGTCTTCGGCGCCGCCTCCGGAGACGCCCGCCTGACGACCCATGACCTGGTCTTCACCCACCGGGTGCAGATAAAGGGACTCCACATCGGCGCGCTGGCAGAGGCGGCGCCCTCCATCTACCGGGAGGTGCTCGACGAGATCGAGCGGTTGATCGCGCAGGGCGTCTACCTGCCCGGCACCCCTCAGGTGCATTCCCTCGACGAGGGCCCGATGGTCCTGCAAGACCTCGGGGCAGGTCTGACCCGCGGCAAGCACACCCTTGACCCGAGACGCTAGAGGAGCGCAAGGCGGCTCACCGCAACGCTCATCCGCCCCCGGAGGGTCGGCGGCGTCTCGTCGAACGCCGCCGAACACGTCCGATCGCGCATGTCACAACCGAGTCGGGCGTCTCGCGCGTGGGAACGCTCATTCCACCCACTCGTAGCCCGAGTAGAGGGTGCCGCCGAACCAGAGGAAGCGGCCGGCGCTGTCGACGTAGCGGTAGCTCTGCGCTTCGGCCTTCGTCCGGTGCCAGCCGGGACCGCAGGGGGTGTAGGGCATGTAAATGGAGGGTCCGGTGAGGCCGAACTCGTTTCTGCCCGTCGTACCCTCCACCAGGTTCGAGGTCGCGCACACCTCCCACGCGCCGCGGGACTCGTTCCATTTCTGCACCTCAAGTCGCACCCTGGCCCGCGCGCCATGCACGGTGGTGCAGTCTCCCGCGAGCGCGTAGGCGCTCGCCCACGCCTGGTTGCTCGAAAACGTGCCGGGGATGCGGTGGTCGATGCCCGCGGTGGCCTTGACACAGAAGGAGGCTCCCCGCTCCACCGTGACCTGGTGCTGTTGGGTGTACGCCTGCGCCGGCTGTGGCACCGCCACGGTCAGCAGCAGTGCGGAGGTTACGGACAGTGGGCCAAGAAGCAGGGCGCTCCGTCTCGGCATGGCATCTCCCGTGGGTCGTCCGGTCGGTGGGCACGGATCCGGTACGGCGTCGTCGGCGTGGTGCGACGTGGCCGCGGAGGAGCGCCGGTGAGGAAGAGTTGTGGTGCTTCCGGGGAGGCGACTCCACGGCTGGATCCGTGGTGGTCCTCGGCCCCGAGACACCCGTCCCGGGCCTGCTGCCGGCTTCCAGACTGCGGTGTGGCCCGTCGGTCGAGGGACCCCGCAAATGTGTGCTGAACGACTTGTGAAAACCCCCATTTGAGGGCTTGCGTGACGACATGTGGTCGTTCATTGTCAAGAAATGGAGTCAGCCCTGCGTCGTGCGCCGGCCCGGCACACGTTCGAGCGGATTCTGCGGCTGACGCGGACGGGCATCGCCGACGGCGAGTTCCTGGGTGACCTCTCGCGCCTGCTGCGCGAGGTCGTTCCTTTCGACGCCTCGTTCTGGACGGGGGCCGATCCGGTGACGATGCTCGCCACCTCGCCCTCGCGACTGGAGAACCTGGGGTCCGGTGAATACTGCGACCTCTACTGGGAGAACGAGTTCTTCGTCGAGGACGTCAACCACTTTCACACGCTGGCCGGTCTGCCGACGCCGGCCGCGTCCCTGTGTCGCGTCACGGGCGGGCGTCCGGCGCGGAGCTCCCGCTACCGCACCGTGAACATCGTGCAGGGGCTCGGCGACGAGCTGCGATGCGTGTTCCGGGCCGGAGGCGATGTCTGGGGCTACATGTGCCTGTGGCGAGCCGCCGACGCGCGGCCGTTCGACCTCGGGGAGGAGCATCTGGTCGCGAGCCTCTCCGCTCCGATCGGCGAGGCCTTCCGGCGCTCGGCGCTGTTGCGGCCGAACCCGGTGATCGGTGTGCCCCACGGCCCCGGACTGCTCATGTTCGACCGGACCGGGGCCCTCGAATCGCTCAACGAGCCCGCGGAGGCATGGCTGCAGCGGTTGCCGTTCACCCGGTTGAGCCATGACGACCCCGGCGCCACCCCCATACCCGCCGAGCTGCGCTCGGTGGTGAACAAGGCCCGCGCCATCGCTGCCGGGCGCGACACGGGCGCCGCTCGGGCCCGGTTACAGGTCGGTGGGCGGTGGGTGGTGATCCACGGTTTCGTGTTGCGGGAGGCCGGCAGCGAGGGTGGCCGGACGGCTCTGGTGATCGAGTCGGCCAACGCCGCCGAGATGGCGCCCCTGATCGTGAGGGCCTACCAGCTGGGGCGACGGGAACAGCAGGTCATCCACCTGATCGCCGCGGGCCTGACCACTTCGGAGATCGCGGTGAGGCTCTGTCTGTCCACCCATACCGTGCGCGGCTACCTCAAGCGGATATTCGAGAAGGTCGAGGTGTCGACCCGCGGTGAACTCACCGCGAAGATCTTCGCCGACCACTACAAGGAGACGATGCACCCGGACTTCGCCCTCGACCTGTGAGGCGTCCGTCGCGGCAGGGAAAGCCGAGCGGGCCTTCAGGGGGCAGGCGTGTCCGGCCGCGTCCGGTCCGTGTCCGTCGCGGGAGACGGCGGCAGCCGGTCGGTCAGAAGACTCTGGAAGTGCGGGCACGTCATGAGGTCGTCGTGCGGGCATTCCAGGCCGCCCTCCAGCATGTCGAGCGCGACCTGTGCTCGGGCGATCCGGGTCAGCAACCTCTCGCGGTGGTGGGCCATCACCTCGTGGCGAGCCGGTGCGGACCGGGCGGTCAGCATGGTCCGGATGTCCGCGAGTCCGAAGCCCGCCTCCTTCGAGATCAGGATCGCCGCCACCCGGTGCAGGTCCGCGTCGGTGTAGCGGCGGCGGTCGCCCGCGCGGGCCGGTGTCATCAGCCCTTCCGCCTCCCAGTGGCGCAGCACGTGTGCCGGTAACCCGAACTGAGCCGCCACCTCGCCAATTGACTTCATGTCGACATTAAGTCGCACAATGACGCCCATGTCCACGTTACTTAGTGTTCTTGACGCCTATGACGACCTACCTCAGGCCCGCCACCTGCGGGAACGCACGTACCAGGCGCTGGGCGACACCGTCGTCGACGTCGGCTGTGGGAGCGGGCGCGCCGTCGGCGAGCTGGCCGCCCGTGGGGTGAGGGCGATCGGCGTCGACCTGGATCCCGCCATGATCAAGATAGCCGCCGAGCGCCGGCCCGCGGGCGAGTTTCGTCTCGCCGACGCCACCGCGTTGCCTCTGGACGACGGCTCGGTCACCGGCTACCGCGCCGACAAGGTCCTGCACACCCTCGCCGAGCCCGAGCGGGCCGTCGCCGAGGCCCGCAGGGTCCTGGCGAGGAACGGCCGCGCGGTGCTCGTCGGCCAGGACTGGGACACCCTCGTGATCGACTCCGACGATCCCGACCTCATCCGCACGCTCGTGCACGCTCGCGCGGACGTCGTGCCGAGCCCTCGGGTCGCCCGCCGACACAGGAACCTCCTGCTGGAGAACGGGTTCGTCGACGTCACCGTCGAGGTCCACACGATCGTGTGGACGGGCACCGAGGGCCTGCCGGTGCTCGCCATCCTGGGCGAGGGCGCCTGGCTCGACGACCAGGCCGCGCGGGCACGCGACGACCGGCTGTTCGTCGCCATCCCGTTCTTCCTCGCCTCCGGGACCCGCGCCGACTGAGCACGCGGTCGCCGGACGGGGAAACCGCCCTCCTCGCCGGTGGCCGCCGAGCCGGAACGTACGAAAATGACAGGGGGCCGTCGTAGGCTGATCCTCGCCCATGACGGAGGGAGCCCGAGGTGGCCGAGACGACGGTGGCCGACGTGATGGCCGAGCTGGCCGAGCTTGAGGACCCGAGGATGCGCGAGGTGAACGAGAGACACGGTGACGATCACGGTGTGAACCTCGGCAGGCTGCGCGCGATCGCGAAGCGGCTGAAGACGCAGCAGGAGCTCGCGTACCGGCTCTGGGAGACCGATGACACCGCGGCGAGACTGCTCGCGCTCCTGATCTGCCGCCCGAAGGCGTTCGGACGTGACGAGCTGGACGCGATGGTGCGCGAGGCACGCGCACCGAAGGTGCACGACTGGCTCGTGAACTACGTGGTGAAGAAGAGCCCGCACTCCGAAGAGCTGCGGCTCGCCTGGCTGGCCGATCCGGATCCGGTGGTCGCGAGTGCGGGGTGGGCGCTCACCGTCGAGCGCGTGGCGAAGAAGCCCGAGGTCCTCGACCTCGTAGGACTGCTCGACGTCATCGAGGCGGAGATGAAAGGCGCTCCTGATCGCCTGCAGTGGGCGATGAACCACTGCCTGGCCCAGATCGGGATCGAGCACGCCGAGCACCGCGCCCGCGCGATCGACATCGGTGAGCGCCTGGAGGTGCTCAAGGACTATCCGACCTCCCCGGGCTGCACGTCTCCGTTCGCGCCCGTCTGGATCACCGAGATGGTGCACCGGCAGGCACGCTGAGGCGGTGACCCGTCCGGCGAGCCACTTCCGACCCCCGATCTCGTGATACGGAGGGCTCTCGGTCAAGGACTTTTCCGTCCGTGCCGTCGGCAGTGGAGAGGCGGAATGGGATCAGCGATGGAGCCGGTCAACGTGTAGGTGGGTTGGCGGCGTCTTCGGAGCCCACCGGTCCGGCGTCGTCGGTGGTGGCATGAACCTGCACGAGCCTCTCGACCCCGCGTAGGAAGGTCTCGCAGACCAGCGCCGGGTCGAACAGGCAGCCGGCGGCCATGGCACCGTCGCGCATCATCACGAAGTGGCGGGCGGCGGGGTCGGCGTCTGTCTCCCGGACCTTGGCCAGCAGTTCCGTGACGGTTTCCAGGAACCATTGGCGGTGGGCGAGCACGGCCTTGTGCACCGGGGACTCGGGGTCGGGATACTCGGCGGCGGCGTTGAGGAAGGCGCATCCCCGGAAGCCGGGAGACCGGATGCCCCGGGCGATCGATTCGCCGAGGGCTTGGACGGTGCCGGCGGCAGGGAGCCCGGCGGCGAGGGCCTCGTCCGCCTGGCTTCGCATGGCCCGGTCGACCACGTTCAGGTAGGAGAGGACAAGGTCTTCCTTGCCGGGGAAGTGCCGGTAGAGGGTGGCCCGCGTCACCTGTGCCTCCGCGACGATGCGATCGATGCCGACGGAGTGGATGCCCTCCGCGTAGAAGAGCCGGGTGGCCGTGTCGAGCAGCCGGGATCGTGCTTCGGACGGCCGGCCTTCGGATTGGCTGCGCATGCCGCCATCTTAGTAGGTAGAACGTTCGGTCTTGACAGTTCATGACACAGGGGGCCATGCTCAGTGAAGGTAGAACGTTCTGTCTTGTTGAGGATCGTTCCTCGGGTCCCACGCCGGCTCGGTCGCCAACCTGATCGAGAAGATCGGCCACGGGACGCGCCGAACCGCTCTCCTCGTCATCCGTCCCCCGAAAGGATCATCGTGAGCACGATCGCTGCTTCGCCCGCCATCTCAGGGACCGCGTCCGCACTGCGGCGGCTGTACTTCGTCCGGTTCGTGTTCGCCATCGCCTGGGCCCTCGCGATGTTCACCACCGCCTCGGCACTGGGCCCGGTCGCGGTCACCCTGCTCGTGCTCTACCCGCTGTTCGACGTGGCCGCCGCCGTCGTCGACGCCCGCGCGACGCGCACCACCGGATCACCCGCCCTGCCGTACGTGAACATCGCGGTCAGCCTGATCACCGCCATCGGCGTGGCCGTCGCCTGCGCGTCCGGTATCCCGGCGGTGCTGCGCGTGTGGGGAGCCTGGGCGGTCGTGGCCGGGCTGGTCCAGCTGATCGTGGGTGTCACCCGCCGCGGGATGGGCGGCCAGTGGCCGATGATCATCAGTGGCGGTATCTCCGTACTCGCCGGCGCGTCGTTCATCCTCGGCGCCTCCGCGGACAACCCGACGCTGACCAACGCGGCCGGCTACGCCATCCCCGGCGGCATCTTCTTCCTCATCTCGGCCTTCCGTCTCGGTCGCGCCGCGAAGGGAGACTGACACGGACGGCAACATCTGCGACGTCGTCCTCGGGGCCGGCCCGGCGGGGGAGAACGTCGCCGACCGGGTGGTGCGGGACGGGCTGAGCGTCACCCCGCTCAACCCTGCGCGCGGGGTGCGTTCGTCCCCCGTGAGAGCTACCCGCGAGTGTCCACCGCGCGGTGACGATTCCAGGGCGCCGAATCCATAGCGTTCTCCACGTGACCGCGGCGCTCCGGCCGCGGTGTCTCGTGAGGGAGTCGTCATGCGCCTGTTGAAGCAGCTTCTGGTCGTCGCGGCGGTCGCCTTCGTCGGCAGCGCGGCCGTGGAAGCGGTGCGGGGGAACGCGTTTCTCACCCTGGTTCTCGGGGTCGCGACAGCCGTTCTCGCGGTCGTCGCGTACGCCTGGGTGGTGCGCTGGTCCGAGCGCAGGGCACCGGTCGAGGTGGCTCGGGCAGGCGCCGCCACCGCTGTCGGCCGGGGGGTGCTGATCGGTGTCGGGATGTTCGCGGCGGTCATCGCGAACATCGCCCTGCTGGGCGGCTACCGAATCGACGGTGCGGGCTCGGTGACGGGCGCGGTCGCGCTGTTCGGCTTCATGGCGGCCGCCGCCGTGACGGAGGAGCTGATCTTTCGTGGCATCCTGTTCCGGATCATCGAGGAACGCGCAGGCACGTGGATCGCGCTGGCACTGACCAGCGTGCTGTTCGGCCTGGTGCACCTGTTCAACGAGCACGCCGGCCTGTGGGGCGCGATCGCCATCGCGGTCGAGGCCGGGGGCATGCTCGCCGCCGCCTACGTCGCCACCCGCACCCTGTGGGTGCCGATCGGCCTGCACTTCGGCTGGAATTTCGCGGCGGCCGGCATCTTCGGCACCGAGGTCTCGGGCAACGGCGCGTCGCAAGGTCTGCTGAACGGTGTGACGTCGGGCCCGGCCCTGCTCACCGGCGGTGAGTTCGGGCCGGAGGCGAGCCCGTACGCGGTCCTGTTCGGGGTGCTGCTGACGATCGCCTTCATGTGGCTGGCCCGTCGGCGCGGCAACCTGGTCCCACGCCGGCGCGGTGCGCGGTCCGGCGAGACCGCTACGCTCCCCCAGTGATCGATCTGCGGCGGTTCCCGGATCTGTGGCGGCGGCTCGACGTCACGGTCCGGGACCTTCCGTTCGCGCTGTCGCTGATCGGCGCGTCACTCCTGCCCGCGCTTCACGACAACGGGACGCAACTCGGCGACCTGCCGGGCCGCCCCTTCGACACGGCGGCCGTCGCGGTGATCGTCCTGGAGTGCCTGCCGCTCGCCGTACGCCGACGGTGGCCGGCCGCCTGTCTCGTCCTGGTGTCGCTCGGCTTCGCCCTCGACCAGCTCCGCGCGTACCACCTGGTGGCGGGCGTCGCCCTGCCCGTCGCGCTCGTGAGCGCGGGCGCCTATCTGGAACGTCACCGGCGCGTCACCGCGATCCTGCTCTCCGCGGCGTACCTGTCACTCGCGCTCGCGCTCGACCGGCTCGGCTCGACCGAGGGGCCGGAAGGGTACGTGACGTTCTACCTGGCGCTGGTCCTCGCGTGGGGCATCGGGGCCTGGCTGCGCTCCACCTGGGCCGCCGAGGACGAACGCCGCCGCCACGTCGCCGAGACCACCCGCATGGCCGAACGCACCCGCATCGCCCGCGAACTCCACGACGTCGTCACCCACCACGTGACGGCGATGGTCGTGCAGGCCGAGGCGGCACGCTATCTGACCGCCGCCCCCGATCGCCTCGACGCGACCCTGAGCGCCGTCACCGACACCGGCCGGCGGGCCATCGCCGATCTGCGGCACCTGCTCGATCTGCTCAACCCCGACCACGATGAGGCCGTCAGGCGGATACCGTCCATCGGCGAGCTTCACACGCTGGTGGAGCAGACGCGCCTGGCCGGGCAGCCGGTGGAGTTCACCGAAGAGGGAAGACCGGCGCGATCGGCCGGCAGCGCCGAGTTCGTCGCCTATAGGGTCGTGCAGGAGTCCCTGACGAACGCCCTCAAATACGCCCACGGCAGCCGCACCGTGGTCCATGTGCGCTTCGGCGAGAAGGAGATCACCGTGCAGGTCGGCACCGACGGATCCGGTTCGCGGACCGGCTCGCCCGGCGGGAGCGGGCGGGGCCTCGCCGGGCTCCGCGAGCGGGTCGACGCCCTGGGCGGCGAGTTCGGCGCCGAACGGCGGGCGGACGGCGGTTTCGTCGTGCGGGCACGCATCCCGGTGGGGAGCCCGTCGTGAACGCGCCGATTCGGGTCCTGGTCTGCGACGACCAGGCGCTGATCCGTACCGGGTTCGCGACGATCCTCGACGCGCAGGCCGACCTCGAGGTGGTGGGCGAGTGCGGGGACGGTCGCGCCGCGGTCGACCTCGCCCGCCGGCTGAACCCGGACGTCGTGGTGATGGACGTCCGCATGCCGGTGCTCGACGGCATCGAGGCGACCCGCCTGCTGGCCGGTGCCGGAGTGGCGCACCCCGTCAAGGTCCTCGTGGTGACGACGTTCAACCTGGACGAGTACGTGTACGAGGCACTGCGCGCGGGGGCGAGCGGGTTCCTGCTCAAGGACGCCCCACCGGCGCAGTTGCTGCACGGCATCCGTACCGTCGCGGCGGGTGCCGCGCTGCTGGCACCCGAGGTGACGCGGCAGCTCGTCGGCAGGTACGCGGCGCGGATTCGTCCCGCGGAAGGCGCGCCGGGCGAGACCGCGCTGACCCCGCGCGAGCTGGAGGTGCTGCGCCACATCGCCGAGGGCCTGTCCAACAGCGAGATCGCCGCGACGTTGGTGATCAGCCAGGAGACCGTGAAGACGTACGTGTCGCGCATCCTCACCAAACTCGACCTGCGTGACCGCGTGCAGGCGGTGGTCTACGCCTACCGCACGGGTTTGGTGACCTGAGACGCGGTGAATGGCCGTACCTGGGGAGACCGCTCGTTGCCCGGGTATGCCGTGGTGAGCCGGCCATACCGCTGGGTGACGCCCCGAGGCGCGGGGAGCGAGCGCCTCGCTCCCCGCGCCGTCAAACTGAACTCAGCCGGTGACAGCTCCGGAGATGGTGCCGATCGCCGGGCCGGACGGATCCACGAAGATCGTGTAAGTACCCGCCGTCGGTAGGGCGAGACTTGGGAAACTGACACTGGCAGAGGAGGTGGACTTGCTGGTCAGCGTAGTGCCGTCGGGTTTGCGGACGATGAAGGACGTGCTCCCGTAGGCGTTTCCCGTCAACGTGACCGTGACGGTTTGGCCTGCCGTGCCGGAGAACGTGAAGCTCGCGTTCTGGCCCGGGCTCGTGATGGTGACGGGGCGGCTGCCACCGTTGACCGTCAGGGCGGTGGTGACATCCGCCGGGACCTCGGTGAGCGTCGCCGTCAGCGCGCCGACGGCGGCTGCCTGCCCGTCCAGGAGGATCGTGTACGTGCCGTCCACGGGAAGAACCGTGGTGTCCCACTGGCAGGACGTCCCGCAGAACTGATCACTCTTCAGTATCGAACCATCGGGCTTTTTGAGTGAGACTTTGGCGTCGTAGAGGTCGCCGAAGGTTCCGCCGGTGAAACGCAGGTACACCTTCTTGTTCGCGGTGCCCGTGAATTTCCACATACCGTCCTGGCCGGGTGAGGCGATGGTGATGGTGGAAGGGGAGCCTCCAATGGTGATGTTGTTGGTGATGTATCCGGTGTCGATTGTTGCGGTGAGTTTTCCGGTGTAGGCGCTTTCGGGGACGAGGGCGACGGTGTAGGTGCCGTC
>NZ_JBEZEL010000011.1:124159-171727 GCF_040648855.1 Streptosporangium sp. NPDC049078
GCCGAAGGTGCCGTTGGTGAATCCGAAGGAGACGTGTTGGCCTTGGGTGCCGGTGAATTTCCAGGCGCCGTTTTGGCCGGGTGAGTTGAGGGTGATCGTGGACTCCGGACCGCCCACCGTCACGTTCTTCGTCACGTCGCCGACATCCAGTTTCGCCGACAGGGAGCCGACCTTGCTCCCCTCCGGATTCAGCACGATCGTGTAGGTGCCGTCAACCGGAAGGCTCGCCGGAGCCAGCGAACACGAGGTGCCGCAGTACGCCGTGTTGACGAGTGTCGCCCCGTCGGGCTTCATGACCGAGACTCTGGCGTCGTACAGGCTGCCGAACGTGCCGCTGGTGAATCCGAACGAGACGCTCTGACCGGCGAGACCCGCGAAGGTCCACACTCCGTTCTGGCCCGGAACCGTTATCGCCAGCGGGACGGCGGGGCCGCCGACCGTCACTGTGGCGGAGGCGTCGGAGGGAATCTCCAGGACGCCTGCCGACAGTGAGCCGGTCAGGCCACCGGCAGGGTCGAAGACGATCGTGTACGTACCGCTGGCCGGGAGTTCCGTCACGTCGATGAAGCAGGAATCGTCGCAGTAGGTCGAATTGACGAGGTTCTTCCCGTCCGGTTTCCTGACCGAGACCTGGGCTTCGAGGATGCCGTCGAGGGTGCCTGCCGTGAACTTGAAAGACATGCGCTGTCCGGCGGTTCCGGCGAAGGTCCAGTTGCCGTTCTGCCCGGCGTCGACGGTGGTGAGCGGAACCGCGGTGCCGTTGGTCGGCACTTGCAGCGACACGTCGGCCGCAACCGTGGTGATCTTCGCGGTGAGCTTTCCGACGTAGGACCCGGTGGGGTTCAGGGCGACCGTGTACGTCCCGCTCACCGGCAGGGTGATCGTGTCGATGAAGCACTCGGCACCGCAGAACATCGAGCTCTTCAGCGTGGATCCGTCCGGCTTCTTGAGAGTGGCGTCCGCGTTGAGGCTGCCGAAGGTTCCGTCGGTGAAGGAGAGGAAGATACGCTGTCCGGCCGTTCCGGTGAAGGTCCAGGCGCCGTTCTGTCCTGGTGCCGTCAGGTTGAGGTCGACCGTCGCGCCTCCGATGGTGATCGGAACGGACAGGTCGACCGGGATGGTGGTGACGCTCACGGCGTAGGTGCCGCTCTCCTCACCCTGTGCCTGGATGTTCAACCGGTAGGTGCCGGCCGGCAGGTTGCGGACCTCCTTGTCGGAACAGTAGCCGTACGTGACCGCTGTGCCGCTCTGGTCGAGCAGTGTCCATTTGAAATCGCGGCATTCCCTGACGTCGACATAGATCGCGCCGGGTTGGTCGAGGGTGAACCGGTACTGATCCGCCGACACGACCGTCTCCAGGTTGCCCGCACCCGCTGCGGGCACACCGTTGGAGACGGAGAACGGCACGGAGGTCTGGAACTCCTGAGGGGGCACCACCGGCATGGTCAACCGTACGTTGTCGATGCCGAACCCCTGGTTCGAGAGCCCCGCGACGCCGGTGGCGTCGACGGTGAACTCGGCCTGGCTCTCCTTGTGGTCGAAGGGGACGTTCAGCCGGTACTTGGCGAAGGGCAGGCCGCCGGCGAGTGTTCCGGTGGCCGTCGGAGTGAGCTGACTGGGAGTGAACGTGACCGGATTTTTCCGGTCTGTTCTGACGGTCACCGTCTCGATGTCGCTGTCGGAAGCCCAGTCACCGATGGTGAGAAGGTCGAGTTCCAGGGTTCCGTTGATATGTGAGGGAAGCTGCTGGACGTAGAAACGGTAGGACTCCGTGCCGCCGAACGGGCCGGCGAAGACGCTTGTCGCCGGGTCCTGCGACACCCTGGCCGGCTGGAGGTTCTTGGCCATGGTGCCCGACTGGAAGTCGACGGACAGGCCACCCTGGGCGTCGAGGGTCGCGGTGAGCGGGTCAACGACGGTGGTCACCTGTTCGGCGGCCATGTCGGCGAAGCTGGCGTCCGAGGTCAGCGCGATGTCGAGGACGCAGGCGTCGAACACCGGACCGGGAGGAACGTCCTTCCCCTGGCAGTAGGCGCTCGCCGCGGAGATCTGTTCCGGTGTCAGATCATGGATGGTGACGATCTCGGAGGGGAAGGTCAGGTCGGTGTAGGTCGCGGTGCTCTTTCCCTGCGCGTAGGTGAACAGCGACTCCTCGTTGGTGATCCGCCAGGAGTCGGCGTACTGACCGTGGATGACCGTCGCGGAGGCGTTCGCCGGTAGCTGGGTGCCGTCGCGGAGTTTCAGGTCGTTTTTGGGGTCGCCGTCGGCGTTGCCCAGCAGTCCGACGAGGTCGCTGGGAGGCTCGTGTCCGAAGGCCAGCCCGGCGTGACAGCAACTGCCGTCCCACTGGAACACGCCCCCGTCCATACCGCCCCAGAAGACCATGTAGCTGTTCCCGTCGCGCAGGACGCCCGTGGTCTCGCCGAACTGCACCGCGTGGCCGCTCGCGAGTGTGCGCGGCTCGCCGTCGATGACAAGGTTGTCGCCGATCTCGACGACGTGGTCGTCGACCGCCACGGCCACCCGGTCGATGACCGACACGTTGTCGCGCCGCTCGGTGAACCGGGCGTGGATCCTGAGATCGTGGCTGTCGGACTCGGCCAGGACGAACTCACCGACGGACTGCATGTCGTACGCCAGCCGGTCCATGGTGATCAGGTGCGGCTCACCCCAGACCTTGGAGAACCTCAGGCCGCGAAGCCACTCCATGAAGTCGGTGTAGGTCTCCCATATCGTGTGCGCCTGGAGAACGGCCAGTGCGAACGCGGCCTGGGTGACGATGGTGATGACGCTGACGTCGTTGTCGGGCAGCGGGATCGGGTTCGGGACGGGCACCGGCCAGGGCTGCGGGACCGGGACGGGAAGCGGGTCGGGAACCGGGATGGGGAGAGGGTCGGGCAGGGGGTCGACCGGCTCGCCGGGCACCCTCTTCTTGCAGTTCTTCACCTCTTTCGCCAGCGTGATGAGCAGGAGGCCATCGCGTGGGGAGGTGACCGTGTACGCCTGGATCCGGTAGCCGTACTCGGTCCGGCTACATCCGAAGTTCACCCAGAACTGGTCGACGTAGTCGCGGAGGACGTTGCCGAGGCCGACGTTGGTCATGCCGCGGCTGGTCATCTCCCTGATCTGCTTCTTGACCTGGGTGTTCCAGTCGTTGGGCTTGTAGTTGGTCGCGACCTTCGCCTCGATGACCTGGACGAAAGGCTGCTGCTGGGGGGTGAGGGTGTGCTTGTAGTAGATGATGTCCGGCCTGGACTGCCCGAACGTCGTCTCCCACTGAAGGTCGGGGTGGATCCCCTCCCCCGAACCACCGGTGATCTTGGTGTTGAGGTAGGAGATGGCTCGCGCCTGACCGATGTACTCGATACCGGAATTCGTTTCCGGGCCGTTCTGGCCGCACTGGTTCTTCGAGTACATCTCCACCGGGCCGTTGAGTCTGCCGAGTAGACAGCCCGGACCCTTTGAAATTCGGGCCCTGGTGTTCGCGACCACTCCGTTCACGCAGCGTCTCTCACCCTGGGTATTCGGTACACTCCAATTCGTGTCGTTCGTGCACGCCGCCCCCGCGGCGTTTGCGGACTGTGCTTCCTTGAAAGGTCCCACGGGCACGAGCAGCCCGGCGACCAGCGATAACGCAACGACAATGACTTGTAAACCCTTGTGTCGCATGAGCTCCCCGTATGCGAGATGTGCGCAAGATGATCAGGCGCGATGCGATGTTAAGCTAAAAATGTCGTAAAAAAATAAGAAGTGTGATCCATGTCACATGGAATGCATTTCAAATTGGCGCACGAAGTTTGCGTGCGAAGAGTTTTCTGGTCACAGCGGAGAGTGATTTGGCGCGTTATCCTGCGGAATTCGCTCTCGATTCGCTGCCCGAGCGGCTTGTTCGCAGGGCGGCACTGCTCATCGAGACGGAGGGCGACCGGTCCGTAGTGCTCGACGCGGACCGGAACGAGTTCGCCCGCCTGCCGGAGTCGGCGGACGGAACGGTCGTCGGTTCCCTGTCGCACGACGGCACTCATCTGATACTGGTGGCGCGCTCCGGCAGCGGCGTGGGGGTGCGGGCTCTCGGCGGCGGCGAACCGCGATGGTTCGACGGCCCCGATCCCGAGTACGAGCACGACCGGCATGCGACGTCATCACCCGACGGCACGACCATCGCGGTTCTCAGCGGCGACGACGGAGACGAGCCGGGCACAGCGGTGGTGAGCCTGCTCGACCCCGCCTCCGGAGCGCGCCGCCGCCTCTGGTCGGCGGTCGGGGCGGCGAGTTGGGAGTGCGGGCTGTGCTGGTCACCGGACGGGCGGCTGCTCGCCGTGACCTACATGATCTGGGACGACGAACGCGACGACGACGCACTGTCGACCGTGGTCCTCGACCCCGCCACCGGACAGGTCCTGGCGTCCTACCCGATCGCCACGATCGCCGCAGCCACCTACGCCACCTGGGCGAATGACCACGAACTCCTTTACCGGCACGAATACGACGACGTGAACCGCCGTTTCGTGGCGGACCCGCGCACCGGGACGGTGTGGACCACGCCTGAGCTCACCGGCAGGCTCTGGGGGGTCGTCGGCGGACGTCATCTTCATGAGGTCGCCGCCTACGAGGAGCCGACCGCGTCACACAGCGCGTTCTACACCACGAACCTCGACGGGACGGCCCGGCGTTCGTTTTTCGGTTACCACCCCAAGACGAACGTCGGCCGGGTTCACCTCGCTCCCGGGGCGTTTCCCGACCTCGCGACCCGCTGAATTCGGCCGGTGTCAAAATGGGGCCGCTCGATGGGAAGGTGTGGGGTGGTCTGAACGAGGGATGCGCTCAGCGGCCTTCGCGGGCGAACCAGTCGACGGTCCTGCGCAGCCCCTCCTCCAGGCCGACGGCGGGGCGCCAGCCGAGGATCTCGGCGGCGAGGGCCGGGTCGGCGATCCTGGCGCTGTCCAGCGCCCTGTCGGCGAGCACGCCGTAGCGGGGCCGGGTCCGGCCGCCGACGATCTCGGAGAGGAGTTCCACGGTGTCGCGGATGGAGGTGCCCGTCCCGGTGCCGATGTCGAAGGCGCGGCCCGCCGCCTCCGGGGTCTCGCCCGCGGCGAGGAAGGCGTCGACCACGTCGTCGACGTACACCCAGTCGAGGTGGCGCGTCCCGCTGCCGAGCTCGGGCTCTCGCCCGCGCAGCAGTGCGAGTGCCACGTAGGGGACCAGCTTGTGGGTGTCCTGGCGGCCGGGGCCGTAGACCATGCCGATCCGCAGGTTGCTGACCTGGACGCCCCACAGGTGGTGGAACATCCGCGCGTAGCCGTCGGCGGCCCACTTGGACACCGCGTACGGCGAGGACGGTGCCTTGTCGCCCTCCTCCGGCCGGAGCTCCTCCAGCGAGCCCGCGAGCACCACCCTGGTCTCGGGGACGGCGGCGACCGCCGTCAGCAGGTTGACCACGCCGGTGAGGTTGCTGTGCAGCATCGGCAGCACGAGCTTCGGATCCCTCGCCCCGGCGACCTCGCTGGCGAGGTGGAACACGACGGCGGGGCGGGTCGATTCGACGAGCCACTCGACCTCGCCCGCGTCGGCGACGTCCGCGACGTGCCACGTCTCGCCGTACGCGCTCTCCCGCAGGCGGCGGCCGACCGCGTGCACCCGCGCGCCGAGCGCGCACAGGCGTCGCACCAGATGTGCCCCGATGAAGCCGGCGGCACCCGTCACCAGTACGGGCCTCGCCCGCCAGTATTCTTCCGCCACCGGGCCATCCATGCGTTTTTCTCCTGTTTTAGGGGGATTTGCCGCAGGTAAGCGGTAAGGCCCGCTCCGAAGAGCGGGCCTTACCGGGTGATGCCGTGTGTTCGTTTCGGATCAGCTGATGCGCCAGGTGTCCCCGCCGAGCAGCAGGTCGTTCAGGTCACCGGGACCCCGCGCGCCGACGGCCTCCTGGAGCTGCTCGGCCATGAGCTCGTCGTAGGAGGGGCGGTCGACGTTGCGGAAGACGCCGATCGGGACGTGCTCGAAGGCGGGCTCGTCCAGCCGGGAGAGCGCGAAGGCGAGCGAGGGGTCGGCGCGGTGGACGTCGTGCACGAGGATCTCCTCCTCGCTCACCGACGACCTCGGGACGACCTCGATGCCGCCGTCGGCCGCCCTGCGCACCGCCTTGGAGGCCGAGGCGATGGGCTGCCCGTGCTCCAGGCGCAGCGTGATGTCGTCGCGCTGCTCCGGGTCCTTCAGCTGCTCGAAGGCGTTGTCGTTGAAGATGTTGCAGTTCTGGTAGATCTCGACGAGCGAGGTGCCCCGGTGCTCGGCGGCCTCGCGCAGCACCGACTGGAGGTGCTTGCGGTCGGAGTCGATCGTCCTGGCGACGAAGGAGGCCTCGGCGCCGATGGCGAGCGAGATCGGGTTGAACGGCTTGTCCAGCGAACCCATCGGGGTCGACTTCGTGATCTTGCCGATCTCGGAGGTTGGGGAGTACTGGCCCTTGGTCAGACCGTAGATCCTGTTGTTGAACAGCAGGATGTTCAGGTTGACGTTGCGGCGCAGCGCGTGGATGAGGTGGTTGCCGCCGATGGACAGCGCGTCGCCGTCACCGGTGATCACCCACACCGACAGGTCGGGACGCGAGGCGGCCAGACCGGTCGCGATCGCCGGGGCGCGGCCGTGGATCGAGTGGAACCCGTAGGTGTCCATGTAGTAGGGAAACCGGGAGGAGCACCCGATGCCCGAGACGAACACCATGTTCTCGCGCTTGAGCCCGAGCTCGGGCACGAACGACTGGACCGCGGCGAGGATGGCGTAGTCACCGCATCCGGGGCACCAGCGGACCTCCTGGTCGGTCTTGAAGTCCTTCATGCCGAGTTTCACCTCGGACTTCGGGACGAGCGAGAGCGCACCGCCCCTCGAAGGGGTGGAGATCTCGGGCAACTCAGCACTACTCACTGTCGATCACGTCCTGGATCACGCCGGCGAGTTCCTCTGCCTTGAACGGAAGCCCGCGCACTCGGTTGTAGCTGATGATGTCGACCAGGAAGCGGGCGCGGAGCAGCAGCGCGAGCTGGCCGAGGTTGATCTCCGGCAGGAGGACCTTGTCGTACGCGCGCAGGACCTCGCCGGTGTTGGCGGGCAGCGGGTTGAGGTGCCGCAGGTGGGCCTGGGCGACCTTGCCCCCACCCCTCCTGATGCGCCGCACGGCCGCGGCGATCGGCCCGTACGTCGACCCCCAGCCGAGCACCAGCACGCGCGCGTCGCCTTCGGGGTCGTCCACGGTGAGCGGCGGGATGTCGTTGGCGATCCCGTCGATCTTCGCCTGGCGGACCCGGACCATCCGGTCGTGGTTGTCGGGGTCGTAGGAGATGTTGCCGGTGTTCTCGGCCTTCTCGATGCCGCCGATCCGGTGCTCAAGGCCCGCGGTGCCGGGGATCGCCCAGGGGCGGGCGAGGGTCTCGGCGTCGCGCTTGAACGGCAGGAAGGTGACGCCGTCCTCGGCGTTCGGCCCCGTGGCGAACTCGGTGGAGATGTCGGGAAGGTCGGCGGCGTCGGGCAGCTTCCACGGCTCGGAGCCGTTGGCGAGGTAGCCGTCGGAGAGCAGCATGACCGGGGTGCGGTACTTCACCGCGATCCGCACCGCCTCCACCGCCGCGTCGAAGCAGTCGGAGGGGGTCGAGGGCGCCACGATCGGCAGCGGCGACTCGCCGTTGCGGCCGTACATCGCCATCAGCAGGTCGGTCTGCTCGGTCTTGGTGGGCATGCCGGTGCTGGGACCCGCGCGCTGCACGTCGACCACGATGAGCGGCAGCTCGGTGGTCACCGCGAGGCCGACGGTCTCGGCCTTCAGCGCCACGCCCGGCCCCGAGGTCGTCGTGACGCCGAGCGCCCCGCCGAAGGCGGCGCCGAGCGCCGCGCCGACGCCCGCGATCTCGTCCTCGGCCTGGAAGGTGCGGATGCCGAACCGCTTGTGCTTGGACAGCTCGTGCAGGATGTCGCTGGCCGGGGTGATCGGGTACGAGCCGAGGAACAACGGCAGCCTCGACTGCACCGAACCGGCGATCAGACCGTAGGCGAGCGCCTGGTTGCCGGAGATGTTGCGGTACACGCCGGGGGCGAGCTTGGCCGGCTTGACCTCGTACGAGACCGAGAAGGACTCGGTGGTCTCGCCGTAGTTCCAGCCCGCCTGGAAGGCGGCGATGTTCGCCTTGGCGATGTCGGGCTTCTTGGCGAACTTGGTCTCCAGGAACTGGATCGTCGCCTCGGTGGGCCGGTGGTAGAGCCAGCTCAGCAGCCCGAGGGCGAACATGTTCTTCGACCGCTCGGCGTCCTTCTTGGACAGCGCGAAACCTTCGAGCGCCTTGACCGTGAGCGAGGTGAGCGGCACCGAGTGGACCCGCCACTCCGAAAGCGAGTCGTCCTCCAGGGGACTGACCGCGTAGCCGACCTTCTGCAGGTTGCGCTTGGTGAACTCGTCGGTGTTGGCGATGATGTCGGCGCCGCGCGGCAGGTCGGAGAGGTTGGCCTTCAGCGCGGCGGGGTTCATCGCGACCAGGACGTTGGGGGCGTCACCCGGCGTGAGGATGTCGTGGTCGGCGAAGTGGAGCTGGAAGCTCGACACACCCGGCAGGGTGCCTGCGGGGGCGCGGATCTCGGCGGGGAAGTTGGGCAGTGTCGACAGGTCGTTGCCGAACTCCGCGGTCCCGGCGGTGAAGCGGTCACCGGTCAGCTGCATGCCGTCGCCGGAGTCGCCCGCGAACCGGATGATCACGCGGTCGAGTTGCTGAACCTGCTTGGTCACAGCTCAGTCCTCCTCGACGCGACAGGGCGCCGTTGCTCGTGGCACATTCTTTTTTCCATGCTAGATCCTCGGGGTCACGCGTAGTCTTTTCGCGTTCCACTCGGCGGAGGAAAGTGACCTTTGTCCCATATCCTTAGTGCCGCTGAGTCGAATCTGAGTCGAAGCCTGGGCACGGACGTCGGTGTCGCGGCCGTCGTACGGTCTGCGTCGTACGGTCTACGGAGAAGTCGCGATCACGGACGGCCGGCCTGACACAGCCCGGCCGCGAGCCGACACAGGTCAACGTGCAGGCGGCCGAAGAGGACAGTTGGGATCACGATGCCCAACTATATGTCCCGTCGCGGAGACGCTCTCATCGCCTCCGGCTATGGCCCCATAGCCACAGGTTATGGCATGGATTGATTTTTCAGCACGTCCGACACGGTCCCGGAATCGTAGGTCCGGCCCGGTTCCATCGCGTGTGGGTCATACAGTTCCGGAACGGTGACAAAGGTATAACCCTTGGCGGCGATCTCGCGCAGGATCTCGGGGGTCGCGTCCACGGTCGCGTCGTGAACGTCGTGCATGAGGACGATCGATCCCGGCTTGATCCGGTCGACGGTCCGACGGGCGATCGCCCGGGGGTCGGGGTCGCGCCGGTCCTCGGCGTCCACGCTCCAGCGCACCACCGACATGCCCAGCCGGCGCGCGGTGGAGGTCACCCGCGCGTCGGCCGTGTCGTACGGCGGGCGCATCAGCGTGGGGACCTGGCCGATCGCCTGGGTGATCACGTACTGCGCGCGGGTGAGCTGGTCGGCGAGCAGCGCGGGGGGAAGCGCGGTGAGGTCGCGGTGGGACCAGCTGTGGTTGGCCACCAGATGGCCCTCGTCGCGCATCCGCCTGAGCAGCTCGGGACGCGCGGAGGCGTTGGAACCGAGGGCGAAGAAGGTCGCCCGCGCCCCGTGGGCGCCGAGGATGTTGAGCAGCCGCCCGGTCTCGGGGCCAGGCCCGTCCTCGTAGGTCAGCGCCACGCACCTGACCCGCGCGCAGTCCACCCCGCCCGCCTTGGAACTGTGCGCGGCGGGCCTGTCCCCGCGTGCCGCGAGCAGGTCCTCCTGTGAGGTGAGGGTCGCGGTCCCCACGGCCGCGTCCCGCGCCCGCAGCCCGGTCGCCGACAGCAGCGGCGCCGCGGTCGCGGACGGTACGGCGACCGCGACCCGGCCGGTCACGCCGAGGCTCACCTGCTCGTCGTCGAACTCCACGACGAGATCGCCGCGCGGGTTGAAACCGATGGAGTCGAACATCGCGGGGATCGGCTTGAGCGCGCTGGGATTCACCAGCGGACCCCGCAGCGCCAGCTCCTTCCTGACGAGCCCGGCGAGCGTCGCCAGTGTCGTGCCGTTCTTGAGCAGGTCGGGGGAGTCCAGGGCGCGCCTGCTCATCCGGTCGTACCAGACGGTGGTCCTGGACTCCCGCCAGCCGGAGCCCATGGACTGGCCGATGCGCAGCCGTACCCCCAGGACCTCGGGGGACGCGGCGGCGAGCTGCCAGTCCACGTTGAACTCGGGCCTGGGCAGGGCACCCCGGGAGACCTTGCGCCGGGTGAACCGGTCGAGGCTCTCGGCCACCGTCTCGCGGAGCTTCTCGGTGAGGAGGGGGGCATGGGAGATGGCGGGGTAGGTGGCGTGCACGCGCCGGCCCTTGCTCCCTTCCGGGGTCAGGCTTCTCGTGCTCAGGCCCTGGACCATGGAGGGGTCCACGTAATTGATCAGTGTCGGCTCTGAGGGGACGGGGGACTTCGCAGGGGGAGAGGCGGTGGCCACGCCGCAACCGGCCAGCATCGCGGCCATCCAAGCGATTCCTCCGATGAATCGCACTTTAGGCATAAAGTGACGTTATAGGGCCTAATGGAGTGTTTTGCTGTTGCTTGATGTGAAGTGGACAGAGGCTTTAGCCGTCGCGCGGCCGGTGGTTCCGCCGCGTGACGGGGAGGGCGAATACTGCTATAGGTAAGCGAAGAACCTCCGTGCGGCGGTGGGTCCCCGACCGGGTTCGTACGGTCGGTCTTGGACCGCTCTGTAGCGGTTCCGAGTGGTCGTGCGGCGGTTCCGAGGATTCGTGTGGCGATCCCGAGGAGGAGAGGACATGAGCGGATATTTCGGCTCATATGTGGTTGTCCTCGCCCTGTTCGCGATCGGTCTGCTGATCGTCGCCGGGGCGTTGCTCGTCAACCGAGGACTCCGGCCCAACCGCCCCACCCCGGAGAAACTGCTCACCTACGAGTGCGGCGTCGATCCGGTCGGCGACGGGTGGGCGCAGTCCCAGATCCGCTACTACGTGTTCACCTACCTGTACGTGGTCTTCGCGGTGGACGCGGTCTTCCTGTTCCCCTGGGCGACGATCTTCGCCAAGCCCGGCTTCGGGACGACCACCCTGGCCGAGATGTTCGTCTTCCTCGGCTTCATCGCGCTCGGCATCCTTTACGCCTGGCGCAAGCGCGTGCTCACCTGGACCTGAGGGCCCGTGAGACCGGGCGAGCGCGAGCACCGACTCTGAAGGAGAATGCGTGCCATGGCGGATCTCCCGATGCCCACCGTGGGGCCAGTCTCGCGTCTGGCCCCCAAGCCCATGCGCTTCATCCTCAACTGGGGGCGCCGTTACTCACTGTGGGCGTTCAACTTCGGTCTCGCCTGCTGCGCGATCGAGTTCATCGCGACCTCGATGAGCAGGCACGACTTCATCAGGTTCGGGGTCATCCCGTTCGCGAACGGTCCCCGGCAGGCGGATCTGATGATCGTCTCGGGCACGGTGACCGACAAGATGGCCCCCGCGGTCAAGCGGCTCTACGAGCAGATGCCCGACCCGAAGTACGTGATCTCCTTCGGAGCCTGTTCCAACTCCGGCGGCCCGTACTGGGACTCCTACTGCGTGACCAAGGGGGTCGACCAGATCATCCCGGTCGACGTCTACGTCCCCGGCTGCCCTCCCCGGCCCGAGGCGCTGCTCCACGGCATCATGATGCTCCAGGAGAAGATCGCCGCGGAGAACCTGAGTGATCGCTATGCCTGACCTCCCCGAGTCCCCGACCCCCGCCACCCCCGGCTCCGAGCCCGGCTCCGAGCCCGGTTCCGTATCCGGCTCCGGGCCCGCCCCCAAACCCGCGCCCGGTTCCATGTCCGGTTCCGCGCTCGGTTTCGCGTACGGCGAGGGCGCCCGGGTGTCGGAGTCCTTCGGCCAGATCACCGTCGACGTGGACCCCGACGGCTGGCTCGGCCTGCTGGAGTCCGCGAGGGCCGAGGGCTACGAGTTCTTCGACTGGCTCACCGCGGTGGACGAGCCGCCGGACGCCTTCGCGGTCGTCGCCCACCTCTTCGCCCCCGTCTCGCGCGCCCACCTGCTGCTGCGCACCCGGGTTTCACGCGCCGACCCCCGGCTGCCCAGCGCGGTCGGCGTCTTCCGCGGAGCCGACTGGCACGAGCGCGAGACCTTCGAGATGTTCGGCGTCGTCTTCGAGGGCCACCCGAACCTGGTGCCGCTGCTGCTCCCCGAGGGCTTCGAGGGCTTCCCGCTGCGCAAGGACTTCGTACTGGCCGCCCGGGTCGCCAAGGCGTGGCCGGGTGCCAAGGAGCCGGGAGAGTCCGGCCACGGCTCGCCGAGCCGTCGCAAGACGCTCCCGCCGGGGGTGCCCGCCGACTGGGGGCGCGAGCGTGACGACTGAGACACTCCGCAGGCCGTCTCGCACCCGCGAGACACCGCGCGTGCCGCGCGACGGATCGGCCAGGCTGTTGTCATGCGACGGCCCTGCCCGGCCGTCTCGCGCTCCCGGGATACCGCGCATGCCGCGCGGAGGGGCGGCCGATCCGTTGTCGTGCGACGGGCCCGCCCGGCCGTCTCGCGCCCGCGCGACCCGCGTGATCCGTGGTGGCCGGGGAGTCTCCCCGAGGGACCGGAGGTGCCCGTGATCGCCGAGGTGCTCGACGTCGTGGTACGGCTCGTCGTGATCGTCGCGGTCTTCCTGGTGCTGCCGCTGGTCGCCGGGCAGATGGAGCACAAGGTGATGGCGCACATGCAGGCGCGCCTCGGCCCCATGTACGCCGGGGGCTTCCACGGCTGGGCCCAGCTGATCGCCGACGGGGTCAAGTTCATGCAGAAGGAGCAGGTGATCCCGGTCGCGGCCGACCGCCGGGTCTTCACCCTCGCCCCCGGCGTGGCACTGGTCCCCTATCTCCTCGCGATGGTCGTCATCCCGATCGGACCCGGGCTGGTCGGGGTCGACCTGGACGCCGGGCTGTTCTTCGTCCTCGCCGTCATGGGGGTCGGCGTGCTCGGTTCGATCATGGCGGGATGGTCCTCGGGCAACAAGTACTCCGCCCTGGGCGGGATGCGCTCGGCCGCGCAGCTCATGGCGTACGAGCTGCCGCTGGTCCTCGCGGCCTCCAGCGTCGCGATGGCGGCGGGCACGCTCTCCCTGCCGGGCATCGTGGAGGCCTGGCAGTGGTGGTGGCTGCCCTGGCAGGCGATCGGCGGCGTCGTCTTCTTCGTCGCGGGGCTCGCCGAGCTGCGCCGTCCGCCGTTCGACATGCCGATCGCCGACTCCGAGCTCATCATGGGCCCGATGACCGAGTACACCGGCATGAGGTTCGCCCTGTTCATGCTGTCCGAGTACGCCGGGATCATCGTGGTGTCCGCGCTCACCAGCGTGCTCTTCCTCGGCGGCTGGCACGGACCCTTCCTGCCGGGGCCGGTGTGGATGCTCCTCAAGGTCTTCCTGCTGGTCTTCGTGATCATCTGGCTCCGGGTGAGCTATCCCCGACTCCGTGAGGACCAGCTGCAGAAGCTCGCCTGGGTCGTCCTGGTGCCGCTGGCGCTCGTCCAGCTCGCACTGACGGGAATCGTCGCTATCGCCATAGGATGAACCTTTTCGTCCCATTCACCCGAGCTTTTCCGTGCCGTCCGGGGCGTTTTACCGGATGATCTGACGTTCGAAGTCTCCTCACAGGGCAGGGAGTTACACTCTGTGACACCACCTGCCAAGGACGGAATGCATGACCCTCGCGCTCGCCGTGGACAAGGATGAACTGGTCGTCGATGTGCCGGAACATTCGCCGGTGCGGCTGCCGCTCACCGGGGAGGGCCGGGCGAGCACACTGCTGATCTTCGGATATCCCGGCAGGGGCAGGACGAGATACGGCCTGGCGATACTCGACGAGTCCGGCCTGGTCATGCTGGAGGCCCCGGGCTCCCGGTCGAGGAGGGCGGTGGAGACGTTCGCCGCGGACAACGGGCTGGAGTTCGAACTCAGGGCGTTCGACACCCCGCAGCAGGCCAGGGTCGCGCTCGCCCGCCGGTCGCCGAGATGGCGCGCGGTGACCTGGCGCCGGGCGCCCGCGCCCCTGCCGCGCCTGCGCGTGCCCGGCGTGAGAAGCCTCAGACCGCCGCTGAGCTCGCCGAAGGTGTGGTGGCGCGAGCAACTGCTGTACGTGCTCATGTGGGCGGTGCTCGCCTACGGTGCGGTCTTCGTGACGCTCGTGCTCCTCAACCTGACCGAGACCCGGGCCGACGTAACCCGGGGGATGGGGCCGCTCGGGGTCGCCGCCCTCGTACTGGCCGCGCTGACGGTCGTCGGGGCCGTCGTCGTGGTCGGGGTCGGCCGTCGCAGGTCCCGCAACCAGACCGCCCAGGGACGCGTGCTCAGGCGCGAGGGCCAGCCGCACTGCCGCCTGGTGGCCGTTCACGGCCGCCTGCTGCTGGAGACCGCGCGCAGGACCCGCGAGCTTGAGGCGTCCGAACTCCTGCTGTACTCGGTGGAGACAGGGGAGACCGGCCTGCTGGTGGGCGGGGGGCTGTTCCACCTGCCGGGACGCTGGGACGAGACGCAGGTCGAGCGCTTCGCCACGGGAAACGGCCTGGAGCTCACGATCCGCAGGCTGACGCGCGAGGAGTATCTGGACCTGACGGCGCGGGCGAAGGACGCGGTTCCCTAGAACGCCGATCAGGTAAGGAAACAGGCGATGTCCGGCCATCGGTGAACCGCGGGTCGCAACGGATCGGTCTGGCCGCATCCGATGTCGATCAATGCTTTGCGCGGTCATCTGACCGGCTCTCCGGAGCCGAGCTCGGCGGGGTTTCCCCGGCACGGTCTCCCGGGGACGGCCTTTCCGGTGGCCACCTCTCCGGCACGGTCCCCGAGAGGCGGTCTTCCCGGTGCCTCGGCCCGGTCTCCGAGAGACGGTCGGTGCCCCGGCCCGGTCTTCCGGGGACGGTTCTCCCGGGCGCCGCCTTCCCGGCACGATCCTCCGGGCGCGGTTCTCCGCGCCCGGCTCGGTGCGGGCCCCGGTGGTCGCGGTCCCCTACTGCACGATCCGCAGCATGATGTCGGAGGCCGTGGGCCGGTTGCCCGGCTCCTTGTCCAGGCAGGCGGCGGCGAGCGGGCGCAGCGACTGGGGCAGGGCTGTCAGGTCCGGATGATGGTTGATCACCCGGTTCAGGATGGCGGGGATGGTGTCCTCCCCGAAGGCGGCCTTTCCCGAGGCGGCGAAGATCATGGTCGCGGCCCAGCTGAACACGTCGGTCTCCGGGCCGATCGTCCGGCCCGCGAGCTGCTCGGGCGACATGTAGGCGGGGGTGCCCATGATGTTGCCCGACGTCGAGGTGACCTGGTCGAGGGCTCGGGCGATACCGAAGTCGATGACGCGGGGGCCGTCGGCGCCGATCAGCACGTTGGCCGGCTTGAAGTCCCGGTGCACCACGCCGGCCCGGTGGATCGCGGCGAGCGCGCCCGCGGTGGCGAGGGCGAGCCGGGTCAGGCCGTCCTCGTCGCGCGGACCCTTGTCGCGGACCAGCTGCTCCAGGGAGTCGCCCTCCACGTACTCGCTGACGACGTACGCCTGGTCCTCGTTGATGTTCACGTCGAGCACCCGCGCCGTGGAGAACGTCGCCACCCTGCGCGTCGCCTCCACCTCCCGCAGGAACCGCTCCCTCACCACCTGGTTGCCGGTGAAGTGCTCGTGCAGCACCTTGATCGCGACTTTCTGTCCCTGCGGGGTCAGCGCGAGGTGAACCGTTCCCTGGCCGCCCTTCCCCAGGTGGCCGATGAGCCGGTACGGCCCCAGCCAGCCCTGAGGGGCGGGGGTGTTCCGGTTCTGCGCGGGGTAGGTGGGCCCGGCCTGGGCGAAGGGGGTGTTCGGGTTCTGGGAGGTGTGGGTGGGCTGCCCCTGTACGAAGGGGACGTGTGGGCTCTGGGAGGCGTGGGTGGACTGGCCCTGCGCGAAGCGGTCCCGGGGGGTGTGCGCGGGCCCGCCCTGCGCGAAGCGGTCCTGGGAGGTGTGGGTGGGCTGGCCGTGGACGAAGTGCCCCTGGGCGGGCTGGGGCGGCGCATACCGGGGCGGCCGGTCGTCATGACGGGGTTGTGGCTGCGGCCGGTATCCGCCGTGGTGCTGCGGCGGCTCGGGAAGTCGCGGCTGCGGCCGTTGCGCGGGCGGATGCAGCATCGAGACCTCGGTGGGGCCCGTCTGGTACGACGGCGGCCGGGGCGGCCGCTGGACGTGGCCGTACCCGGGAGACGACGGCCCCGGATGGAACGCGGGGGAGGGTCCCTGCGCGAAGACCGACCCCCTGAGGATCAGCGCGTGGCCCAGCCCGCCGAGCCAGCTGCCGACGAGACCGATCGTCGCGACGGTGTCCAGCACGATCGGTATGTCGTCGGAACTCCCGTAGATGGCCGCGGCGGTCACAAAGATGCCGACGCCGAGGCCGTAGAAGGCGGCGGCGAAGGCCAGTAACGGGCTCCGCAGCTTGCGCGCGGCGTGGCCGATGATGAAAGGCGTCCCGATGCCGCAGGTCAGCAGGGGTACCAGCGTCCACACGACGCTCCACGCCGTGTTGGATCGTGCCGGTGGTTGCGACTGCCAGGCCGGCCCGTACTGGTGGGACATGGGGCGAACAATACGATTTTTTCCGGATCTCTGCAGACGCTTCGGTGGCGAGTCGGCGATTGGAGGGCGGTTCTCGAACACACAGTCTGTGGATAACTTCTGTGGATAACCTGGTTCCCTCGCTGATTCCCCCGTCATTACGGTCTCGTGGTTCCACGCATTCCCGAGCGCCCCACTGTGCGTCATGATGTTGAGTTGTGGCACGGATACCAGGAGTGGGATTGGCGAAGGGGCTTTCCGTCACCCTTCGCCACATGCTGAGCAGGTCGGTGACCCAGCAGTACCCCGAAGTCCGGCCGGAGCTGCCCCCGAGGAGCAGGGGGGTGATCGCGCTGGTCGAGGAGAACTGCACGGTGTGCATGCTCTGTGCCCGCGAGTGCCCCGACTGGTGCATCTACATCGACTCCCACAAGGAGACCCTCCCGGCCCCGGAGGGCGGCCGCCCCCGGGCCCGCAACATGCTCGACCGCTTCGCGATCGACTTCTCCCTGTGCATGTACTGCGGGATCTGCATCGAGGTCTGCCCCTTCGACGCGCTGTTCTGGTCGCCGGAGTTCGAGTACGCCGACGGCGACATCCGTAACCTTCTCCATGAGAAGGACAAACTCGCGGCCTGGGCGCAGACCGTCCCGCCGCCCCCGGCGCACGAGCCCAACGCCGATCCGCCGAAGGAACTCGCGGCCGCCTCCGGCCCGGTTCGCCCCCGTCCCACCTCCTCCGGGCCTCCCTCCAGGTCCGCTTCTCCCAGACCCGCTTCGAGCGTCCGGGCGATCCGGCCGCCGGGGGCCCTGCCGAAGAAGAACGATCCGTCCACAGGCGGGTCGTCCGTCGAAAAGTTATCCACAGGCGGGGACGACGCGCCTCCGGCGACGGCCGCGCCGGGGCAGACTCCTCCCACGGATCCGAGTGGAGAGCCCGGGGAGGAGAGGTGACCGAGGTGCCGTCCTACCTGTCGCCGACCGGGCAGGAGATCGTCTTCCTTCTGCTGGGCGCGATGGCCGTCGGGTCGGCGCTGCTCGTCGTGACCACCAGGCAGCTCGTCCACGCGGCCCTGTGGCTGGTCGTCTGCTTCGGCGCGCTGGCCGGGTGTTATCTGGTTCTCACCGCCGAGTTCGTCGCCTGGGTCCAGGTGCTGATCTACGTCGGCGCGATCGTGGTCCTTCTCCTGTTCGGCATCATGCTCACCCGCGCCCCGATCGGCAGGAGCGCCGACCTCGACAGCCCTAACCGTCCGGCCGCGGCGATCGTGGCGATCGCCACCGCGGCCGTGCTGGTCACCGTGGTCGTCGACGGCTTCCGCATGGCCTACATCCAGCTTGAACCCGGTGGCGGCTCGGCCGCCGAGCTCGGTTCCAGCATCTTCCGCAACTGGGTGCTTCCCTTCGAGGCGCTCTCCGTCCTGCTGCTCGCGGCCCTGATCGGCGCCATCGTCCTGTCACGCACCGACATCCGAGGGAGGGACTGACGTGCACGTCGTCTATCCCGCGGTCGTCTCGGCACTGCTGTTCTCCATCGGCGTGTACGGGGTGCTCGCCCGCCGCAACACGATCCTCGTGCTGATGTCCGTCGAGCTCATGCTCAACGCCGTCAACCTCAACCTGGTCGCCTTCGACGTGTGGTTGCGCGACCGGCTGCACAGCGGGCAGGTCCTCACCCTCTTCGTCATCGTGATCGCCGCCGCCGAGGTCGGCCTCGGCCTCGCGATCATCCTCGCGCTCTACCGCAACCGCCGGACCGTCGACCTGGATCGCCTCCGCTCCCTGTCCGACTCGCCCGACCCCGTCCTGTCCGGCTCCACCGATCCGGTCCCGGCCGGAAAGACCGCGCCTGTCCCGGCAGGGAAGACCGACTCGGCCCCGGCCGGAGAGCCGAACCCCGGGCAGGGTGACACGCCATGATCACCATCGCCTCGCTCGTGATCCTCCTGCCCTTCCTCGCGGCGGCCGTCGGGCTTCTCGGCTCCCGCTTCCCCCGGCGTCCTCGAAGCGTGACGCCCCCGGAGGCCGGCGACAGCACCGCCCCCAAGCCCGGCATCTCCAAGCCCGGCACTTCCGAGACCGGCGACTCGGAAGTCGCCTCGGAAATCGACGCTTCCACGACCACTGTCTCCAAGCCCGGCACCTCCACGCCCACCACCTCCGAGGTCAACCCCGCCCCCGACACCGACGCCAACCGCAGGGCCGCCTGGATCGCCGTGGTGCCCACCGCGATCTCCGCGGCCCTGGCGATCTGGCTCGCCTACGCCACCTGGGCGGCAGGCAGGGGCGGGAGCGGGATCGAGTCGCCCGCACCGGCCGGGGCAGGGGCCCAGGGGGCGATCGACGGTGTCACCGCGACGTTCGCCGTCATCGAGACGGGTTCGGTGCCGATCTCGGTCGGCCTGCTGGTCGACGGCCTCGCCGCGTCGATCGCCGTGCTCGTCGGCGTGGTCGCGCTGGCCGTGCAGGTCTACTCCGTCGGCTACATGCGCGGTGACCGGCGCTACCCGTCCTACAGCTCCTTCATCAGCCTGTTCACCAGCGCCATGCTGCTCGTCGTCTACGCGGCCGACCTCCTGGTCCTCTACGTGGGCTGGGAGATCATGGGGCTGTGCTCCTACCTGCTGGTCGGGCACTGGTGGGAAGACCGGGCCAACTCGCGAGCGGCGATCAAGGCGTTCCTCGTCACCCGGATCGGCGACGTCGGCTTCCTGTTCGGCATCTTCGTTCTCGGGACGGCGGCGGGCAGCTTCAGGATCGCCGACGTCATCGCGAAGGTCCCCGAGATGTCGTCGGGCACGCTCATCGCGGCCACCATGCTGCTGCTGGCCGGGGTCGCGGGAAAGAGCGCCCAGGTGCCGCTGCACGTCTGGCTCCCCGACGCGATGGCCGGACCGACACCGATCAGTGCCCTCATCCACGCGGCCACCATGGTCGCCGCGGGCATCTTCGTCGTCGCCCGCCTCTACCCGGCCTTCCTCGGCGCCCAACCCACCCTGGACATCCTCGCGGTCCTGGCCGCCGTCGGAATGCTCGGCGCGGCCCTCGCGGCCCTCGCCCAAGACGACCTCAAACGCGTCCTCGCCTACTCCACGATCAGCCAGCTCGCCTACATGGCCGGCGCCCTGGCCGCCGGGTCCCGGAGCGCCGCGGTCTTCCACCTGATCACCCACGGCGCCTTCAAGGCACTCCTCTTCCTCTGCGCCGGTGCTGTGATCCACGCGGTCGGCTCCAACCTGATGAGCACGATGGGAGGCCTGAGAAAGGATCTTCCGGTCACCTTCGCCGCGACGACGATCGGCTTCGCCGCCCTGGTGGGCCTTCCCCCGGCGAGCGGTTTCTTCAGCAAGGACGAGGTGCTGGTGGCGATCGAGCGTTCCCTGTCCTCGGGGGCGTCCTCCGGGACACTGACCGGCGCCGCGGCCCTGCTGCTCTACGGCTGCGCGCTCACCACGGTCGCGGTGACCGGCGCCTACGCCACCCGGGCGTGGCTGCGCACCTTCTTCGGACAGCGCGCCCCCCAGCCCCATACCCTCCCCGAACTCCAGCCCGCGCCGGGCACGCCTCACACCGCCCATGCCGTTGTCCCCACCGCCGCCCACACTGCCGTTCACGAGGCTCCGGCCACCATGCGCGTGCCCATCCTCGTCCTGGCCGTCCCGGCGCTGCTCCTCGGCCTCGTCCGGGTCGGCGACGTCCACTGGGGCACCGCCGCCCTCGGTCTCGCGGTGGCGCTGCTGGGTGCGGGGGCGGTCTACGCGGCGTGGCGCTCCGACTCCATGCGCGACCCGGCCCGCCTGCTCGGCCCCTTCAGAGCCCCGTGCGAGCGCGCCTTCTACGTCGACTCCCTGTACGCCAGGCTTTTCGTCCGCCCCACGCTGCTCTTCGCGAGCCTCGTCGCCCGCACCGACAGCCGTGTGGTGGACGGTGCCGTGCGCGGCTCGGGCCAGGCGACCCTGAGCCTGGCGAGACTGGTCCGCCTGATGCAGAACGGCAACGCCCAGCTCTACATCACCGGCCTGCTGGCCGGAGTCCTCCTGATCGCGGCGTGGGCGGTGATTTTCAGATGATCTCTCTGCTGTTCTGGGGCATCGTCGCTCTCGTGGTGCTGCTCCTCATCCGTCTGGCGGTGATGCGCCGGTGACCCCCTCCCCGCGACCGACCCCGACACCGGTCCCAAAGCCCGTCACGGTGACGGACCCGGTGCCCGGCCCCTGTGAGGTGGTCACGCCATGAGCTGGCTGCTGATCGCGCTCCTCGGCGTGCCGCTCGCCGGGGCCGCCGCGCTGCTCGCACTCCCCGGAGCGGACGTCGCGGCCAGGAGGCGGCTGCTCAGGGTGCACGGCCTGGTCGTCTCCGGGCTCACGTTCGCGCTGTCGGTGCTGCTCGCCGCCACGTTCGACTACGGAAACGCCGCCCGGCCGCAGTTCGTGACCGACCTGGCCTGGATCCCCGGCCTCGACCTCAGGTTCCACCTCGGCGTGGACGGGATCTCGCTGCCGCTGGTCGTGCTGACCACGCTGCTGACCTTCCTGTGCTTCGTCTACCTGTGCCGGGGCAGTGCCGAAGGACCCGGGCAGCTGCTGGCGCCGCGGCCGGGAGGCAACCGGCCACGGGCGCTGGTGTTCACGCTGCTCGTCCTCGAAGTGGGCATGATCGGCACGTTCCTCGCGCTCGACCTGCTGCTGTTCTTCGTCTTCTTCGAGGTCGTCCTCATCCCGATGTACTTCGTGATCGCCGTCTGGGGCGGGCGTGCCCGTCGCGCGGCGGCGATCAAGTTCATCCTCTACACCCTGCTCGGCTCGGTGGTCCTCCTGCTCGGCCTGCTGCTCATCTGGTCGCAGACCGGCACCCTGGACATGACCGCCCTCGCGCAGGCACGGGGGGCGGGCATGTCACCCTCGGTGCAGACCCTCGCCTTCCTCGCCGTCGGCATCGGTTTCGCGGTCAAGGCCCCGATGTGGCCGCTGCACACCTGGCTGCCCGACGCGCACACCGAGGCACCGACCGTCGGTTCGGTGCTCCTGGCGGGTGTGCTGCTCAAGATGGGCACGTACGGCATCGCCCGCGTCGCGATCCCGATCCTGCCCGACGGCGCCGTCGCGGTGGCGCCCTGGCTCGGGGCCTTCGCGGTGGTCGGCATCGTCTACGGCTCGCTGGCCTGTCTCGCCCAACGCGACCTCAAGAGGATGATCGCCTACTCCTCGGTCGGCCACATGGGGTTCGTGCTCCTGGGCTTCGCCACGCTCACCCCGGCCGGAGTCAACGGCGCCCTGTTCGGCAACATCGCCCACGGCCTGATCACCGCCCTGCTGTTCTTCGTCGCAGGAGCGATCAAGGAGCGCTACGGCACCTCCGACATGCCGGCTCTGGGCGGCGGCATGATGACACGCCTGCCCCGGCTCGCCTCCCTGCTCACCTTCGCCTGCGTCGCCTCGCTCGGGTTGCCGGGACTCGCGGGCTTCTGGGGCGAGATGCTCGCCCTCCTCGGTGCCTTCGAACCGGCCGCGGGCCTGTCCCGCCCCCTCTACCTGGTCTTCATGGCCCTCGGAGGTCTCGGTACCGTGCTGACCGCCGCCTACTTCCTGCTCATGCTCTCCCGCGTCACCCACGGCCGGAGCACCGAGACCGTCCACGTCCCGGTCCTGGCCGGAGTCACCGCGGGCGGTCTCCCCTCCACGGGCCCGACCGGTGAGGAGACCGATCACAGAGAGAACGACCGCGAAGAGGGCGCTCCCACCCCCGAGGCCGACGAGAAGGAGGGCATCCCCGTGGCGACAGGCGGTGGGGGAGACGCTTCCTCTCCGGGGGCGATCTCAGCGGCGACTTCGGAAACGGTTGCGGGGACGGTTTCAGAGACGGCCTCGGCGGTGACCTCGGGGACGACGAGCACGACCAGATCACGCATGCCCGACGTCACGGGCTACGAACTGGCCGCCTGGGTGCCGCTGATCGCGCTGATCCTGCTGTTCGGCCTCTGGCCCAAGGCGCTCCTCCTGCTCACCGATCCGGTGGTCCGGACCCTGGTGGGCGCGCCATGATCCAGTCGATCGACTACTACGCGGTCGCACCGCCCCTCGTCCTCGCCCTCACCGCCGGGCTCGTGCTGCTCCTGGACGCCTTCCTGCCCCGCAGGCCGTACGTCCGGACGGCACTCGGCGCGGTCACGCTGGCCGGGGTGATCGGCGCCCTCGCGGTGGTGATCTCGCAGGCCGTACGCGCCGGAGACCCGCTGCGGACCTTCTGCGTGCCCGAGGGCCTGCTCGGCTCCCCCCAGGCGGCGATCGGGGCCATCGTCCCCCCGGTCGCCGAGCCGACGGCGCCCACGGCCGCCGTGGCACCCTGCTCGTTCGTGGTCGACGACTTCACGCTGGTCTTCGCCGGGCTCGCACTGTTCGCCGGGATCGTCGTGGTGCTGCTCTCGGCGACCGAACTCTCCTCGGGAGACATCCCCGTCGGAGAGTGGTACTTCCTGCTGCTCTGCACGCTGGCGGGCGCCGTCGCCCTGCCCGCCTCCCGTGACCTGATCATGCTGGTGGTCGCTCTGGAGCTCGTCTCGCTGCCGGTGTTCGCGCTCACCGCGCTCAGGCGGTACGACGGCCGAAGCTCAGAGGCGGCGGTCAAGCTCTTCCTCGTCTCCGTGGTCTCCACGGCGGTGATGCTCTTCGGGGTCTCCCTGCTGTACGGGACGACCGGCACCGTCTACCTCGACCGCATCGCCCACGTCCTGCGGCAGGGCGTCTCCGCCGCCACCGGTCTCGGACCCGGCTCGGGAGGCGCCGGCACCGCCTACGAGTCCTCGCTGCGGATCGGCTACGACCTGCCCGCCGTGGTCACCGTGGCCGTGGTCCTGGTCATCGCCGGGTTCGCCTTCAAGATCGCGGCGGTGCCGTTCCACGCGTGGGCGGGCGACGTCTACCAGGGTGCCCCCATCCCCGTCGCGGCCCTGCTGTCCGTCGTCTCCAAGGCGACGGGGTTCGCCGGGCTGATCCTCGTCCTGGTCGTCGCCCTGGGCGGCCAGGGGGCCACCTGGGTCCCGCTGATCGCGATCCTCGCCGCGCTGACCATGACCGTGGGCAACCTCCTGGCCATGCGCCAACGCCACGCCGTACGACTGCTCGCCTGGTCCTCCGTCGCCCAGTCGGGCTACATCCTCGCCCCCCTCGGCATCAGGAACGACGAGGCGATGAACGCCTCGGTCGCCTATCTGGTCTTCTACGCGGCGATGAACCTCGGGGCGTTCGCCGTGGTCACGCTGGTGTCGAGGCGGTCGGGCGGGGGAGAGCTGGACGACTACCGGGGCCTGGCGCTCCAGAGGCCGGCCGCCGGGCTGGCGCTCGCCTTCTTCCTCATCTGCCTGGCGGGCCTGCCCCCCGGGCTGGCCGGGCTCTTCGCCAAGATCGTGGTGTTCCGGGAGCTCCTCGGCGGAGGCGGTGGCTGGCTCGCCGTCGTGATGGCGTTGAACACGGTCGTGGGCCTCTACTATTACGTCGCCTGGGTCGTACGGATCTTCACTCCGGTTCCGGTCCTCACTCCGGTTTCGGCGACCGGGAGCGCCATGACGGGAGGCGGCGCGACGGGGAGCGCCGTGGCGGGAGGCACCGCGACCGGGGGTGTCATGACAGGAAGCGCTGTGGCCGGAGATGTCGTGGTGGGGGGCGTGAGAACGGATGGCCGCGGTGCCGGATGGATACCCGCGACCGCGGCGATCGCGGTGGCGGCGATCGTCGCGATCGCCTTCTCGGTCGCCCCGCAGCTCGTCCTCGACCTCGTCCCCTCGGGCCTCATCGCCGTGGGCTGAACCGTTCGGGAACGTTCGACCTGGCCGGGGACGTTGTCACGGGTGAACCAGCATCAACCGAGAGGGGGATGTAGTGCATCACAACGGTCTGCGTACCGCGGTCCTTCTCGGAGCATTGTCCGCGGTGATCATCGCGGCGGGGGCGTGGCTCGGAGGCAGCCTCGGCGTGCAGATCGCGGTCCTGATCGCGCTGGCGACCAACGGCGTCGCCTATTTCTTCTCCGACCGCATCGCGCTGTCCGCGATGCGTGCCCGGCCCGTGGGCGAGGTCGAGCAACCGGTCCTCTACCGGATCGTGCGCGAGCTCTCCACCGAGGCCCGCCAGCCCATGCCCCGGCTCTACGTCTCGCCGACCATGCAGCCCAACGCCTTCGCGACGGGGCGCAACCCACGCAACGCCGCGGTCTGCGTGACCTACGGGATCACCCAGTTGCTCGACGAGCGCGAGCTGCGCGGGGTCATCGGACACGAGCTCTCCCACGTCTACAACCGCGACATCCTGATCTCATCGGTGGCCGGCGCGCTCGCCACCATGATCACCTACCTCGGCTACGTCGGGCTGTTCTTCGGCGGCGGTGACGACGACGAGGGGCCCGGGTTCATCGGCGCGCTCCTCATGATCGTGCTCGGCCCGGTCGCGGCCGGAATGATCCAGATGGCCATCTCCCGCTCCCGCGAATACCAGGCGGACGAGTCCGGTGCCCGGTTGACGGGTGATCCGCTCGCCCTCGCCTCGGCACTGAGAAAGATCGAGATGGGCACCCGTCAGCTGCCCCTCCCGGAGAACAGCCGGATCGCCTCCGCCTCCCACCTGATGATCGCCAACCCCTTCCGCTGCGCCGGGATCGGCAGGCTGTTCTCCACCCACCCGCCCACCGCCGAGCGGGTCGCCCGCCTGGAGCGCATGGCCGGCTACCGCCGCTGACCGCACGCTCGCGCTTGAGCCCCTGCCCACCCCCGTGAAACCTCCACGGTTCGGGGCGGCTCAGGGGGTCAGCCCGGTGACGATCGGATTGTGCACGGATCCGGGCACGACGAAGCCCCCCATTCGCTCCGTAACACCCGACTCCTGATCGACCCGATACCAGGCGTAGCGGGCACCTCCTCCCTTCCTGAGCCTGCGCGGGATCACCGTCTGCAGGTCGAGACGGCCCGCGCCGTTCCAGCGCATCCGGGTCGGGGTCCTGCCGACGGGCACGGCGACGGGGTCGTGCCTGGGGATACCGCCGGTGGGCACGTCCCACAGGCGGATCCCCGCGTCACGCGCCGTGAAGTGAGCGACGACCTCGCCGCCCGGGCCGAGCGCCCCTCCCACCGGAACGCGCCCCCGCTCGGCGAAGGGCGAGAGCGAGTAGATCCCCGCCTGGAACATGTCATCCACCACGAGCACGAACCTCGCGTCAGGACTGAAACTCCACGGCCGCAGTCCGGGCGGCAACGGGACACCCTCCCCGCTGTAGGTGTCCAGGATCTGATACTCCCCGCCGATACCCAGCACCGCGTACCGCCCACCGGGGGAGAGCTCGACCCGTGCCGTGCGCATGCCGTTCGACCACATCACCCCCGGCACCACGCGCACCTCGCCGGTGGCCATCTCCCGCACCACCAGAGCCCCGTCCCCCAGCTGGAAGTACGCGACATACCTGCCGTTCGGCGACAGGGCGAGCGGTGCTCGTTGCCCGCGCACGGAGAACACCCGGGCGTCGCGGAGGGCGACCACCTTGCCGCCGCGTACCCAGAGTTTCCACGGCGCGCAGACACACCCGTCGAGCCCCGCGTACCGGACCGGCGGCCTCGCGCTCGCGGCCCCCGCCGGGCCGCCCGCTCCCATGACCACGGCGACCGCACCGACGCAAACACTCAAGCGGCGGAACAACCCCACTGACGCCCTCCCGAGTCTTTCCGGACAGCGGGGGACGTCCGTCACGTACGGGGCTCACTGTACGCCTCGGGGAAGGCCGGTCGGCGGTGCCGCCGCGAGTGTCATCCGACCTCGCCGCGAGGCGGACACCCTTTCCGATCGGTGGTGCCGCCGTACGGGGGAAGCAGACCGAGGCGTGAAGCGGACATCCCTTCCGGCCGGTGGTGCCACCGTACGGGGGAAGCCGGCCAAGGCGTGAAGCGGAGACCGCTTCCGTTCGGTGGTGTCGCCGAAAGGGGCGTCCGCTTCCGGTCGGCGGTGCCACTGGAAGGGGCGTCTTCCGGTCGACGATGCCATCGGAAAGGTCATCCGGCCGAGGCAGGAGCGGAAACCCCTTCCCCAGCGGGGCGAACGGACCGGCCCTGCGAGGGCCGGTCCCGGCAGGGACGGTCGTCTCAGGAGTGATGCGTGACCGGGTCGGTCTCCTCCGCGGAGAGACCAGGGATGCCGTCGATGCTCTCGCGGTTCTTCTGCGCCCGATGGGCGCGCCGCTGCTGGACGTCCCTGCGCCCAGCCCACTCGTCCAGCAGCGTCCGGTCCTCCTCGAAGGACATGAAAGGCACCGAGAAGCCACAGGAGTCGGAGATCCGGTCACAGTCGACGACGATGATCGACCGCACACCCGGATGCGGGCCGAAATTCTTGATCAGTGTTGCGAAGTCGGGGCTCTCCGGTACGACGACCCGGCCGGTGCCGTACAGGCGGAGGATGTTGGGAGGGCCGGAGAAGGCGCAGAACATGACCGTGATGCGGCCGTTCTGGCGGAGGTGCGCGATCGTCTCCACCCCGCTGCCGTCCAGGTCGAGGTAGGCGACGGTGGTGTCGTCGAGAACGGCGAAGGTGTCGGCGTACCCCTTGGGGGACATGTTGACATGACCCCCCTTCTCGGGAGCCGTGGCCACGAAGTAGACCGGCTGCGCTCCGATGAACTCACGCAGCCGGTCGTTGATCCTGTCGTGAATTTTCCCCATGAACAGGACGATAGTTCTTTGCCGTTCGCCGGTCGGCGCCGCGTCCAACAGCTGTATCCAACCGGTGAGCCCTCTCGCCCGCGGACAACCCTTCTCCCTCGGGCTCCCCGCTCCCGCCCTCCCGCTCTCGGCTCTTCCCGCCTTCCCTGCCTCCCGGCCCCGTCTCCCGCCTTCCCCGCCCTCTCCCTCGCCGAGAGGCCGTACCTCCGCTCACGGACCGGGAAGGTGAAGCGGCCGGGGCACACGCGAAGGCATGCGCGCGCGCGTATGCCCCCGGCCGTGTGCCCGGATACGCCTTCTGCGGCGGGCTGGATCCCGGAGCCGGAGGCCGGGGTCGCGACCGCTCATCCGCTAGCGATAGTTCGAGAACTGAAGGGCGATCTCCAGGTCCTTACCCTTGAGAAGGGCGATGACCTCCTGCAGATCGTCCCTCTTCTTCGAGCTCACCCGGAGCTCCTCGCCCTGGATCTGGGCCTTGACGCCCTTGGGCCCCTCATCGCGAATGATCTTCGAGATCTTCTTGGCGTGCTCCTGGTCGATGCCCTCCTTGAGGGTCACCACCAGGCGGTACTCCTTGCCGGACAACTTGGGCTCGTCCGCGTCCAGGATCTTGAGAGAGAGCCCCCGCTTGATCAGCTTGTCCTTGAAGACGTCGAGCACCGCGTTGGCGCGCTCCTCGCTGTTGGCCTTGATCTCAACGGCCTTCTGCCCACCCGACCAGGCGATGGCCGCGCCGGTGCCCTTGAAGTCGAATCGGTGCCCGATCTCCTTGATCGTCTGGTTCAGCGCGTTGTCGGCCTCCTGGTGGTCGATCTTGCTAACGATGTCGAACGATGAATCCGCCAAAGCACAATCCCCTCTGACCTGCCAGAACTATGAATCACTCCCCGGCTCCCGCAGACCACGGACCGCGAATCACGGCGACGTCCGCGAGCCGGTTCGGTAGACGCGTACGTAACGGATCAGCCTAGCCAGCATCTCCCGCCGATGCCGAGGCGGCAGCGTGTCCTCACCCGTCCTCCACGGGTCCTTCCCACCCCGGCGCGTCTCATCTCCCCTCCCACCCCTCCCACCTCTCACTCACCCTGCGCGTCTTTCCTCCTCAGCCCTTCGCGCCACCTGCCCGCCCTCGGCCTCCACCCCCATCGGGCCTCCTCACACCCCGGCACCGCGACGCCTCTCGCGCCTCTTCTTCCCCAGAAGGCACCGATCCGAGCAGCGGTATAGGCACAAAAGTCCTGATAGGGGCGGGTATCCGGAGGTGCCCTCCGCCGATGTCACGTCACCCCCGGAAGTCCGCTATTCTTCTTCCTGTCGCCGCCGCAAGCGGAAGACATGGCAGGTTGCCCGAGTGGTCAAAGGGAGCGGTCTGTAAAACCGTCGGCTCAGCCTACGCAGGTTCAAGTCCTGCACCTGCCACCAGCCAAACTGGCAGCTCAGAGGCCCTCCGGGGCCTCTTTTGCGTTTCCGGGACATGCAGCCGCAGGCAGCCGGAAGCAGCCGCATGTCAGCGCTCGCGGGATATACGCGGGATGGATCATGAGGCATTTCCCCAGGTCGCGCCAGGCGTTGCGGGACATGTGCGGGATAGACCCTGCAACGCCGAAGGGGCTCCGGGAGTGTGTCCCAGAGCCCCACAGCAGAGGTGATCTTCACGCGGCCAGCGCGTCATCAATCCTCCGGTTGACCGTCTCCTCCTGGCCGTCGATGCACTTCGCGTAGACGCGGAGGAGAACGTCAACACCGTGACCGGCCCGCCTGGCGATCTCCGGGGCGGGCACCCCGGCATTGAGCCAGAGCGACACCGCCGCGTGCCGCAGGTCGTACGGCCTGCGAGCCAGGGGAGAGGCGGCCTGTTCCGGTGTCAGCGCGAGGAGCCGAGCCGCGGCCCACACCTCGGTATAGGCGGTCGAGGCGACCACGCCGCCGCGCTCGCTCTGGAACAGCCGGCCATCCTTGGCGGTCCCGAACTCGTCAAGGTGCTCGCGGAGGATCTTCACCAGGACGGGCGGGATCGGGACGGGCCGCGTGTCCTCTTGCGCCCGATGCTTGAGCCCGCGCGCCTCGTGGGCATCCCCCGAATCGGTCCACCGGGTGTTCACCTCGGGACGGGAGACGTCGAGGCTGAGTCGACCCCAGCCGGTTGCCGGAAGACGACAGTCCTGCTTGCGCAGCGCGACCGCCTCGCCCGGCCGGATGCCCGCGTAGTACATGCAGGCGAACAGCGCCATGAGCCGACGACCACGGCCGCGCCTGCCCACGTAGGTCACCATGGTCAGCAGCTCGCGAACCTGCTCGGGGTTGACGACCACGCGGGGATCGACCGTCTCGGCGACCTTTACCGGCTTCCAGCGGACTTTCGTCACCGGGTTCGCGGGAAGTTCCTCCAGCTCCACCGCGTACTGAAGGGCGTTGTAGAAGACGGCCCGCTTACGCCGGATCGTGTTCGCAGCCGCCGCCTTGCCGTTGAGGAGCAGGGCGAGCGCGTCAAGCCCGGCCCGGATGGTCTTGGCCTCCTGAAGCTCCGAGAGAGGCACGGACGCCTTGTCGAGCCAGCGCAGCGCCTTGGCGATCTCAACAGGCCGCGCCTTGTCCCGAGCGTTGGGAGGCAGCGCGTAGTGACGCAACGCCGTACGGAGGACGGAGACCTCTGGCTTGCCGGGGATGTCTCGTGTCAGCGCGGGGACCACCGTCGCCAGGGCATCGGTCATCGCGTCCCGAGTCTTGGCCGCCGCGTGGGGCCACTTCATGTCGATGTAGGCCAGGACGAAGGCGTACCAGTTCTGCGCCTCCTTGGCCTGGATCATCGACTCGGGGAGGCCCGTCTCCATCGGTTGTCATAGATGAGCCGTTCCCCGTGCACGATCCACCGCGACCGCTCTTCGTTGGTAGCCACACAGCGAAGTTACAGGCCAACATCCCCGACGTACACAGGCATGAGTACAAAGCCACATGTCGTCACGAAGGCGGGCTCCTCCAGAGGATAGCCTTCTATCTCCAGGGTGGTTCATCTGCGACGTTTCACAAGCGGCAGCCCTGCTGCTCTTTGGCCAGTGCAGTCAGCGCTGTTTAGTCTTGCCAGCTCAGCAACAAGAATCATTTCATTGGATCACATATCAGCACGCCTCGTGATCAACATGGCGAGCACTTAAAGGAGTTGGCATGGAGTAGCTAGGATTCCATATCCTGTATGTGCTCCATTGTATGTACTGTGTCTGGGTGAAACTCCCCAAGTATGCGAACCTGGTCCGCATGGAGCTCTCGGAATGCAAGTAGAGCGCCTTCGAAGTCTCCCATTTTAAGCATACAAAAAGCGGCGTAATCTCGCGCCTTCAGCACTCTTCGATCATTGGCGCCGTGAATGCGAAGACGGTCGTTGAGTAACCTTCTATAGGCAAGATTTGCGGATTCTATATTTCCGGAATTAAGCAACCAGCTAGCCAAATTACCAAGAGTTCTAATTGTTTGCGGGTGATCCACTCCTAGGATATTTTCAGAATCTTCGAGAATTTTTGAGAATTCGTTTATTGCAGATTCTTTGTCACCGGAACGGCCTTTCCAATGCGCAACTAAGCCTCGTGCGTCCAGGGTAGATGGATGTTGAGCTCCGAGGTCGATGGAACATCCGTTGAGGATCTCTAGGCTCGTCGAGATGGCAGCCTGAATTTCATCGGCGCTACCGAGAGCATCAGCCAAATGGATTTGAATTTCGAGCGTATGCGGATGGCCTTCACCGAAGGTCCCTATGTGATCATCTAACAATTTTTGAAAGAGATCAACCGCTTTCGTTATTCTCTTATCTTCGAGATACCACTCGCCCAACCGGTGGCGGCTTCCAAAAGTTTCCTTGCTGTTCTTCCCATGAATGCGCGTATCATCGTTTACGATTCGTTCTAAGATGCCTATAGCGCCGTCAACATCTCCATGCCTTCCCATTTCTTCCGCAAGGTGCAAATAAGTATGTCGTGTCTGATGGTGATCCGATCCATGGATGCGAATTTCGTCTGCCAATAGTTCCTGAAAGGCTGCGATCGCACCAGCTGTATCGCCTGCATAACTGCGTGCCGCAGCAAGGCGACGCCGCGTATCCAGAGTACTTTCGTGATCGGTCCCTTGAATGCGTATCCTGTCTTGAAGCAATTCTTCAAATGCGCGAACCGAACCCAATGCATCGCCAGCATGACCGACGGATTCCGCTAGGATGCTGCGTACATGTAATACTTCCTCAGCATCAATACCTTGACGTTTAATCTCGTCTTGAAGAAGGGATCGATACTCGATTAAGGCTCCGGCAATATTGCCAGAATCTTCCATGGCTTCGGCCATATGGAGCCTGATGAAGTATGTATCCATACGATCGGGCACGGAAAGCTGATCCACTTTATAGCGCAGACCTGAAAAATGCTTAACAGCAGCCGAAGCGAGTCCCGCTTCTAAGAAGCTGTTACCGAGACGGAAAAGAACATCGTGACAAAATTTGTCGAGTAATATCGGATCTGCACGCAGATAAAGTGCTTCAGCGTTGGATCGGAGTGCTCGTACTATATTGGATTGAGTGTACTCTTCTGGCCATATCTCAACCAAGCCATCCGCGGCTGCCACTACTGCACTTTCAAGCTGTTCGGTAGGCATGCTTTCAACAACTGCTCGCTGCACTAAAGAGTGAATTCGCACCGCGAGCTCAGGATTATCGGCGTAATTGTCCAGCAGATTGAGGCGGTGCAGGTTTCGCAAAGTGGCTATAGTTGCAGCTTCATCTATCTCGAAATCTGCCGCAGGATTCGATGCCCCCATTTCGGTTCTATATTCTTTTATGTAATCCAACGCCGCATGGCTTGTAATGACAGCCTCAGGAATTCCATTGGGGTCAAGCATGGAGGCAAGTTGAAGTACTGGGCGCGCCAGGCCGGTCGGCGGAAGTAGGTCAGCTTGTTCTATGGACAGCGACCATGTTGCAGTGACTATGGAGTGATGGTCATCGGGTAAGCTGCTAATGTCGGGTAACAGTTGGTGTAGTGCATGTCGACGGTCAGCTAGAAGAGTTCTGTATTCAGCACTACTGAGGTTCGAGTCGATCAAATATGCGACTGCTTGAGCTAAGGCAAGCGGAAGATGACCGAGGTCATGTGCAAGGGCGGCCACCTCGCTCTGATCTTCGACTCGATCGTGGGTAGCGAGTTTTGTCATCAGGTAGCGAGTTGCTTCTGATGGCTTGAAGAGACCGATGGAGATCCGCTTTCTCCCTCTTCCTAAAAGAGCAGCATCTCTACGCCGGGTCGTCACTAACACCCGCCCGCCTGCATGCTTTGGAGGCCAAAGATCTCTTAACGTAGCTGGTGTAGCGACGTCATCTAGAACTACCAACCACTTTTGATCTGTGGTTTGGGTCCATGCTAGAAAGCGTTGCGTGGCGTGTTCGGCATCGCTTATGTCGGCGCCAGTAAGTTCGGTTATAGCTTGCATGTATGCAGATTGGACAGTCTCACGGCTACTGGCTGATGCCCATATGACAACATCAGCAGCTTTTTGCGCCAATACCTGTCTGGCGAAGTAGGCAGCAAGTTGAGTTTTTCCGACTCCGCCTGGACCAATCAGTAATTGAAACTTGCTTGATGGATCATCCGTATTAAGTGCGTTTTCTAATTGACTGACATAATCTCGCTGTTGGAAACAGTCAGCTTCTTCAGGGATGGCGCCGATCAACGTCGGACGCTCTGTCAATCTCGATGACAAGTTACCTATGATGAGCTGACTGACATGCCCCGCCGCCACTCCACCGGTACTTGCAAGAGCTGCGGTGCCTGCCTGAATGTGTGGGCCATGAGTAATACCGGGAGCGATTAGCCCTGTTCCGCTTCCGGTTGGTGAGGGTTTCCTAGGCGAATACCTCCCTCTACATTAAGCACCCCGCCCGCCACCGATCCTTGGTCGGCTCGTATATCCATATCCCCACTAACGGCAAGTCCGCGTTGCCCGGCAGTCGTCATACCTTGAGCAAGAGAGCAGAGCGTTACAATATCGCTTAAGCGTGCTACCGCCTCATCTTGCTCCTCCGTCGGCAGGCCGTCGAGGAAGTCTTCGAATCTGGTTCGCCAGGCTGCTTCGAACTCTGTGCGCTGTGCCACATCAGTGCTACTTGCCTGCTCAATTTCAGTAGCGGTCCGGTCCAACCGCACCAATATTGCTTGCTGTTGCTCCGGGTTATCGCGCCCCAAGAGCGCTGCGACGCGCCCGCGCGTGGCAGTCCATAGATCTGTACCTATTGCTTGGACCACTGCAGTGCCGCCTGCTGCAGCAATGGCTGCTAACGCCTCTGTTAACACGTTATGTCCCCCTCTTCCACGCATGTCCATGACACAAGCATTTTGGGTGAAATTTCCGGTTCGTTGGCAGGCCTCTCCCGCACAGTCACGTGCCACTGATCCGTATCTGCCACTTAACCAGATTGGAACGTCGCCAACAGGGAATCTACCCTTTTCGCGTATCAGGTGATCAGTGTTTAGACGCAACGATCACTGGTTGCCATAAAGTGTCCAGGTAATCGGCTGCTGCGACCTCCTCTGTCGGGTCATGCTAACCGAGCAGTGTGATGGCGCCGCACTTGGCAAGAGCGAGTCTTGTACAGGACGATCCTCCAAAGCGTAGAAGAGGCGTTGCAGAAGGTTCGCGCAGCTCACAGCATGTAGTCCAGTTGCATGGCCGCTCCTCCAATGCATGCGTCTGCGTATGCTGCGCCTGACTTGATGTCTGGTCCCGATTGTTTTTGCCGAATTACGCTCATGGGTATCAAGGGGCGGCGCTGCGCGCCGTCGCCCGGCCCTGCGCCTGCGGCGCACGCCGGGCATGCGGCCTGGGGGCCGGTCCCGGCGCGCGGGCAGGACTCCGGGCCGTCGCCGCACGCGCGCCACGCCGTACCTACGTCCCCGCCGGCCTTTGGTCGCACCGCCGCCCCGATGCAGCCCGACGATCGCCTCATCGTGGTTGAGATCTGCCGTGGTCGGGGGCGATCGAAGATCCAGGGTTCGTTCCTCACCCTGGCTCACCGGGGAACGAGGTTGAGCGCCGTTGCATCGAGAGGGATCGAGAAGCAGGAGCTTCCGGCATAGGTAGTCCGATCCCGGTGGATCGCCCAGCGCAAGAGCGTATGGGAGCGCATACCAAGATCCGGGATAAGTGCGGGATGATCTCGCATGCCAAGGCTTCAAGCGGAGCCGTACGGCCAGCTCAAAGGCATGCCGCAGTCGGAATCGTCGGCCCGCTGTAAAACCGTCGGCTCAGCCTACGCAGGTTCAAGTCCTGCACCTGCCACCAGCCAAACTGGCAGCTCAGAGGCCCTCCGGGGCCTCTTTTGCGTTTCCGGGACATGCGGCAGATGTAGCCCTGAGGGGCCCCGCGTCAGCGGTCGCGCAATACGCGAGCAATGATCTTGAGGTTGTTTACCAGGTAGCACCGGGCTTTCAGGGCGCTTCAGGGGCAAGAGCTAGTGGCGCGTCACGCAACCTTGGTGGGGTAACTGGTCCATGAGCGGATTGGGGAACTGGCCGCGAAGCTGACCTTGGGCTGAGCGTGCCGGTTGTGCCAGCGGATGTAGGCGGCGATGGCGGCGTTCTGCTCGGAGTGGCTGCGGTGATCGGTGCCGTTGAGGGCGAAGTAGCGCAAAGCGGCGAATTCGGACTCGATCCAGTTCAGCCAGGAGGCGTAGGTCGGCAGGAACACCAGCTCGACGTCGTTGGCGGCGGCCCAGGCTTTGACCTGGGGATGCTTGTGCGGCGAGTAGTTGTCCACGATCAGGTGGAGGGTGCCTGCGGGCCAGCGGGCCCGCAGGGACTTGATGAACGACAGGAACTCACGCCAGCGTTTGCGTTCACGGATCCGGTAGTGGATCTTCCCGGTGGCCAGGTCCAGGGCGCCGAGCAGGTGCATGACCCCGCTGTAGCGGTTGTAGGTGGCCCGCAGGCGGCGGGGGTTCTTACCCGGCCGCCAGGCCTTGCCTTGGCGGGGCTGCAGGTTCAAGGGGCCGAACTCATCCACGCACACCACCCGTCCGCCCGGTGGCGGGGCGTCGTACAGGGCCAGGATGCGCCGCATCTTGGCGACGAAGTCGGTGTCGTTGCTGCTCTTCCACGTCGTGGTGGTCTGCCATGACACCTTGCCGGCCTTGAGGATCCGCGCCAGGTGCTGGCGGCTGATCGAGGTCACCAGCCGCAGCTCGACCAGGTGGGCGGCGAGCTTGGACAGGCTCCAGGTGGAAAAGCCGGTCAGGCCCCACTCGGCGGGGGTCGTCCGGGCGATCAGGCAGATGCGCTCGCGCACCCACTCACTGATCCTGCGTGGACGACCCCCGCTCCATTTTGGGTCCAGAGCCTCGAACCCCCGCTCGTTGAACGCGTGCACCACCTGGCGCACGTAGTCGTCACTGACCTGCATCAACGACGTGATCGCCGAAGCCGATTGTCCTTGTGCGGACATCAGCACCACGATCGCCCGCCGCAGCTTCACCGGATCCTTGGCCGACCGGGTGATCCTTTGCAGGCGCCGCCCCTCTTCCATCGTCAACGCACGGACGAACACCTCAGGCTTACGCGCCACGACCACCTCCCAGAACTACTCCGGGACCAGGCTGGCCTGCTCACCCGCCGAGATCAAATAGCCCAGCAAGGTTCAGTGACGCGCCACTAGCCAGCGAAGCCGAAGGAGACGGCTTCTAAATCAATGGATCTTCCCAGCGGCCGGCCTCATCGTGTTCCCCATGGAAGAACCAAAGCACAGGATCCGGGCGGTCCACACCGTGTCCACGGTCACCGTCTACCAGGCCTACGCTCCGGAGATCGGCCTCCCCGCCGCTCGTTACGGCCGCTTCCCCATCGCCTGGAAGCGAGATCGGATGACGTGGGTCAAACCATCGTTCCTGTGGATGATGTACCGCTGCGGCTGGGGCACCAAGGAGGGGCAGGAGACCATTCTCGCCATCGAGATCATCCGCGAAGGGTTCGAGTGGGCCCTCCGCCACGCGTGCTTGTCGCACTATGAGCATGGGCTTCATCCCGATCGGGCTACCTGGAAGCGGCAGCTGAAGAATGCACCGACCCGAGTGCAGTGGGATCCCGAACGCGATCTTCACCTGCAGCCGCTGCCCTACCGTTCGCTGCAGCTCGGCTTCTCGGACGAGGGGGCGCGCCGGTACGCAGACGAGTGGATGGTCGCCGTCACTGACGTGACTCCGCTTGCCCGGGAGATCCACACACTCATACGCAACGACGAGCCGGATACCGCAGCACGTCTCTTGCCCAAGGAGCGCCCTTACCCCGCCGGAGACGAGCTTCTGGCTCACCTACGTCCGTAATCCGGGCATGACTCTGCGAGTCCTGCGCGGAGGTCAAGGATCTGCAGCCTGATGAACAGCCGCGCGGGGAGACCTGCTCGAAGCGGACGGGGATAGGGCGTCGAATGGCCACGATGCGATCCCTGCCGCGGATCCCCACACAGGTGCAGCTGTTCCATGAGGACAAGGCGGGTAGAAAGGGTCCGAAATGCCTCAGGAGAATTCCCAGAGGGCCACAGTGGCATCGTCGTGAATCTTGCTCCGAGGCCAGCGAGAGCTGTCTGGATCGCTGTGTTCGGCCTCTCGGACACGGCGGATCAGCTCGTCGGGACCGTCCTGGGCGAGGAGGTCGAGGAGTTGTCGCCAGCTCGCCAGGGCGAAGCGGTCGACGAGACGGGAGGCGCCGTCACTTAACAGTGCCACCGCCCGTACTTGATCCAGCGGGGCGGTGCCGGTGAATGCCTGTTCTGCGGCGAGGGGATCGACGGAGGCGACCCAGAAACCACCGGCCCGGTTGCGATGGTCGCGCAACGTCTCGACGTAGCCTCGAAACGCTTCGGCATGCTCGGGACTTCCGCCCGGCAGGCTGTCCATCAGCGCCCGGTGGCGCGATCCGATCTGACTCACTCGATCGTCACAGATCACGGTCGGCTCGGTTGTACCGGTGTCGAGGACAACGGCGGAGTCGGCCAGCACCAGCCATTCCAGGACGTCACCCGTACGGCGCACCATCGAGACCGTGGCCGAAGGGGATCCCGCGTGCATCAGGTCACAGGTGAAGTCGTGTAGCGAGGCGACGTTCTTGATCGACTCGGCGAGGATCTCGGCCAGGGGGCCAGTGCTTTGGGTGGCTGCAGCCAGCAGGGTTGAGCCGAGCGTGTGGGCGTACCAGGCGATGCCATGGGAGCAGCCCGTTTTCAGTCCCGCCGGGGTTCCGGCGCCGTCCAGGAGCACCACCGCGTCAGAAGTGGTCCCGATGAAGTCTTCGTTGGGGCGATCGGGGTGGGCGGATTGGGTGGCGAGAGTGAGTCGCACGTCAGCTGTCCTCGTGCCGATAGAGAGGGCAGGCGAGTCGTGTACGGACCGGTTCTCCCGTAGCGGGGTCGTATTCAACGGAGACCACGGTGGAAAAACCCGTGTCCCCCACCTGACCCCAGATGCCGGCCATCTCGGAGGCGAGCAGGTCGACAACGCCGAGCGAGCCGTTGGGGTGAATGCCGGCGATGGCTAGGAACGTGCCGGTGCCATCGGGGCGGGGGAGGCGGCCGAGGTAGGCCGAGTCGGTCGGTTTCGGCGGGTTGACCTGGCTGCCGGAGCGATAGGCCACGTTGGTCCGGGTGTCGCGCAGCAGCCAGCCGAGGTCGTCGCGCTCCCACCTGATCACGGGGTCGGTGTCGTAGGCGGTGCGCATCGCTTCTGCCATCCGGGGACCGCAGATGACGAGCAGGCCAGGCCGGTTGAGGTCGATCTGCCCGTCGACCGAGACGTTGTCGGAGGCCACGGTGAGCCCGAAGGAGCGCGCGAGGTCTTCCAATCGCTTACCTGAGCGCATGTCGTCCAGGGCGACCACGGGCCGGTTGTGTTCTGGGTCCAGTCGCAGCGGGGTCACCACAGTCACCGTGCCCGTGCCGAGGAACGCCCCTTCCGGAGCCGGACCGGTGTGCTTGATCTGGTGAATGCGTCCACGCGACAGACCGGCCTGCTCGGCGATCTGCGCGTATGAGATGCCTTGAGCGTGCAACTCTTGGATGACGCGGCGTCGCAGACGAGCCAGTTCGGTGACCTCTTGTTGCGCGATGCTCAGCCGCTCGGTTGCGGCCCGGATCAACAGATACGGGTCGTCCATGGCGGCGATGCGCTCAAGGTCACTCGGTGGCACAGGGGCTCCCTTTCGGTGATGCTCAGCCGAGTCTAGACCCCTAGACGAAATGTCGTCTATCCCCCTTGACAGTACAGCTTTGAGCTGTTCGCCGGTTTTTGGACTGGTTGCCCGGATCGCCGAGCGTCGCTTTGGCACACCGCGCGTCATCGCACGTGCCCCGTCAGCAACTCAACCCAAAGGTCACGCGCTTCCCTGGCGCAGGTTCGGGGAGTCTCGGTGACGTTCAGCTGAACGCCCTGCACGGTGCGGCGAAGGTAGGACTGCCCGCCCGCCGAGCACAGTTCGTAAATGACCGAGCGGCAGTCACAGGTCCAGGCGATCACTCGCCGCCGCCCGTCCTCTCGCGGATCGCTCCAGGCCAGCGGGACGTGACCGGCCCGCAACGGTCCCACGTGTGGGGCCAGGCACCTTTTCACCACGCAGCCGTCTTCTCGGGAGCCGGGTTCAGGGTGGCCCAGACAATGCGACCCTGCTCATCTCCGGTCACACCCCAGCTGACCGCCAGAGCGGCGACGAGGGCCAGGCCCCGTCCCCCTTCCTCGTCGGCTTGAGGAGGGAGGGGGTGCGGTGCGCGCTGGCCGCCCTGGTCCAGGATGCCGAGCCAGATCCGGCTGTGGTTGGCGTGGACGGCGACGGTGAAGCAGCCGCCGAACCGGCCGCTTGCAGAGTGACGGATGGCGTTGGTGGCCAGTTCGCTGACGATCAGTTCGGCGTCTTCGGTCACGGGCCAGGCGCTCAGAAGGGTGGTGACGAAGCGTCGCGCTTCGGTGATCGCCACGGGAGAGCCGGGAAAGGTGCGGGACATGCGCCAGGGCGACATAGCGGACTCCGATGTCTAGGGGGCTATACATCCACCGGGCCAGCGTATGAGTGATGCTAGAAGCATCTCAAGGAATTCGACGCATAAATGCGTCAGACGTTAGAGGTGTGTCGTCAAGGTGCGATAGTCGGCACCAATTCGCCCCAGAAGATCCCGCAGCCCCTCGCCATAGACCGCCACCGCCGCGAACACCTCGAAGATCTCCCCGTGAGCCGACAGCTCCCCAGGCTCCGTCAACGTCAGATCACCCGTCAGGCTCTCCACCACGCTCACCGCACCGTCATAGACCGTGAACCCATGCAACGGAAACGCCGGAGCCTGCACCGACCACGGCACCACCCCGACAGTGACACCAGGAAGCGTCGCCACCTGCAACAGCCGATCAAGCTGAGCCAGCATCAACGCCGGCGACCCCGGCCACGTACGCACAGCCCCCTCAGTCAACACGAAGAAGAACTCCCGATCGGACTCGAACAGGACCGACTGCCCCTCCACCCGAACCGCCGCAGCCTTGGCCGCGTCCTCCTCATCCACCTCACGACCGACCGCCAACGCCAACCGGGCATACTCCGCCGTCTGCAACAACGCCGGAACCATTGCCGAAGAAAACACCACCACCCGACGCGCCGACCGCAGCCGGGCGACATTGGCCGCCTCCCGACCGGCAAGCCCACCCTTGAGACGAGACACCTCATCACGCAGCCGCACCAGCAGAGCATCCAGCTCCCCGCGGCCCGCCTCATCCAGGCCCAACGCCTCAACGAGGCGATCCACCGTCTCCGGAACCGGAAGAAGCCGCCCGGTCTCAATCCGAGAGATCGTCGGCTGAGCCACCCCGGCCCGCACCGCCAGGTCTTTCCCCGTCAGCCCAGCGTCCTTACGTAGCCGACGCAACAACTCACCCAGCGCCCGCAGGCGATCCCGACGATCCTCCACATCCAGCGTTCTACCAGTCACCTGCACGTTGAGCGCAGCCCATCACAGATCACTCCCGAATTGTTCTCACGGGCATCGACCACACCGTTCGCGAGCTGCTCGGCGACATCGCCGCTACCCGCCGGAACGCGGGGCCGTCTCCCGCCTGATCCATTCCAGGTAGTCAGCAGTGCCCGCCACGAGTGCGCTGGCGATGATCTGCGGCACCTCGTAAGAGTGCAGCTCCCGCACACACCGAGCCAAGTCCTCGAACCGCCCGGTGGTGGTCGTCATCAGCAACAACCACTCGTCGGAGCGCTGGATCTCCCCGGCCCACCAGTAGGTCGACTCGATCGGCGCGACGACCTGAGCCCCCGCAGCCAGCCGACGCTCCACCACTGCCGAACAAATCCGATCAGCCTCATCACGGCTGCTGGCAGTGACGCGGACCTCGATGCAGTCCGAAGTTTTTTGGATCATGCCAACACACTGCCGAATTGTTCTCATAGGTATCAAGACGGCGGCGCGGCGCGCCGCCGCACGGCCCTCCACCCGCCCGCCGTCCGGGCGTGCGGCGTGGGCGCCGGTCCCGAACGGCGGCGGGAATCGGCCCGCCCGTCGCACCGGCCACGCGCCGCACTCGACCATCGCCCGCCGCAGTGGGGCCGCACCGCCGCCCAGGGGCGAGAGCTTCGACTGGCAGGCCCAACCTCTTCAAGGCCCTTTAGGTGCTTCCATTGCGTCGGCCCGCTCGCTCTCTCAGGTCTGAAATCTCGTCCAACTCCGAGACTGGAAGCCAAGGTTGCACTTGGGCCATAGAGAGCTCACAGTGCTTCGCGAACTTTCGCGAACTTTCGCGAACTTCCGCGAACTTCCGCTACCTTCGAACGTACGTGTTGCATGCATGCATGGAATCCATGCATGCATGCAACCTCGTGGATGGAGCCTGTTACCAAGTGATGAGGGGCAGGTTCCTAGTCGCTATGAAGGCTCCTACCGCTACGGCGGTGGCCATCAGTAGCAGACACATTCGGGCGGTACGGCCCCAGTTCGTTGCAGCGAACCGGGCCGTCCGTCCGATCTCCTCTGACGCTCCCATTTCCCTCCTTTCTACGCAAAAAGCGCCACAGGAAGCCCCATTACTCTGTGTGATCTTCGACATCACAGTGGGTGGGACCCTGTAGCGCATTACCAAAGCACGCACTTAACAATGCACCCGGCTTTCACTCGCCTTGAGCAGGACGAGTAGCCACGTCGAAGGTGGCGGCTAGGTTTGGTGGAACATTGTTGCGTGAGCAAACCCAACATATAGCTGAGGCTCTCGCTATGCGACCAAAAGCAGAAAACTTGCCTCCGGCGGGGGCGCTCCGGCTCCGGGATGATCGCGAGTTTCCCCGCACAGTCCGTAGGAGGTTGAAGTAAGGGCCTGATCATCCCGTCTGCCATCGATCCGGGACAAGCCGAGCAGACCGGGGGGCACGGGGCCAAGGTCGTTCGTCCAGTAGGGCGCTCCACCTTGGCCCCGTGCCCCCCGGTCCACTTCCCCTTCGGGCGGGTCGACGGCAGACGGGATGATCAGGCGGGCGGAGTATGCGCGCCGCGCGGGGTTCTCAGGCGTGCCCGTCGCGTGCCCCGATGGGACGAAAATGATGGGGAACAGCGGGAAAGGGCTCTTGGGAACTCCCTGAACGAGAACGTCCCGTCCCAGCATCGGCTGAACCCGAAGTACACCTTCGAGACCTTCGTGATCGGCTTCAGCAACCGGTTCGCGCACGCGGCGGCGGTCGCGGTGGCCGAGGCGCCGGCCAAGGCGTACAACCCCCTGTTCATCTACGGTGACTCGGGCCTGGGCAAGACCCACCTGCTGCACGCGATCGGCCACTACGCGCAGAGCCTGTACGACGGCGCGCGGGTGAGGTACGTGAGCTCGGAGGAGTTCACCAACGACTTCATCAACTCCATCCGCGACCACAAGGCCGACAACTTCCGTGGCCGCTACCGGGCGGTGGACATCCTGCTGGTAGACGACATCCAGTTCCTGGAGGGCAAGGAGCAGACGCAGGAGGAGTTCTTCCACACCTTCAACACCCTGCACAACTCCAACAAGCAGATCGTCATCTCCAGCGACCGGGCGCCGAAACAGCTGGTCACACTGACCGCCTACTTCGGCCTGTCGATTTACAACCAGGTCAACGAGCTGACGATCCTCATCAAGCAGCAGTCCCGCAACGGAGAGGGTTTTCTGCCGGTACAGCTGTTGAAAGCGCTGTGGATAACGCTGGGGAGAAGTCAGGGACAGCCTGGGGACACGTCGTGGAGAACCTGGGGAAACCTCGTGGATAGCTAGTGGACAGAGGGCACCGAATCTGAGGACGGCCTGTGTGTACTCCGGAGTTCTCCCCAGCCCCAAGAGTTGTCCACAGTGGTCGCCCACAGCCCCGGTGGATGAAAAAACAGCACTTGACCTGCGGAAACAATGGCTTTCCACAGTATCCACAGCCCTTAATACGAAGGCCACTTGTATCTCTAACTAGGAAACCTAAGAGCCATAAGAAGGGGAGCGCAGGTGCGCGACAGTGAACACTTGAACCCCAGGCGCCGAGCGGATGGCGCTCGACACACAGGAGGCGGATCCACGTGATGTTCCGGATTGATCCAGACGTGCTTGTTGACGATGGGCAGCTCAAGATCCTAGGAGGCGCTGGCGAGGGCATGATCGGCTTCTTCAGCGCGGGAGGCCGCAACACCACCCGACTCCTCGTCCCCGAGTTCCCCAGGTACCGCTCGCTTCTGCCGACGAGGCGCAGGCGGTCGACTTCGAGGGCGACGACATCAACATCGCCCTCAACCACCAGTTACTGCTGGAAAAGACTCAGGGCTACCTCTCTTACTCACAGAAGGAGCAATCTCCTTCGAGGGCGAGCAGCGAAGGTGTCATGCTCACCCCTCAGACTCTCTACCCGAGAACCGGCGAGGCCGTCGCCCCAAAGCGAACGACCCCCTGCGCCAACAGGGAGCCGCTCTCACGCCCGATCCACTCAGCTAGTACGAAGGGACGTTTCATCATGAGGTTATTCCAGGGATCCTCACGGAGTAACACTGAATCTGCCTCCGAACCGCCCCGGCTTCCCCACCGCTGGGTAACCATCCTTGGGTTCTCCGGGCTCGTTGGAGCGCTCGTTGGTGTGGTGTCTGGCTTCGCGGTAGGTGGCATTGCAGGTGTAGGTGCTGGTTTGACCACGGGCATCGGGATCGCTGTGCTCCTCGCGACCTGGCTCCAGAAGGCAATTGACTAACGTAGGGTTCTCGTTTCCCCTCCCTAGACAAGAGTCCAAGCCAAACCCACTGAGTTAAGGGCGTCCATGGTGTCGCTTCGCGATCAGCTTCATGTCCCCTTGGCTCAGTGGCCTCACCTTGGGATTGGCAGCTCCGAGGAGAGCGGGGAAGAGTTGGAGACGATGCAGTACTGCAACGAGTACTGCAACAGCCCCTCACAACGCCTCGCGATCACACCCATCTAGCACCATTCGAGGGTAGGTCGTAAGCTTTTGACGGTGGCCTGGATGCTCCTGATAAGGAAGCGGTCTTGAAGGTCAGGCCGTGCCCGTTGCGTGCCCGATGGGGCGGGCAATCGCGGGAGATTGTAGTTGACGGCATGTGATGGCCGCCAGCACGCACACAACGCTGAGGTGGCGCTCAAGCAGCTCGCGGTTCCTGTTATCCACCCTTCCATTAGGAGGTGCGATTGCTCTATTTGGCAATGAGATCAATCGTGGCGACGACGGCCGAGATCATGCCGCAGAAGGCAGCGGTGGTAGCCACCGACTTCTCTGGCGCAACCCATAGTCCTCGGTTGAGTTCACGCCACTTCGGCGGTACCACAGCGAACTTCAGCTTCTGCCACTTGTGCTGCTGATACGAGCACCCCATCAGGAGGCCGTGAGCGTTTTTCCGGCAGGGTTGTCTATCGCGCGTGAGGGCGCCGCACCACACTGGCACGCGAAAGAGGAAGAACACCGTGGTCAACCCGGACAGAGCAAGCAAGCCCGCAGGACCGACTGATTGAGTCAGCCAACCTGTGATCACCACCACAAAAAGCAGGTAACCCCAATACTTCCCGAGTGATCCCGATTTTCGTTTGGCCATGTCCGGACACTACTGAATGCATCAGAGTATGAACAGAGAGCAAGTATTCACCCCAGAGCTACGTGCATGTCACGTTGACGAGGCTCGCATCCTAGGGGTACATCATCACGCTAGACAGCAGAACATCGGGGGCCAATCTTTGTATAATTCGCCGTGCCAGTTCGAGAGCGTGATCGCATGCCGTTGATATGCCATTAAGGGCGACCAATGAGGGAGATTCACGGTCACTCACAGACATTCCGCCGTCCGGCTCGCCATCTGAAGATCGGGCAGATTCGCAAGCAGGATGTTAGGCATGGCAACTGTCGAGCGCGGTTGCAGTTTGGGTTGCAGTTCCGCGCCATGTCGCCCAGTTCAGGAGCGGCCGTTCAGGAGCGGCCGTTCACGGGCGTCTGTCCAGGTTGAACGTACTGGAGTGATCACGGCCCGAGCTGCTAATGCGGTTTGGGCAGGTGCCCTCTCGCCTGGCATCGCGGTTAAGGTCGAGGTGTGGATGAGGCCATGGCGAGTGCGAAGAGGTGGCGCGAACAGGTTCGGGCGCGAGGTTCCATCGAGCAAGACCGTGAGGCGTTGGCACGGCTGGTCGAGTACGACCACGATCCGTTCGAGACCGAGTTGTATGAAAGCTCCTCCGACCCGCAGAACCGGTTGGTCGACAGAGCCGAGAGGTCATATGCCGGTCAGTATGACCGTCACCTACGCCGGCTGCGAGAGCGCGCCAGGCACGCCGAGGTCGATGAGTAGCCGTTGCGGGATATGCGCGGGATGATCTTCGGTGGTCGAGACGGGAAACGATGCTCTTGCCCTGGTGAGAGGCCCTGTCTCTGCTCGGAACGCAGCCCTCTTGAAAACCGCCATGCCTCCGGCGGGGGCACTCGACTCCGGGATGTTCGCTGGTACGCGACCACAAGGCCATATGTGGTTGAGATGGACCTGATCATCCCGTCTGTCTCGACCCAGGCAAGCCCAGCAGGCCAGCTCCTCCGGCTCAAGCCCGTCTATGACGGTTGGCATCCCATGAATGAGGAACAGTGACCGGCGAACGGACACGCGAAGACGGGCTTGCCCCTCCGTGCCGGCCCGCTGCCGCTTCGCGGTGGGTCGAGGCAGACGGGATGATCAGGCGGGCGGAGGTGTGCGCGGCGCGCAGCTTGAGCCCTGCGCGGGTTGCAGTTTGGGTTGCAGTTCACCGCCGTACAGCCTCGTCCTAGGCAGACCAGCCACCCCTGTTGGTCCAGGTTGAACCGATCCGAACGGGCAAGATCAGAGTTGCTAATGCGGTTTGGTTGCTCTCCAGATGTTGCCGTAGGGGTACCGCTCTGCAGTCACCTTGCGGTGGGCGGTCGATGCATAAGGTCGGAAGTCGATCAATGGACCGAAACTGCCTTACTAATGACGGTGCAGGCATGTTCCCTGGTCGGAGGGATGCCTCTTCGTTCTGAAATATTTGAGTCTTCAGCTCCGAGCAACTGGGGTATCTAGGGTGGACGGGTGGTGTGACGGTCGGGTGTCAACGACATCGTTCGGCTAGCCGTCTTCCGTTCGGCGTGCGAATCTCCGTTCACGGGCGAGGGGTGGCACTTATGGGTGGTGGCCGGTGGCAGGAGCGTCGTGCACTAATCGCTCTGGTGGCGTTGGCTGTGCTGGGGGCGGTAACAGCCGTTCTTACGGCTTTCAGGGTGACCAACCCCTGGGCCGTAAGTGGTGCCGCGGTCGGGGTGGCGGTCGTGGTGGTGCTGTCGGGGTTGGCACAGGAACGCTACAAGCGGCTCACTGCTCGACGTGACGAGAACGTGTTCAAGTTAAAAGACGGCTGCCTAGTTTTGCCTAGCGGGCGCCTGCCGAAGGTGGCGCAGCTGAATGACCCGATTCATCTTGGGGTGCATCCGGCGATCGTGCTGTCTTCCGCACCCAAGGCAGAGCCGCCGACCTACGTGCCGCGTGACGTCGACAGGCAGGTACGCGAGCGGCTTATAGCGGGCGGATTCGTGTTGTTGGTGGGGGATTCCACCGCAGGTAAGTCCCGCACCGCTTACGAAGCCATGCGTGCGGTGCTGCCCGATCACATAGTAATTGCTCCACATGACCGCATCGCACTACCAGCCGCGATCGAGCAAGCCATCCACGCCAGCAGGGCCGTGCTATGGCTGTCAGACTTGGAACACTATTTAGGAACCGGCGGGTTGACCCGTGAGCACATCGCTCGTATCACCGCAGGAAACGCCCACCGAGTCATCTTGGCCACCTTGCGCAGCGCCGAACAGGCCCGCCTTACTAGCTCTTCTATCGTCCACGATGACACCACACGATCAGTTGTCCGTGAGATGAGAGAAACTCTGGAGCAGGCTGAGGTGGTCCGACTGGAGCGTAAGTTCACCACTAGTGAGCTGGAACGTGCACAAGCCTGCGTTTGGGATTCTCGTATCGCATCAGCCGTGCAGCAGACTAATGAATATGGAATTGCTGAATATCTTGCCTCTGGCCCGGAACTGCAACGCGATTACGAAAACGCATGGGATGTAGGAGTCAACCCGCGTGGTGCGTCTCTAGTCGCTGTCGCTATCGACTGTCGTCGGACCGGATACACCAGCCCGGTTCCCCGTCAACTTATCGAAGAACTTCACACTAATTACTTGGAGGTCAAAGGCGGCCACCGGTTGCGGCCAGAATCTCTGGAGGAAGCGTGGGAATGGGTGATCCGACCTCGCCGTGCTACTACTGCACTACTATCGCCTATACCGGAAAGTGTCGCCGATGGCGTTACCGTTTTTGACTACCTCGTTGACTTGAAGCAGCAAGCCGACGGCCCTACAGCGCAAGTTACCGACTTAGTGATACACGCTGCTCTCAATCACGTTCACTATCCCGAGGATGCCGAACAGATCGCCTCTACCGTCGAGCGTCAAGGCCGCTACCACCTCGCCGAACCAGCATGGCTCAAGGCAATAAACCTTCGACGACAGGCACTGGGGGAAGAGCACCCCGACACGCTAACCAGCCGCAACAACCTCGCAAACGTGTTTCGTGACCTAGAGCGGTTGGAGGAGGCTGAGGTCGAGCAGCGGGCCGTCTTAGAAATACGCCGCCGGGTGCTGGGGGAAGAGCACCCCGACACGCTAACCAGCCGCAACG